>JBCCWB010000093.1:0-14730 GCA_039194345.1 Planctomycetota bacterium
GCCAAATTGGATGGCCATGCTTCGCTTATGAACGAAGAAGAAATTGCGAGTGGTGGTGATGTGTTATGGAAGGGTGCACAAAGCAACTAATTATAACTCTACGGAAATAGCGTATTTCACTAATGTGCCGAATAGCTTGCTAGACTTTGCGTTATAGCGTGCAAAGTCAAAGCACGTATTTCTTAATCTTGGAATCAACTCGATGCTCCGGTTACATACCGTTACAGTTCTGGCCACACTCTCTTTCGCTAAGGCCTCTGCATGGGCCTGCCCAAGATATTGAGCTGCTAAACTCTTTTGGTATGGGCGTACCTGTTGGTCGAAATACGTCTTCTGCCGCGATCGGCTTTATGGATGGGCACTTCGCCGCAATGACTCCATCTGATTTGGACGATATGCGTCTTTGGTCAAGCTTTGCAAAAAGTTTCGATGACCCAAGCCTCACTCCATAGCTCATGTAAATCATCTATCCGGATGAATAATTTCATTCCAGTGATATAAGGCTAGACACCGCTAATCACTTGATTTTAGAACTCTATGCGTACGATTCGTAGAGTTACTTTAATTATGGTGCCGCGTGTCCCAATCCTCATAGTGGTATTGGTGATGTATTGTTTAGCATGTCCCCAAGGGCACACACTTGGTAAGCCTGAGATTATGGGCCAAAAACTCTTAAAAATCTTTGCATTTGATACCCAATTAGCCTTAGAGGCGGAGATAGCGAATCTTCTGGGCATTTGTTGTTAGTGCAAAAGCGATTTAAACCGATGCGGCTTAAATCGAGTTCAGGAAATTCAATAGTGCATCACGATCTTCCGCGGGCAAAGACATAAAGAATTGCCGTGATTGGTCGGCCTCGCCGTGATGCCAAAGGATGGCTTCCTCGACGTTGCGAGCCCGACCGTCATGCAGCAACTGAGTGTGGCCGTTGACACGCTCCTGGAGGCCCAGCCCCCAGAGCGGCGGGGTCCGCCATTGACGACCCGTAGCTTGCCCATCGGGGCGGTGGTCTGCCAGTTCTTCTCCCATGTCGTGCAGCAGTAGATCTGTGTAGGCGGCGAAAGTCTGATTGATCAAAAGCGGGTGGTCGGCCGTAGGTCCGGTGGTCAGTTGTGGGACATGGCAGGCGGTGCAGTTGGCGGCCGCAAACATCATTTCCCCACGCTTGAATTCCGGCGTGTCGGTGTTGCGGGCGGCGGGGACCGCAAGTTGTTGGAGGTAGAAGGTGAGCTTGTCGAGTTGGTGGTCGGAAAACTCTGTTCCATGGGCATCATTGCCGTTGGGCTGAGCTCTGGCTGCGGCTTGCGTGGGGGTAGCAGTGCCGTGAGGGAATAGCGAGTTGGTGATGCCGATGTCCCCGGCGATCGCGGCGGCGGCCTGTTGTCGAAGCGAGGGCTGATTGGCTTTCCAGCCGAAACGCCCGACGGCCAGTTCCCCGGTCTCGACGTCGAGGACACGGTTGATTCTCCCCGAGATGCCATCGCCGTCGAGATCGTCGGGGTCGGCCAGGTCCAGAAGCGTTTCTTCGGGAACCGCTTCTAGCAGACCGAGGCCAAATACGGCATTGGCCACCCGCGGAGAGAACATGACGTCATCACCCATCGGGCCGTAGGCGAGATCGACAAATTCATAGTGCGGGCGACGCAGCTTGTACGGCGTACCGTCGGGGTACTGGCCGTGGATCTCTTCCCACGTCACCACCGCTCGGCCCTCGGGCTCAACGCCGAGGACTGCACGGTCGTTGAGCTGGCCGCCGTAGACAGGATGAGGGTCGGGCTGGCTGTCGCCGTCTCGGTCGGGGACCGACAAACGCACAAGCATCGAAACCATCATCTCGTCAGGACCATCGGGTGCTCGTCCACGGCCATCGCGGGTATGGCAGCCAGTACACGAGACCCGATTAAAGAGCGGGCCTAGACCATCGAGCGACTGAACCGATGCCGGGGCCGTCACCCAGTTGGTGTTGAACAACCGATTGCCGAAGGTGAAGCTCCGCAGCTCTCTAACCGGCAGCTCGGGCGAGTGCTGGCCAAACGCTTTGGACGTCACATCATCGACCGTCAAGGCGCCTCCCGAGCGCACCTCTGTTCTGCCGACACTGCTTGAGGCAGGCTGCATCGGGATCAGCAGCACCGCCGCCAACATCAACAACAACCCCCCTACTGACCCGTAGATACGCCAAAGAGACGGCCGGTTTCTCAGCAAGGGAATGGAGGTTCGCGGGGAAACCATAGACGAAAGCTTATTCTCCGCCGATGACCACTTCCAGCCCGCTGGCTTCGCCCGCCTCCACCATGGCCTCGGCAGCCACGATGAGCTGGTTACTCAGGCTCTCAAGTGCCTGACGCCCTGGATTCTCCGCCCCGCCCGCGAGCATTGCATCAACTGGTGCGAGCTTGTCGATCATGTTGGCGTAAACCAGTGCTTGACCTAGCGCATCGGTGACCTTGGCTGCGGCAGCCGGATCACTCTGGGCAACCACCAACTGCAGGCCGCCGGGTTGCTCGGGGCCCAACCACACCTCAACGATACCCTGAACGTTCTGCACGTAGTCACGGTGGGTGTTGTCAGCAAAGCAGGAGTGCTCGTCTTCCTGGTCGCCCGAGTCCAGCGGCACGCCGATGCGTTCGCTGGCCAACTCAAAGCCCGCCAGCGTTGCCTGAGCGCTCAAGACATCACTGAGCGTTTGCGAAGTGGGCTGAGCGACGAAAGTAGCACGATAGTTATCTGCTTCGGGGGCCCATGCCTCAACGAGAAATTGCAGATCATTGATCAGCTTTGTGGTGACTTTCGCTAGGTAGACCTTACGACGCTCATGATTCGGGCCGTCCACGTAATCGCTCACCGGGCGGCTACCCGGTCCGTCGACAGCGAAATCCTGGCCCCACAGCAAAAACTCGATTGCGTGATACCCCGTAGTCACATCGGCTTCATCCACCACTTGGTTGGCCTCGGCCAGGGCCTCGATGGTCAGCGGCGCATCCGGCTGGTTGATGATGCCCGCCGACGGATTGCCAGCCACGTAGTCGATGGCGGCTTCGTTGAGCGGCCAGCTATTGAGCAGGCCCTCGGGACCTTCTTCACCGGTGGTTTCATCGACACCGTCGATCGGGCCGCCGTAGAAACGGTGGGCTTCGGTCAGGCCGTAGCTCTCACGCGAAACCAACCAGGCCTGCTTCACCTCAGCGAGCTTAGCGTCGCTTGGCTCGGCCAGGAATGTGTCAATCGATGCCTGGAGCTTCAGGGCGTCGGCTAACGCGGCGCTGTACTGCTGGTAGACCTGTTCGGCATACGTGTCCACGACTTGCTGCTGCAGGTCATTAGACTCCGCTGGAATCGATGTACTGGCCGATGGGGTCTGGCTGGCGCAGCCGCCGAGTACGCTTAGACCGAGAGTTGTTGCGACGATCAAGGGGGAAGTTCGGAGCATGGCAATGATCCTGGGGTTTTATAAGTGAATTACGATGGAATTAGGAATGGCGATGGTTGAACTTAGTAAGTCGCCTGCAACCGGAAGCCGACCACCGTGGCGTCGTCTTCGGTCGGGTTGCCGAGGGGGTTGTAGATGTACTGCACGTGAGGTGTGACGGTGAGGAACTCGTTGACCGCGATGTTGTAAAACGCCTCAAAAAGCGTCTCTTCACCGCCACCCACGGCATCTCCCCAAGCAAAACCTACCCCCAACAGGTCGTCCTCCCGGCCGCCCAGGCCCTGCATGCCGATACCACCCGAAATGAATTCTTCGAAATCGAGTACGTCTTCGTCGCCCTGGCTATAGCGGGCAAAAGGAACTAGGCCACCCCCGATCTCCTGGTCAAGGCTGAATGAGAATCCACTGCCGCTGGTACCGTCGGCCAGTTGGGTGGTCCAACCGAGGACGCGGTAGTTACCCTGCCCCAGACCATCGATCACAGGGGTGAATCCAATTTCAATGGCACCGAAGAGCTCGTTGCCGTTGAAGCTGCTGAAGACGCGTTCTCCTTCGGGATCCGAATCCACAAGCCCGCCCGAGATGTAAAACAAGTCGCTGGGGGTAAAGGTGGCGTTGAAGCCCAGGCCGTTATCCGGGAAAGCTACGCCGGAAGAGTTGACCAAGGGCGTAGCGAGAAACGCAGCGGTCTCGTCGTTCGCGATCGCGTTACCGTCAAAGAATGCGGTTTGATCGATTTTACCGAGCGTCAGTGCGAGCGAGCCATCTAGCAACTCGTGGGTCCACCAGAACTCGGTCAGGTCGATGTCGGTATTGTCCAGGTCGTCGTTGATCCCAAGGGCGCTACCCACGTCGGCACCAAGATCGGAGTCGCGATCCGAGAATAGCGGCCGACCACCTTCGACCAGCCATCCCACTGCCCCGGTACCCGTGGCGTCGTCGATCAAGGTCCACTGGCCAGCGAAGTCATAGCTGTAGGACGCGAGCGAGTCACGCTCGCCCTGCGATTCCGAAGCAAGCTGAAAAACGCTGGTCAGGCCGAGCTCGAACTCGATCCCAAATTCTTCCAGCGTGGGACGCAGCTCGCCCAATGGGCGCAGCTCAGAATCGGCTTCGCCTGGTGTAGCGGGCTGAGCAATAGCTGGTCCGGCGATGGACAAAGCTGGCAGTACGCCCAGGAGTTTTCCGGTCCACACAGGGCGGTATTGGTGAGTAAAAGGACAAACAGGCATGAATCACTTGCTTAAGGACACATAGGCGGGGAATAGATATCGAGTAGCGTAGCAGCTCCTTCCAGTGTTGCAACAGAGTCTCAATATTGGCCCGAATCATTGGCTGCCGGCCTGAACTATTTCGAAACTAACGCTCATATTTATCGCGCAACATCTGTGTGCCTATCAAACACGAATTTGCTCCCAAGGGCGACGGTGATATCACGCAATATCTAGGCTCCGAGGCTATGGGAGGAAAAAGTCGATATGATCGAAGCCCTTCAAGCTATTGGCTTTGAATTAGTCATTCGACGCCATTTATCTCATTCGAGACCGCATAAGCGTATTTCTCTTTAGCTGGCTCAATTCCGGTACTGAAAAACAGCCACTCGATTTGATCGAGTCAAATCAAAACCCGTCCCCGCTATTCGTTTTGATGAAAGGACTTGCAGCAATGCGAGTCTTTTTTTTGTTGGTGAGCCGGTAAGTGCGTATGCGTCCCGTCCCCTGATATCGGCGCGGGGTGGTATGACGGTGTATCTCTCGCCCGACATCGACCCTGTAATTGACCGTGGTAAGTTACTGGGCTTGACCATATGCGAGGCTACAGGTCACCTGTATTTAGCCGAGCCTAAGTCCGTCGCTCCGTTGGATTCTGCCCGATGCGTATTAATCTGAGGTTCAAGGGCCACGCATTCGATCAGGGCTTGGCCATCCTGGTCACCCACCCGAAGAAGAACCCATAGGGCAGCAGTACGGACAGCCTCGTCGGCGGAGCGACTTATGCCGGGTTTGTCCAGACGGTGTTGTGATACGAGCAGTACGGGACGATAAGCAATCAACGCTTCGGCGATTACATCTCTCGGCACTACGATGGAAGTGATTCAAACCAACCGAGGCCTAGCTTTGCGGAAGACCCGCACCATCACCGGTAGATGATCGAAATAGGCTGTCGACTTCGAGCTGTAAGCCCTACGCAGCAACGAACTCGGTGTCGTTGTGAAGAGGAAGCGGCGGGCAAAAGGGGGGGAGGAGATGCTGTCGGTATGACCGACGAGGCTTAATCACTACCGATTCCTCATTACAGTCTTCCTAGCCGCTACACGTATCCTTTAGATCGGGATAGAGCACGCAATAATTTTCTTTTTATTCTGAATTCTTCATCAAGTTTAGAACTTCAGCAAGGCAATCATCCATCTGGATTTTTGCCCAATCAATAGCAGTGTGACCGATGTCATTTCTAATCAAAGGGTTAGCTCCATTGGCAATAAGCTCTGATACAAGTGGTAGGCTAATAGCATTGCCCTCAGTTACTGCTAGATGAAGTGGCGTATCTCCTCTACCTCCTCTTGCATTTACATCGGCTCCAGATTCAATCAAGAGGCCTAACGCTTGCGTTTGCTTTTCCCAGCAAGCGGTATGTATTGGATAATTATCGAGATCATCTTTCTCTTCAATTGAACGCGGCTGACGGTGTAGCATATCACCCAGCTCGGCAATACTTCCAGATTCGATTAAATCGTGAATTGATCTTTCGCATTCCATTGCAATACCCTCTAGAACCAGCATTACGGATTAGGGAAGAATTCGGCGGGGAGCGGTAGGAACAGACCTGATCCAGGAGTTCTGACCATTGCTTGATATAGAACTTGGTCGGGGCGAGTTGATGAAGGTGACGAATAGATTAACGATACTAACGCGCATACGTCTTCTCCTCGTCGATGCCTGTTTGCAAGCCGTACTTCATAGCCTTTCATTCTGCCAATGTTAATCGTTGTATCTTGTGGAAAGATATTGCCATCGAGAGATGAATTGAAACTAGTACTTCCGCCGAATTGTTTTCCAATGACGTGCCCTGCCTGATCCGTAGATCTTCCTACAGTCTGACGAACCCATCTTCCTGCTTGCCGACTGGCTCGCTGGCCGCTAGCAGTCGGGAAGCCTGCGTCAAGCCTAAATGCGGCGGCCTGCACTGTTGTATTACCATTTATCGGTGGACGTTGTGTCCACCATCTTGCGGTGCTGGCGGCAGGAGCTAGCCCGTATGCCTGTTGACATGCATCCTGACGTCGATTCCGTGTTGTATTTGTGATTATGATTGTGGCCCCACCAGCTATGACCAATATAGGGCCAGCGGCTACGATGCCAATAGCCAATGCTGTAGAGCCAGCAGTTGCGGCAGCAGGCGCTATAGCTGCAGATTTATACACCGTGTCAGCGAGTACTGCTTGAGGTGTAGCTGTGGTCGTTTCTAGCAGAGTCGTTAGCCCAGTTGGATCAATACCGAAAATCGGGTTGCCATGAGTGTACTGATACTTATGGAAACTCAGCGGATTATTATGGTTGCCGAAGTACGGATCTAGCCGATTGAACCGTCCAGTTGCTGCATCATAATATCGCGCCCGTAGATACTGGCTACCCGTAATCGCGTTCGTGAATTCACCGCTGTACAGGAGCGTGGTTAGTGCTTGGGCGGATGCGAAACTGACCGCTTTACCGTAGGCGTCGTAAGTAAAAACTTGTTGGATATCGTCCGAGGCATCGCTCGGTGTGCCGTTATCGTTCACGGCAAGGTTTCCGACCGCGTCGGTTAGGGCCCGGGTACTACCGTGAATGTCGTACAGCAGATGTAGCACCTGGCCCACGGCGGCCTGGGTGATGACGTCGTAGCCAAGAGTGAAGGCGGTATCTACCTCATCGGCGTGGAGTCGGCCGTCTCCCGCAGTTCCACCGCCAGCTCCGTCGTCAATGCCCTGCTCCAGAATCTGGGCATAACCTGTAGGGTTCTGCAAATCGTACAAGAACACCGTCGTCACGCCATTGACCGTCCGGCTGGTGCGTATACCACTGGTGTTATAGGTGTAGCTTTCGGTCGTCACGCTACCCTGACCATCATCGATAGTGACGGTTTGTAGCCGTCCCATTACGTCGTAGGTCTGGGTGGTGATCGTGCCGTTAGCTTCGGTTTTACTGACCTGCAGGGTGTTGTTGTAGCCGTAGGTCGTTAGCCCATCTACGCTAGAGGTTTCGGTTTCAAGGCGGTCGTTAGCGTCATAGACGTAGTCGATCGTCTCGTCACCGTTCGTACCTGAGTAGCCATCAGACCCTGTATCCTTGACGAGTTGGACACGGTTGCTGGTAAGGTCGAACTTGTACTTGGTCGTGAAATTCCGACTCGGATCGGTCGTGCTGACTAAGGCCTCCTTGGTCAGCCGGTTGAGGCCATCGTATTCGTATGTAAAGACTTGCTCTAGCCCGCCGATGGTCTCGGTGGACGACAGTCGGTTGCCCGAGGCGTCGTAGGTGTAATCGAACTGGGCGATGAGCGTCTCGCCCGATTGACGGGTACCGTCGTCGTTGGTGTCGTTAAAGTGGACGATCCGGTTCAGACGGCCGAGACTGTCGTACTGGTTGTCGCGGGTGACGCCGTTGGGGCCGACTTCCCAGTCGAGCTCGCCGAAGCGGTTGAAGACGTATTCGGTGAGTTCGTTGGGGTTTGCGCCCAGGCGGCTGACGGCCTTGATCACGACCAATCGACCTTGCTCGTCGTAGTCGTACTCGGTGCGGGTGGTGACGCCCTCAACCGCGATCTGGCGGCCAGTCTCGGGGTCGTATTCGTAGATCAGGGTGCCTTGGGGCGTGGCCCGTTCGATCAAGCGGCCCTCGGCATCGTAGACATGGGTTGTGGTACCGTTGCCCTGGTTGCCCGAATCAACGACTTGCTTAACGCGTCTGAAGCCGTCGTAGGTGGTGTTGACGATGCGTTGGATGATGCCGCCAGAATCCGTGTAGGTCACCGTCTCGGCCCGGCCGTACTGGTCGTAGCCGTAGGTGACGGTGTTGCCCTCGAAATCAGTGGCGGATTTCAGTAGGCCACGTTTGCCGCATCCACAAGGACCCTCGTAATATTCCATTGACTCTGTGAAGTCGTCGAGGATCGTGGTTGTCTCAACGCCCAACGGGAGGGTCCGGCTGGTCTGGCGGTTCTGGCCGTCGAAGCCGAAAGTGGTGATTCGACCCTGCGGATCGGTGATCGACGTCTGGTTGCCGTAGGAGTCATAGCCGTATTCGTAGGATGGACGCACAAGGTCGGGGGTGGGCGTCAGGGCGTCATCGACGCCGGGGAGTTGGACGCCGGTGAGGCGGCCTGCGTCGTCGTAGGTGAAATCGGTCCGGCGGCCCAACGCATCGATCTCGGCGACGCGGCGGCCGCGAGCGTCGTAGACCGTGCGGGTCACCAGATCGGTGCTGCTGTCGTTGTCGTTGCCCTCTTGGATTGTCTGGATGACCCGCCCGAGGTTGTCGTAAACAAAGCGGGTGACTCGCCCGGCGGGGTCGGTGACGGTTTCCTGGCGGCTCGCAGCGTCGTAGGTGTAGACCGTTTCGGCGAACATGCCGAAGGTGTTGGCGGGGTCGATGATGACCCGCTCCTGGCGGCTTGCGTTGTCGTAGACGAACTTGGTGATGAGGCCTTCGGTGGTCTGGGTCTCGTCGACGCGACCCGCGGCGTCGTAGCGGGTGGCCGTGGCGCTCAGTAACGCCCCGCCCGCGGTGGTGCGGGCGGCGTTGTAATTGGTGTCGAAGCCGGTGGTGTAGAGGCCGTTGGCATCGGGGCCGGTGATGGTGATGCCTATGCCTTGCACGCGGCGGGTCTCGGTGACCCGGCCGGCGTCGTCGTAGAGGGTGTGGGTCGACCGGAGGAAGGCTCCGGTTGGGGTGTTGGCGTTGACGCCGGTGTCGGTTTCTGTGGTCGGGTCGATCAGCGTGCCCGTCGAGCTGACCAACAAGGGGTCGCTGTTGGCGATGGCCCGGCCGTTGGTGTCGTAGGCGGTGCGGGTCACCACGAAGGCGTCGGTGCCGTTGGCCAGGGTTGTTTCGGTGCGGGTCTCGACCACGTTGCCGCGGACGTCGTAGAAGTTTTCTGTGACGGTGCCGAAGCGATCGGTCGATGTCTTGACGCGGCCCAGGGCGTCGTAGGTGGTCGAGGTCGACCAGTCCGCCGCCCCGGCTACGGCGATCGCGGTATCCACAGCCCCAAAGCTGGTCAGCTCGCCGGTGAGGGTGTATTGCGAGGATCCGGTGACGCGGCTTTCTTCGTCGTAGGTGGTGACGCTGACGGTGGTGACGTTGTCCTTAAACGACCAGCTGTGCGTCTGGTTGCCGTCGCTGTTAGCGGCTCCGTTGTCGTAGGCGAAGTAGCGGGTGATGCCACTTTGCGGGCCATCGCCATCGGGATCGACGCCGGTGGTCGAGATCAGTCGGCCGCGGCTGTCGTAATCGAAGGTGGATTGAACGATGGTCCGGCCGGTTTCATCGATTTGCGTGAGCGTCGTGAGGTTGCCGTTGCTGTCGTAGCCGTACTGGGTGATGTTGCCTTCGGCGTCGACCGTTTGCGTCAGGCGGTTTTGGCTGTCGTAGCGGTTGAGGGTGACATTGCCCAGCGCGTCCTCGATGCGCGTGGGGTTGCCGGCGTCGTCATACCCAAAGGTCGTGGTATTGCCCAGCGCATCGGTGGTCGTCAACGGGTTGCCAAAACGATCGAAGGTGGTGCGGGTTGGCGTGGGTAGGCCGGCCACACTTGTGGGGTCGATCGTGAATCGTGTGTCATCGCCGCCTGCGGCTTCGGTCACCTCAAAGGGTTGATACGCGGCGGTTTGGTTGTCGTCGGCGTCGTATTCGTAGACGCCGACCAAATAGGTAGTACCGGACGCAACGGTGCCTGAGAGTTGCTGTACCGTGCGGAGAGTATTGCCACGTGCGTCGCGCACAATCTCTGTGAAAATGCCGTCGGCATCGGTCACGGCTTCGATATTCGTGCCGCCGGGGCCTTGGAAGTTGTAGCCAAATCCGGCCGATGCTCCGGAAGCGTCGGTGATTCCTTTGAGCGTGCCATCGGCGTTGAAGCCGATCTGCATGACATCCACGCCGCCACCCGAAGCCAATAGGGTCGCCACCGAGGCCCCCACACTTCCGGCTGCCGGGTATTGAGTAATCGAGGTTAGAATATGCTCCGGCACATCGATGCCGTCGCTGAAGTCATCCTGACCATAATCAAAGGTCGTTACCCGACCGGTGCGATCTGTTACGGACTCAAGATCGCCTGCAGTGGAATAGGTGTAGCTAAGCGTATCTCCATCGGGGTCTACGATGTCAGTAACTCGGCCCTGTGGATCGCGGATGATGTTGACACGAGCCGTTTTTATGCCATCGGCGCTGGTCGAGACGATTGCGTCTCGGCCCGGCGTCAGGGTGTTGCCCGAAGAATCGGTGACGCTCAGAAGATCGCCGGAGACGGACTCGTAGACGTACTGCGTCCCGTCACGCATCGTGAGACGGTAGTCCCATCCCACCGTGGCGGGGTTGAAAGGTAGGCGGTCGAGCGTGGTCAACGCACCTGCTGCATTGGTTGTAACCGGCACGCTCATGAAGGCCTGGCCGCGCTCGAGGCCAGCACGATCGGCGATGGCATCGTCCATGCGGATACTCTGCCCGCCGAGCAACTCAAGTGTGATACCCGTGGAGTCTTGATCCTCCGGCAGGAAACCGATGGCGAAAACATCGGCACTATTCGCAATGATGCCCGCAGCGAACTGGCCGCCAGCACCGCCTCCGGTGTTGTAGGTTTGGGGTACGGCCGTGAAGCTGAGGTTCTGTCCACCTGGAAGTTCAAAGTTCAGATTGGTACCGAACTGCCAAGGCGTCTCAAAGGTAGCACCTAAGAAATCATCGTCGGTGATGAAATCATCGGGGGCAAGGTTGCTGACCGTTGCCCGCCCCGTGAGTACATCAAGCTGCCATCCATATCCAAAATCGCCATCGGTATCAGCGTCTAACGTGTCATATGAGCGCGTCACGGTAATCGGAATGCCCGAGACCGCAACACTGAGGTCGGTAAAGCTGAGCGCGAAATTCCCGAGCTTGACCTGATTGCTGGATTGGATGGTAAACGGAGTTGATGCTGAGACGATGCTTCCCGCCGTGTCTTGGGCCAGCAACTCCAAGGTATACTCGCCGCTGGCAAGGGTGAGAGGATTCAATGTTTCCAGCGAGACATCAGTAGCCCCATCTCCGAGGCCGGCAATCAGCGTGACACCGCCAAACTGTCCCTGTTCAGACTGACGGATCACTTCCCCATTGGATCCCTTAAGAGTGATCGCTCGGTAAACGAGGTTGCTATCGGTATCGAAGATTGCGCCCTGCACATCAAGCGGGGCTTCGACGAGCTGCCCGGGATTCAGGTTGGCGATACGAATTTCCGGGGGCGCGGTGTTGGCGGCGGCCACCGTTACCGTGAGGGGGTCAGAAACCACGGACTGCCCACTATTATCCACCGCGTATGCCCGTACCGTGAGGTCGTTACCGGCGTCTGCGGGGAGCGCGGTATAGCGAGCCACGTAGCCGGCTCCGGCATCAATCCGTAGAGGCCCGCCGCTAACCGATGGTCCGTCGATCTCGATATACACCTCGGTCAGGCCATTGTCATCGGCCGGGGAAATGAAGAACGCAACGGTCTGACCGGACTGAATCTGATCAGAAGACGCCTCAACCGATACCGTCGGGGCGGCATCAGCGCCCGAAGCCTGAACGTCAATCGTAAAGGTCTGAGGATCCGATTCCGCGCCTTCGCTATCCCGCGCGACTACTCGGATGATCCGATCTACGGCGGGATCGGCGTCCACGGGAACATCCCAGGTAACCCGGCCAAGGGGATCGATCTGCACACCATCAATGATAGCTTGGCTTTCGTTCGCACCATCAAGGAGTGCGAACGTGATCGGACCACCATCGGTATCCGTAGCAACGGGAGTAAATTCGAAGCGGGCCCCAGCGGTCGCGATCAAGCCTGTCCTTGGCTGAACGACGGGGGCTTCATTGACTCCCCCCCCATCACCCGGCACCAAACTCGATACGAGCGGGACATCGACCGAAAGGAAGGTGACCCCGCCGCGTCCGTCATCCGCCTTAAGCAAAATGTAAATGAAATCCGTCTCAGGCTCGTCGATACCTTGGAAACCAACATAACCCTCCAAAGTAATCTCATTACCTTGGACGCTATACGGAGCGGGCGGAAAAACTCCAGCATTAGTATCGACAAGCGTTAGAGTGAGCGGATCACCGTCCGCGTCTTCCGCTTGGAATGTCACTTGCCAAGCCTGATCGCTCACGAAGGCATCGATTTCTTGAGGAATGAACCGCGGTGCTCTGTTGTTCGGATTGAATCCGTTGACATCGATTGTGAGGGCTTGGGTAGCGTAGGCCCCATCTGTATCGGTCACCGTGATCTGGATGGTGGCGATACCCTCTGCGGTTGGAGTCCATTCCAGCAAGCCGTCTGACGAGAGGGTCATGCCGAGTGACGCGGAACCCGCCGCGAGGCTGTAGGTTAGATCGGAGACCTGGTCTTGGTCGTCGGTGGCCACAACCTGATAGCTAAAGAGATTGCCCACCACCGGAACCGTATCAGGGCTCGATGTGATTTCGGGCGGTAGGTTAGCCGAGGCAGGGCGAACGTCGAGTACGAATGTCTGGGAATCACGACCGCCACGGTCATCGCTAACGCTAACGGTGACGTTCGCAGGCCCGGCCTCAGAGGGGGTCCAGGTCATCACGCCCAAAGAATTAATTGTTGGGATGTTGCCTACGCCATCGACCACGACTTCATAATTAAATGGGGTGTAGTAACCATCTGAGTTGGGATCAACCGCACTTACACTGTACTGGTAGGCTTGGCCTACAATGGCGATTCGAGGAGGCGTTGAGGTAATTCTTGGAGGCGAGTTGACTCCCTCTACATCGACCCTAAAGACCTGCGTTGCAAATCCGCCACGGCCATCCCGTACGCGGATAACAAACTGATGCAAGCCGTCGACATCGGCGGCGTCGGTCTCCCATGTCAGTTCTCCTGTCGCAGAATCCAATACCACTCCCTCCGGACCATCTGCGAGCTCGTATCGCAGGACATGACCTTCTGGGTCCGACGCCTCTATCTGGTAGCTATAGATGCGCCCCGCAACAATTGTCGGTTGAGCCGTGGAGGTGATGATGGGATTGGCGTTATCGGGAAGTGCTTCCAGCCCCGTGCCGAGGTTGTAGAGATTATTTGCTTCGCTGCACTCCAGGATATATCCGTGGGATTCAATGGATGAGTCATCAGCATCCCAGTCCACGAACACCCAGAGATCATCGTCTGCAATTGGAGCGCCGGTGACGGTAATCTCGACATCTTCATATCGTCCGACTTCCAATAAGGCTGCCGTAACACCCACCGCCCGCTGCGAACCTCCATTCAAGGGATCGCCTTCAAAGATCGCGACACGTACTCCCGCCTCAGCCGCAAGGCTGCCGCCGTTACCGACCCTCACGGTGTACCGTGCTTCATCTGTCAGCTGCTGAGTCCGCACATAGGAGGGGATGAGATCTGGGGCCGTGGCACGGTCGTTGTTGCCTGGTTGATTCGCACGGAAACCGTTGAAGTTGATCGCGGGGTCTAGCCACGGAAGGGTAGGACTCGCTGGAATCGATCCGTCATCGTTAACGTTAGTGATGTTGTAAGCGTGTTGGTTCCAGATGGACCGGGCGTTTACCCAGGAGTTGTCTGCATCGCCGATAATGTAGAGACCGGGAGGGGTGTTTCTGACATTGCGCTGATCACTTGACACCGCCACAATCTCAGCTTGACCATCCCCATCTACGTCGGCAACGATCGGAAACTCTGTCGCTGTATCCGAACCGTGGGCATATGGAAGCCCGTTATCAAGAAGCTTATTGCGCCCGGTCTCACCGTCCCACACGTATAGATATTCCGAATCGAAGTAAACAATTTCGACACGCCCGTCTCCTTCGAAGTCAAAGGCTGTGGATCCGGTTGATCCGACCGAACCGCCGTCCTCAATGACCGCGATCTGCCGCTTAACCGTGCCGTCGTGTTCAAGGATGGAGTATCGATCGAATCCTGCTAAGCCGATTTCTGGTAGTCCGTCACCGTCTACATCAGCAATCAGGGGTGGACCACTCATCTCAAACAGGTTGCCGGCGTTAATCAACGTTTTCCACTGCGCGTGCCAAGCTCCGCTTTCGTCTTGATTAAGC
>JBCCWB010000094.1:0-14705 GCA_039194345.1 Planctomycetota bacterium
CGTCAACGACAACTACGACCGCCACATCGTCACGATGGAAGACCCCATCGAGTACTACCACCAGCACAAGAAGTCCATCGTGAACCAGCGCGAGGTCGGCAACGACGTGCCGAGCTTCGCCGAGGCCCTGCGGCGGGCCCTGCGTCAGGACCCTGACGTGATCCTTGTCGGCGAGATGCGGGACCTCGAGACCATCGAGGCCGCCATCACCGCGGCCGAGACCGGCCACTTGGTGTTCGGCACCCTCCACACCAACTCCGCCGCGGGCACCATCAACCGCCTCATCGACGCCTTCCCCACCAACCAGCAGGCCCAGGTCCGGGCCCAGCTCTCGGTCGCCCTCATCGCCGTGCTTTCCCAGCAGCTGCTCAAGCGGGTCGACACCAAGGGCATGTGCGCCGCCTACGAGTTCATGGTCGTCACCCCCGCCATCGCCAACCTCATCCGCGAGGCCCAGTCCTTCAAGATCCCCTCGGCGATCCAGACCGGCAAGAAGTTCGGCATGAAACTGCTCGACGACTTCCTCTGGGAGCTCTACGCCGCGGGCAAGATCGCAGCCGGTGACATGATCGACCGCGGCTCCAACTCCGATCAACTCATCGAAAAGGTCCACCGAGCGGGCGGCACCATCGGACGTCCCGAGCTCGATGACGACGCGGCTTAATCTGGCCTATCACCTGAACTCGGGCCTACCCGAAGATCAGTTCGCCACGAACCTAACTCCTGAAGAACCCATTGTTACGCTGTTAGACGAAAACAATCGAATTAAATTCCATGTGTCCAATCAATACCTAGTGGATAATTTTCTTGTTTTGAAGGGTTGCTTCAATACGATAATAAGTGAGGAATCCTGTAACCAAGGTCCTTTTGAAGCATAAATCCCGCCCAGATCCCTTCCTATTGCTCTTTTCTCGAAAAACTCATGACACCTCGGCTCACGCACCGCTAATGTCAAACCTGAGAAAATAGATATCGCAAAACCTTGCGGTGGACACCTGGATAAAAACGCTTCAATTGACCCTGCATCCATAATTCCTCACCCCGACCCAGGGAAAGATACCGATGGCTAAAAACGCTGGTGCAAATGCTGAACTCACTGGACGCCGCCTTGGACGCGTGCTCACCAAAATGGGCAAGATCACTCGTGATCAGGCTCAGGAGGCTTTAGAGCTACAAAAGTCCAAGCGTGTGCCCATCGGCCAGCTTCTCGTCGAGCTGGGATACTGCACCCACGACGATGTGAATATTGCCCTGGCCGCACAGGCGGGAATGCGGACCATCGATTTAGAGGAATACGACCTGAAGGAAGAGGTCGTCCGCTTGGTGCCCGCGGAAATGGCCAACGCCTATCACATCCTCCCAATCGCCCACGAAGAATCCACCAACAAGTTAACTGTCGCCCTCAAATCGGCCGACAACTTCCGAGCTCTGGATGACCTCCGCCTGCTTATGGGCTTCACCGTCGATGCGGTGGTGGCTCCGTCGGCTCAGATCGATCAGATGATCGACCGCTTCTACGGCGAAGATGATGAATCGCTCGCCTCGCTGGTGGCCGACCTCGCTGACGACGAATCGATGGCCGATTTCCAGGACGGCGGCGAGTCGATCGACCTCGAAGACGAGATGGCGATGGCTAACGACAACCGCGTCGTTCGCCTGCTCAACCTCGTGCTCCTGCAAGCGATCAAGGACAAGGCCTCGGACATCCACTTCGAGCCGTTCGAAGACGAATTCAAGATGCGCTACCGCATCGACGGCGTGCTCTACGAAATGATCCCGCCCCCGAAGCACTTGGCCGGCCCGATTGTTTCGCGGGTGAAGGTGATGTCGAACCTCGACATCGCTGAACGCCGTCTGCCCCAGGACGGCCGGATCGAGCTGGTCGTTGGCGGCAAGCCGGTCGACCTCCGTGTCGCGGTCCTGCCGACCATGTTCGGCGAATCGGTCGTCATGCGGGTCCTGGACCGGGGCAACGTCAACCTCGACCTCGAGAAGATCGGCATGCGTCCCGACGACCTCGAGACCTTCCGCCAGCTCATCCACAAGCCCAACGGCATCGTGATCGTCACCGGCCCCACCGGCTCGGGCAAAACCACGACTCTCTACTCGGCACTCGCCGAACTCAACGAACCCAGTGAAAAAATCCTCACCGCGGAGGACCCCGTCGAATACGACATCGACGGGCTCTGCCAGGTTCAGGTCAACACCGACGTCGGCCTCACCTTCGCCGCCGCGCTGCGGAGCTTCTTGCGTCAGGACCCCGACGTGATCCTCGTCGGCGAAACGCGGGACCTCGAAACCGCCCGCATTGGTGTTCAGGCCTCGCTCACAGGCCACTTGGTATTCACCACGCTGCACACCAACGACGCCCCGTCGTCGATCGCCCGTCTCCTGGACCTGGGCCTCGAATCCTTCCTCATCACCGCGACGATCGAAGGCATCCTCGCCCAGCGTCTGGTCCGCAAGATCTGCCCGCGTTGCAAAGAAGCGTACACGCCCAGCGAAGACGAGCTGTTCATGCTCAACCTCTCCCCCGAAGACCTCGAAGGCCGTCAGCTGTTCCGCGGCGTGGGCTGCGACTACTGCAACCAGTCGGGCTACAAGGGCCGGATGGGCTTGTTCGAAATCATGATGTTCGACGACGAGATCCGCGACCTGGTGATGAAGCAAGCCTCGACTCAGCTGCTGCGTGCCGAAGCCCGTAAACGCGGTATGCGGACCCTCCGTCAGGGCGGGCTCATGGCCCTGTACGACGGGCTGACCACCATCGACGAAGTGGTCAAAGAAACCATGATCGAGGAATAAACGAATCACGCTTTGGCCAGACTCGGCCCAAGTACCGCTAGCCGCGGAACCCCACCGCCATTCTGCCGCCCAGACGGGCCGCGTCCCCCGCAGGAGTAACCACCATGCCGACCTTCCAGTTTGAAGCACTCAACGATTCGGGGAAGCCACAAAAAGGCACCATCAACGCCGCCAACAGCGACGAGGCATTGGCCCGTATCAAGAGCCAAGGCTTCTTCCCCACCTCGATCCGGGAACAGAAGGTCAAGAAAGGCGGGGGTGGCGGTGGCGGGGGTGCCGCAGGTGGTTCGGGCGCCAAGAAAAAGGGCGGCGGCGTCACGATCAACATCGGCGGTGTCAGTCAGAAACACCTGACCCTCTTCACCCGACAACTCTCCACGCTGCAAGACGCGGGTCTGCCCATCCTCCGCTCGCTGGCTATCCTCGAGCAGCAGCAGAAGCCCGGCCTCATGAAGGACACGCTCGGCGTCGTCCACGAAGACGTCTCCTCCGGTGCTTCGCTCTCCGATGCGTTCGCCAAACACCCCAAAGCCTTCGACAACCTCTACACCAAGATGATCGCGGCCGGTGAGGTCGGCGGTGTGCTTGACCTCATCCTGCAACGCCTGGCCGAGTTCCTCGAAAAAGCCGCCCGCCTCAAGCGGCGCATCATCTCCGCGATGATCTACCCCGCGGCGGTGATCAGCGTCGCCATGATCATCGTCTTGGGCATCATGATCCTGATCGTGCCGAAGTTCATCGAGATCTTTGACGACTTCGACACCGACATGCCCTGGCTGACCATCAAGCTGATCGACATGTCCAAGTGGCTCGGCGGCAGCATGCTCGGCTTCCTTGGCGCTAAGCAGGGCACCTACAACGAAACGCAGATGATCCCCGGCATTGTCTGGGTGTTGCTATCGCCGTTCTTCATCATCTTCAGCGTCAAGATGCTGCGTAAGACCTCCGGCGGCAAAGCCGTGTTCGACCGCCTGACGCTCTTGACCCCTATCCTCGGCGGCCTCGTCCGCAAAGCAACGATCGCCAAGTTCACCCGTACCCTCGGTACGCTGGTCAACGCCGGTGTCCCCATCCTCGACGCGATCACCATCACCGCCGAGACCACCGCCAACAACGTCTACTCCAACGCCCTGATGGATGTCCACGACAGTGTCCGCCAGGGTGACTCGTTTGCTGAGCCGTTGCGTAAAGCCAAGGTCTGCGACCCGCTGGTGGTCAACATGATCGACGTCGGCGAAGAGACCGGTGACCTGGACAAGATGCTCCTGAAGATCGCCGACAACTACGACGAAGAAGTCGACGTCGCGGTGGCCGGCTTGGTCTCCCTGCTCGAACCGGTCATGGTCGTCGTGCTCGGCGGTATCGTCGGTGCGATCGTCATCGCCCTGTTCCTGCCGCTGGTCAAGCTGATGCAGTCGGTGATGTAAAACCATTTACCGGCAACCATTCACCCGCTCACTCCGGCTCCCCGGGGCGGACAAATATCCCCCCTCTTCGAATCAACGGAACGATCATGAAATCCATTCACGCTCGATATCCTCACCGATCCCTCCACGGCTTCTCGTTAATCGAGATCCTCGTCGTGATCTCGATCATCGCCGTCATCATGGGTATTTCTGTCCCCGTGGCGATCAAGATGCTCGCTCAGAGCGAGACCGCACAGGTCCGCGGCATCCTCATCGGGCTTGCCGCCGCCGCCGACGATTACAACGTCGTCACCGGAAGCGTGGTCGATCACACCGAAAACCGCGATGCGTTTGGCAACACGATCAACCTCTATGTCGGCCAGCCTTCACCCAACGGCGGTGCCCAAGAAGACGCAACCTTCGGCTACTTCGTCTACACCGCCGGGCAAACCACCACCACCGCCAAACTCATCTCCCTCGCGGCCAAGACCGACCTCACATTCAACGGGGTGGAGATGCTGACCATCGCCGATCGGATTCAAGACGGCTCACTCAACCGCACCACCATCGGCCAGGTCGAACTGCTGGACGTCTGGGGCACCCCTATCCGCTATGCCGGCGGAGTCGATCACTCCGACTCGTTCAGCGAAGACGACTATCTCCCCGCCCATCCCACCGCGTTCTTCGCCTCCGCCGGGCCTGATGGCGAGTGGGGCGAAGTAGACAACAACAATCAACCTGTTGCATCGGTGGACAACAACGGCGATGGCGAGCCCGACGCCGCCGACAACGTCTACAGCTTCGAAACCGACAACTGAATCTTCAGCCATGACGACTCTCACTCCCCCACGACCTACCGATCCACGCTGCCCGCGCCCCTTCAACGGCGCACGGCGTGAGCATGGCCTAACGGGCTTCAGCCTCATCGAGCTGCTGGTCGTGGTCTCGATCATCGCATTGCTCGCGGCGATCAGCTTCCCTTTCCTGAAGAACACCCTGCAAAGCACCGCCGTCAACGCCGCCGCCGGCCAAGTGAACAACGCGCTCTCCGCCGCGCGGGTCTACGCCACACAGCAACAATCCTTCATCGCGGCCAAGCGGGTCGGCTCCACCCTCCGCAACGCCCAGGACAACGGCGACGGCTACTCCGGTGCGGCCGTTGTCTTCGCCCCGGACAACTCGCTCCGCGTTATGGTCAACGACCAGAACGCCTACGACCCCTCCCTGACCTCGTCGGCGGGTTGGCTTGAACTGCAAGTCCCCCCGCTCAACGGCTACACCCCGGTCCCCGACTTCGACGACATCCGCTACCCCGGACGCGTCCAGATCCTCGGGATCGTCCGTACCGGCAGCGGCAACTACGACGTCCGGCTGCTCCCGCCACCTTTCGCCATCCGCTTTTCCTCCGACGGCACTATCGGTCAAGGCGCCAACGACGACACCGCGCCGGGCAGTGATTCGAGCGGTACGGGCTGGGACCGCGTGATCTACACCAGCAGCTCCGGCAACATCCGAACCCTCGGCAGCGGAAACGCCACCATCGATGTTGCGGAAATCCGCATCGCGAACGAACGCTCCGATCTCGGGGCGACCATCGATCTGGGCGACTACGGCCGCGAAGGCGAGTTCCGCATGCCCGATGGCCGGGTCCAGCTCCCCTTCGACAGTCTCGAAACCGTTTCGGGCGTGCTCATCATCGAGCCCGATCGCGTCCCGCTCGAATTCCGTCACCCCGATGGCAGCGCTGCGGCCGCGATCGGCTACGACCGCGAAAACATCCAGCCCTACAGCACCGACGCCTCGGCTCGGCTGATGGAATGGGCCACCAAGAATGGCACATACGCCCGCATCCTCCTGTTCAACCGCTACACCGGTCAGGACCTTACCCGATGAATCTTTTGTCCCCCCGCCTGCTTTCGACCACCCGCTCCACGCGTCAACGCCGCGCCGCGTTTACGCTCAGCGAGGTCCTCATCGCTCTGGGGATCCTCACGCTGGGAACCGTAACGGTCGCCTCGTTGTTCCCCACCGCTGCGTTCCTCCAAAAGGAAGCCGTCAACGAAACCATCCGGCAGAACCATATCCGCTCGGCCGACTCGGTCCTCGAGGGCGTGGGGATCAATAACACCACCCTACTCGAGTTCCTCGAGCTGATCGAGACCGAACCCGCTACTTTCCCGGCCTACGCTGTACGGACTAACATTACCGATCCGGTTTATGACGTATATGCGTTATCCGAGGTCGATATCACGATCAATAGCAGCTACGACGCTGGCTATACAGCACCGACCTCAGACATCACCGGTGCAGGAGCGGGAACCCCCGACATGCGTTTTGGCATGCAGGACTTCAACAGCTCTTACATCTATGACACGAACCGCTATGCAGCCGGCAACTTTCCCGAAGCATTACGCAGCCTCCCCACCTCGACCCCGGGTGGCCTCGAAGGCGGCACGACCGAGTTCCGTGAACGCGAAGTTTTCTGGGTACCGCTGATCCGAGCCGGCCTAGAAGCCAGCGAGATCTTCCCCGACTGGAACGCTTATCTCTTTGTGCTCCAGCCCGACAGCCAGCTCCGTCGCAACAACGTGTATCAAAATGCCAACTACCCCGCCTCGTTTAATGGCCTGGTTTGTGCCAACCCTTTCGACGGCGACTATTTCCCCAAAGTCTTCCGCGTGCCGGTGACTTGGATCGATAGCCAGCCCAACAACGCCACCCCCTCGGTCAATCTGTTTGGCTTTGTGAAGCCCGGCGAAAAGGTATTGGGCGACAACGGCATCATCTACCGTGTCGCACAGATCGATCCAGCCAGCGGCGAGATGATCCTCTCCGAGCAAACCGAGTATGCCCCGCTCAACCTGCGTGACCTAGGTGCCATTTGGGTCGCCCCCGCACCGGGCGGTATTACAGAATCAAGCCCTCTGGCGGACATCCGTCTCCTGTCCAACACGATCGTGCGGACCAAGGACTTCTAAGCCACGCCTTATCCCCAGACGTTCATCATGAAACGAGTCTCCCCCCTGCATTCCGCCTTCACGCTCATGGAACTGATCGTCGCGGTCAGCGTCCTATCGCTGATGATGTTCCTAGCCACCCGCATCTTCTACGACGCGCAGAGCGGCGTGCAGCGTGGTCTTCAGACCAGTCAAATCATCGCCACCTCGCGGTCTCTCAGCCAGCCTCTGACTGACGATGTCCGCAACATGAACGTCTTCTCGTCTAAGTACGAATCCAACTCTCCGGGCTTCCTGATCATCACCCAGCAGAACTTCACCGCGACCGGAGCCGCTGGTAATCCTGGTGACGGTATCAAATCCCCGCACCCCGATCGCATCACCGACGACACCAACTCCTGGACAACGTTCCGCGACGACGACAACGACGGCGTACAAGATGCCGGCGAGCCGTTCAACTCCGTCCGTTCGGATCAGATTGCCTTCTTCCGTGATGCGAACGATCTCGAATCGCTAACCCCTGGACAAGACGACCGATACGACTCCCTTGCCTCCGCCCGCTTCGCCCGGATTTGGTATGGCCATGTCTGGCCCGCTGACGTCACCCCATCCCCTGCCGCCGCTAATGACCAGCCCGGCCAAGAGGGGTACGATCTCATTAGCCAACTCGTCCTTGGTCGACAGGCTTTGCTGCTTGTGGAAAACGATGCGGCTACGAGGTTCCCTGACGGGACCGATGGCGACAACCCCGGCGGTGTAGCGGGCAATACCCGCATCGCTGATGGAGGCAACAGCTTCGGCCAAGTACGAACCAACACCTTCCTCGGCGAGCAAGACGTGCTGAACCTCCACACGTTCAACCGACTCGGTATCGATTTCTCGGTGTTTGATGACCAAGGTGTCGACGCAGCGACGATTCCTCCCTTCGCGCTTTTCCGTACACCAACATACGACACTCCAACGCCCACCACGCCAAGTTATTTTGGGCTTGCACTTGGCGCTGCAGGCGGCCTACCGAACGGCACATATGCCAACTTTGCCAGGGAGTGGATGTACACCATCGCTGGGCAGCGTCTGCGCGCCCAGACCTCCCTGGACACCGACTTCTCGGGCAGCATTTTTGCCCCGGATGATCTTGCTCGCCTCCACGCCGCGTTTGCCCCACACGTCGCTGATTTCGTGGTCGAAATTGCGGCCGACTGGACCGATGACCTCGACCCGACCGACTGGGACGGCGACAACAACTTTACCGAACCCGATGGTCAACCTGATTTCGAGCCAGACCGAGATGGAGCGGGCAACATCCGATGGTATACCCTGATTAATCCAAACCCCGATCTCAACAACAACAGCGTTGGAGACAACGACCCCACTGCACCAGTCACTTACGACGCCACCTTGTTCAACGTTTCACCTTTTGATGGCACCGCGGCAAGTGCCGCCATCGCCAACCCCTTTATTTATTACACGAATTCAACTTTTGTATTCTCCCATACTGGAGATGACATTAGCACGGATGAAGTGACCAATCCGAATACAGGCGTTGGTGCCCCGGGCTTGGTTGAAGGGTGCGGCAAGTACTGGCCGTACCTCATCCGCTTCCGCTATCGTCTGCTCGATGGCAAGGGGGAGTTCCGCTCGATCCAGACCAACCCCGACTCCAACTTCAACGGCACCGCCGACGACCCGGAAGACTTCAGTGTGGTCGGCCGGTGGTTTGAGCAGGTTGTCCCCGTGCCCCGCCCTCAAGGCCTGTATTGACCCCCCACCGTTACGCCACGCCGGACGCTGATCGTGTCTGCGCTGCACCGAACCGACGCTGATTCATCCCCGAGCCCGACCGGCTCTCCCCTCGGCCCGAGGTCCACCGCGATGGCCCACCGCCGAGCTCCCGAAAGGACGACGCCATGCTGAGCCCCTTCATTCCCCAACGCCCCAGCCCCGCTTCCCACCAAACCACAGCCATGTTGCCCGGCCAATCCCGTACAAACGGCGGTGAGGCGTGGTCTGGAAGTGGTCTGCTGGCAGACCAGACCACCAAAACCAGACCAGTTGCAGACCACCGCCAACGCGGCTCGGCCCTGGTGCTGTCCATCGTCACGATCGTGATGCTGGTGATGCTCGGCGCGGCCTACCTGTCGGTGGCCCGGACCGACCGCCGCACCGCCGCGGCTGTGGACACCCGATCGAACCAGAGCGATGCCTCGATCCTGCGATACATCGGCCGCATCCTCGCCGGTGACATACCGCAACAACTGGGCGACGGCGATCTGGAGTACTACGACTACGCGTGGTCGAACCCCGCTTCGCCGTGGACCGTCCCCGATCAGTTCGCCCCCACGCTCGTGCCCGGCCCGGTGCCGAACCTCAACAACGGCGATCAGCCGGCACGGGAACCCCGTGCGAATTCGGCTGTGAACGACGCCGCGGGCCGGACCCAAGCACAAGGCGGCGAAAACGATGACCCCTGGTTGGCCTCGACCGAGCCCACCTTCCCCGGCGGCTTGTGGGACCACATCACCAACCTGTCGGGCGTGTTCCTGGACATGAACGACATCGCTCCGGCCAACGACCTGGTTCAGGGTGGTACCCGTCCGATGCCGGCCCAGTACCTCTCCACCGCCGACAACAACGGGTTCAGCGGCGACACCCTCGCGGTTCCCGCCGCCCCGATGGGAACATTGAGCACCGCTCAACTCGGCGTCTTCGCCGACGCGGACGGCGACGGCATCGCCGATAGCCGCTGGACCTGGGCACCGCTGCCCTCCGATGGCGGACAGGCGTACATCATGGCGGTCAGGCTCGTCGACAACTCGGCGTTGCTGAATTTGAACGCGTTGTCCTTCCGCCGTCCGAGCATCGCCACTGCGGGGTTTGAGCCGCGCTGGCTCTGGCCGGGCGAACTCGACCTGGACACCCCGCTCGAACAACTCAAATTCAACGCGGGGCTGGGCAGTGTGCTTTCAAGCGACGTGCTGGGCAACACCGCCGCCGCGGGCGGCCGCAACATGGCCGGGGACTCGTTTGAAGATCGCCTCGATCACTGGGTGGACCTTGTCGGCCTGGATTACAACGACTGGGACATCATCGGCACCGAGCTCGAACAGGCCAGCATCGGCGGTGCTCCGCTGGACGACCCGACGGATATCAACCGGACCTATGAGTTCTACAACACCCGGGCTGAGGAGCTCGAGATGCGTTGGCGTGACGGGCTCAACCGCGCGGATGACAATGTCAACGATAACCCCAGCACGAACATGGAAGGCCTCGACCCCGTCCTGTTCCGTGACCCCAACAAACACCCCTCCTCGGGGCTGGGAGCCGGACAGGCCGAAACCACTTACGACCAATCGGGCTACGCCACGATCCAGACCTTCTTCGAGAACGAACCTCGCAAGCACATCACGGTGATCAACGGCGCGGCCAATTTCGCCCAAACCGATCTCAACACCTCCACCACCGCAGAACTCGCCGACGCCATCGAAGACCCCCTGGACTTCTCGGCCCCCGGCACCACCCCCGCCCTGTATCTCAACGGGGGATGGACCACCGCCACCAACTTTGCCGATCAGTTCGCCGCCATCCTGACGGACTTCCGGGACGACGATTCGGAAGTGACTTTCCGGAACAATCAATTCGGCATGGAGTATCTGCCGTTCGTCAGCGAGGTGTATGTCCAAGCCCGCTTCACCGAGACCGCGACCGTTCTCGCGACCGCGCCTTCGATCAGTGGCAACGACGAGGTCAGCTGGGAGCACACCCCGGGGGACTACGCCGCAGCGATCGAATTGATCAACCCCTGGCCGATCCGCATCCCAATGCCCGATGTCGAGCTGTTTGTCGATGACGGCACCGCCACCGACCCGCAATCCTGGGGCACGCTGGCGAACCTGTTCCCTGGCAAGCAGTTTTTCGAACCCTACGAGATCGTCCTCGTCCGTCGTGAAGACACCGGCTTCGACAACGGCCAGCTCCCCACCGCAACAACGAGCGCGGATGTGACCACCACCGCACCGGATTGGCCGACCGGGCTTCTGAACGCCGAGGTTCGCCTCGAGGTGCAAACGAACGTAGGCACCCGCGTCGCCTACCAAAAATTCCGAGCGCAGGGCATCGACCCGCTGACCTACATCGACGAATACACCGCAGGAACCGCCGACGCCCAGACCCCCAACGGCGTGGGCTACCTCCAACTCCACGCGGTCGGCACCGGCAACGGCCTGGCCATGCTGACCGTACGCGACGAAGATGTCGATCTGACCGATCTTCCCCCCATCAACCCCAACATCATCGGCGGGTCGATCGCCATCGAACCGGAGACCGCCCAAAACATCGCGGCCACTTCGAGCTTCGACACCTACGCCAAGGGCGCGACCAGCCCCGCCAGCGCCGACATGCTAGACGGGCGTGTTGCCGATGCCCCCACCGCGGCTGACCCACTCCCCGCCACATTTGCCGCCAATTCAGAGCCTTGGATCATCGGCAACGCGGGCCGGTTCTATCGCGTGGGCGACATTCTCCGGGCCGTCCTCATCGCTCCACGTATCGACCCCGCCGCCGGTGCACCGATCACGACAGTCGATCACCTCACGGTGGCCGAAGTGTGGCGTGATTATTTCTTCACGAATTCGGGGAGCTACACCGTCGGCAGCGCCATGCTCAATCCCACCGATACCGCGGTGGTGCTCCCTCCGCCGAGCAATCTGAATATTTCCCACGCCGAGTATTTCTTGGCCGCGTTCTCTAACCTTGAAAGTAACAAAGGCTTGATCCCAGGCCGGATCAACATCAACACCATGCCCCAGCGGCTGTTGGCTACCATCTTCCCGACGACCAACACCGGCACCGCCACCACCTTGGCGGGAGACATCGTTGCGGCCCGTACCGCACCCGATACCAACATCAATCGCACCGCGGGGACTAGAGGTATCCAATTCATCAGTCAACTCTCCCAGACCACCACGGTCTTTGATCCGACCGGCAATACCAGCGGCGAGGTCCGAGACTTCTATGAATACGAACCCGAACTCGGCCTAGCCGGTGCGCATAACGACGACTTGTTCACCGATGATGTCGAAGAAAAAACGATGTTCCTGAACTACCTCAATCAGGTGGCCTCGACACGTTCGGATATTTTCACCGCCTATGTCCTCGTTCGGGCCTACCCCGCCAGCGACTTCAGCGCGAACGGCGACGCCAACCTCGACGGTATCGCCGACGCTACGACCGAATACCGACTCATTGCGGTATTCGATCGATCGCAAGTCACCGGCGATGGCCTCCCCCGTATCCTCGCGGTCAAGCGGTTCTCCGACCCCTGATCGATACCTATGAACATGCTCGATTATGCCTGAATCTATCTTTACCAAGATCGTGGCGGGAGAAATCCCCTGCCATCGGCTGTACGAAGACGAGCATGTGCTTGCGTTCCTCGACATCGGGCCGATCTCGCGAGGGCATTGCCTGCTGATCCCGAAGGTTTGCTACGTCGAATTGAATGAAATGCCGGGTGAAGTGGGCGCCGCGGTAGGCCGCGCGTTGCCCCGGCTGGTCGCAGCGGTCACGGCCGCCACGGGATGCGACGGGATCAATATCCTGCAAAACAACGGCTCGGTCGCAGGGCAGGTGGTCATGCATGTGCATTTCCACCTCATTCCGCGCTACGCGGGAGACGGAGCAGGCTTACAATACCAATGGTCGCCGGGCGAGCTCTCACCAGAAGACGCCGCCGAACTCCAAAACCGCATCGTGTCATCGATGAGCGACAACTGAATGGGCCAATCAACGCCGCGGATCAACCCCGGCCCTTCAAGGTGCCGCCAGCCTGAATTTAGAAGGACTTTGCACACCATGAAACGATCCCTCCACTCAGCTCGCCTCGCCTTCTCTCTAATCGAATTGCTTGTGGTCATCGGCATCGTGGCCTTGCTGATCGGCATCCTGCTTCCGGTCCTCGCCAATGTCCGGGAATCGGCCAAGGCCGCGGCGTGCATGGTCAACATGAGGTCGATCGCGTCGGCAACATCGAGCTACATGCTGGACAACAAGCAGTTCTACCCTCAACCCTCGACAGAGGGAGGCCTCCCGACAGGCTCTGACCCCAATCAGGCGCTGTGGTACAACGCATTGGATTACTACTTCGGCAACGAAGTCAAAGGGGGCGGGACGGGCGACCGTAATGACAACTCATACAAACAAGACCCCGTTTGGAACGACCTTCCTTCAAACGGGCTTGACCCCGATGACGTTAGAACCATCAAGATGAATGAGTTCTTTGGATGGATCAGCTCCTCGACCACACCTCCGTCCGCAACGGGAACCAACCCTTACAAGTTTTTCAAATCCACACGCGTCCCGTTGCCCTCCAAGACCGTCTTGTACGGCGACGGCCGGGCCCATGACACCCCATCGGTCACCACCGGCAACATCGATTCCGGCGGTGCGGGCAGATTCTCACTCCGTGGTGTTTTGGTGGGATTACGCCACCAAGGAGGAGCCAACCTTGTCATGGCCGATATCAGTGTGTCGTACCATACCAACCCAATCCGAGAAACCGGTTCGGGCTATCAAGGGTGGTATGAAAACTCGGAGGCCGACGAAACGCTTCGCCCCGACGTGATTTTCGACTTCGACGACCGGGCCAATCAGTAAATCTCGCCCCTCAGTACTTAGATCTAGACATAACAACGGGTTTACTCGCGACGTTCCGATTGCCTAGATCAGCGCTGCGACTCAGGGCGATGCTGTGCTGTAACCGACAAGACACATTTAGCATTGATAAGACCGCAGCCTATCAACTGCGGTCTTATCTCAAGGACATACCCGGTCATATCTAAGAAAAAAAGCCCCCGATCGGTGGTGGGTCCGATCGGGGGGGAGGGAGAAGGAAGCTGTTGGGCGTGGGGCCGGCCTTGGCCCCGTTGCGTCGCGTCTTGCGAGCTCAGAGAGAGTCGGGGTTCAGTGGGGCATCCTGCAAAAGTCGTCCTTGGGTTGAACCTGCCGCGTTCGCTTCCCCTCGGTTAGGGGCATCTTCAATTGTCGAACTCGTTTCCGAGTCCAATGGCGTCGCACGCCGGTGAGCATGCGACGCTGTGGTTTTGGTTTACGAGCAGCCCATCGAGGCACCGCAGTTCAGGCACTTGTAGCAAGTGCCGCTGCGAACGGTGATGGTGCCGCAGACGTCGCACGCCGGGGCGTCGGCCTGCATGGAGCTCAGTGCTTCGGTGAGCGTGTTGCTCTCGGTGGCCGCGGCGGTTTCGGTCGCTTGTTCCACGACGGGGGCCTTGGCGGTCGTCTTGTCGGTGGCTTTGCCTTCGGCGAAGCCCCAAGCCCGGTCGCCAGTCTCGGTGGCTTCGTCCGCTTTGGCTTCGACATCGGCGATCTTCACACGGTCAGACTTAGGCTCGTCTTGGGCTTTGCCTTCGACGACACCGGACATCGCGACCTTGGCCTTGGGAGCTTCTTCCTTCTTGGCTTCGGGCTTCTTACCACCGGAAGGCTTATCGCTGGGGCGTTGCGGGGCGTTGGCCTCGCGGTA
>JBCCWB010000095.1:0-14693 GCA_039194345.1 Planctomycetota bacterium
CCCTGCACCCCGAAGGCACTTACATCACGGGTTCTCTGGGGGGTGCAGGGGGAACTCCCCCTGCCGCTCGCCGCGTAGGCGATCCGAGACGAACCGGTATTCGGAATCAAAGAAAACCTATCCAATGACTCGGCGCGTCATCGCCTTACGGATTTCCTTGTCGGCTTCCTTCTTGCGGATGTCCTGGCGTTTGTCGGCTTGTCGTTTGCCGACGCCGACGCCGATCTCCAGCTTGGCCATGCCGTTCTTGAAGTAGAGCGACAGCGGGATGATGGTGACGCCTTTGGCGGTGGTTCGGCCGTAGAGCTGCTTGATCTCGCGCTTGTGGGCCAGCAGCAGGCGGACGCGTTTCTGGTCGTGCTGAAACGGTCCGGCCTGGGGGTAGTGGGCGATATCGACGTTGTGGAGCTGCAGCGTCATCGCGTTGGGGTTGACCGCGACGTAGCCCTCGGCGAGGGAGACGTGGCCGTGGCGGATGCTCTTGACCTCGGTGCCCAAGAGCTTCATGCCGACTTCCAGCTTCTCGCTGATGTCGTAGTCGTGCTTGGCGCGTCGGTTGAGGATGCGCGGCTCGAAGTTGCGGGGTGGTTTCTTTCGCTTGGCCATATCTGAATTCCGCTCCTCGGCCTCCGGGCGGCGGATCGCACAGGGTAACCGCTCGTAGCAGTTTCAGCGAAACGGTTTATGTAGAAATGAAAGAAAGCGGCGTCCTGTAGTGCAGGACGCCGCATAGGGTTCTTGGATTTGAATCCGGTGGTCACGCCAACCGTCAGGCGGCGGAGCCGAATGCCTTAGCGCTTGTCGCGTTCGACCATCGCGTAGGCGTTGTGGTTGTGGATCGACTCGAAGTTTTCCGAGTTGACCTGGTACCACGCAATGCGGTCTTCTTTGTTGAGCGCCACCGCTAGGTCGCGGACGATGTCTTCGACGAACTTGGGGTTCTCGTAGGCGTCTTCGGTGACGAACTTTTCGTCGGGACGTTTGAGCACGGAGAAGACCTGCGTGCTCGCACACTTCTCGACGATCTCGAAGAGCTCTTCGATCATCATCGTTTGGCCTTCCGCGAAGCGGACCTTGGCTTCCATGACGCATCGCTGGTTGTGGGCGCCATACTTGGAGATTTCTTTGGAGCAGGGGCAGAGGCTGGTCGCGGGGACTTTGATGCCCATGATGAAGTCATCGGTGCCGTTGGAGTTGCACTCGAAGGAGACTTCGATGTCGAGCTTGCCGGGCATGCCGGTGATCGGCGCGGCTTTGTCGATGAAGTAGGGGAACTCGAGTTCGAGGTGGGCGTCATCGGCTTCGAGACGTTGCTTCATGTCGTGACAAACGAGCATGATATCTTTGGAGCTGATGGCTTCGTGATATTTGTTGAGGATCTCCAGGAAGCGCGACATATGCGTGCCTTTTTTCTCCTGGGGCAGCGACACGTACATGTTCACCGTGGCCACGGTCGACTGCTTGCCGCCGCTGGGGGTGTCGAGCGCGATGGGGTAGCGGATGTCCTTGACGCCGACCTTATTGATAGCCACGCGGCGCTGGTCTTGCGATCCCTGCACGTCGGGCATGGCCTGGTTGTCAGAGTTGGTGTCGGTCTCATCGAGGGTGGAGCTGTCAGGCATGGTGATCCTTTGGTTGGACAGCGGCTGAGGTGTCTCCCGGATTCGCCGCAACGCAGCAGCATAGGCCTATGTTTCGCGTTAGGCAAAAATACTTTGTTTTGACGCGGTATTTCAGGGCGCTGCGCAACATCTCCAAACCGTGTCCTATCATGCAGCAATGAAGCTTTACACCAAACGTGGCGATGCGGGTCTGACCGATCTTTACGGCGGCCAACGCGTCGGAAAACACAACCTCCGCGTCGAGGCCTACGGCACCGCGGACGAACTCAACAGCGTCATCGGGCTGGTCATTTCAACCGGCGGGCCCGACGAGATTTTGCAGCCCCTGACGTCGATCCAGAGCCGACTTTTTGAGATCGGTGCCGACCTCGCCACGCCCCACGGCGAGCTGGATGAAGAAGGCCACGAGACCGGCCGCAGCTCCACGGTGCCCCGCGTCGGCGAGACACAGGTCGCGGAGTTGGAGCAATGGATCGACGAGGTTTGTGAGCCGGTGCCCGCGATGCAGCACTTTGTTTTACCCGGCGGGACCGAGCTTGCTTCGCGATTGCATGTGGCCCGCACCGTTTGCCGTCGGGCAGAACGTCTGTGTGTTGCGTTGGCCACTATGGAGCCGATCGGCGACCACGTCATCGTGTATCTCAACCGCTTGAGTGATTTGTTGTTTGCGATGGCCCGCCGGGCGAACCAGCTCGAGGGCGTGCAAGACATCCCGTGGATCGCGCCGGGCAAGGGTGATGACTAAGCCCGATGAGTCTGCAAAGCCCCAACGACGTCGGCGGAAACGGAGGCGGGTTTTGAAGATCGTCGGCGTCTTGCTGCTGCTTGGGGTGGTCATGCTCCCGGCATGCGGCCACATCCAAGTGGCGTTGCTACCGATCGCTGAAACCATCGGGCCGGAGGGAACGTTTCGTGTGGATGTAGGTGATGAAAAACTCATCGCCCTTACCATCGACGACGGTCCGTCGGATCACACCGACGCGATCCTCGATTTACTGGCAGAGCACGAGATCACCGCGACATTTTTCATCCACGCCGACCACCTCGACGCGATGGGCGAGAAGGGTGATGCCGCGGTACAGCGCATTCTGAGTGAAGGGCATGAACTCGGAAACCACACGCTGTCGGATGTGCCAAGCGTTTCGCTGAGTGATGCACAGTTCAAAGCAACGTTTACGGCGGCGGATCAAAGGCTGCGTGAGTTGGGGGTAGAGCCCCGCTGGTTCCGCACCGCGGGTGGGAATTTTGATCCCGATGTAATGTTGCCTGCCGTGGTGGCAGCGGGTTATGAGCCCACGTTTGCGCTGGGTTCGTTCATGCCGTGGGACACGTTCTTGTATCTCCCCGAAACGTACGGCAGGCAGATCGGCGGGGCCGCGTTTCCAGGGGCGATCCTGGTGCTGCATGAGGGCATTGGTAAACACGCCGGCCGCGGAGAACGGACCATGCGTACATTGGAGAAGCTGATCGAGGTCACCGAGAAACGTGGCTACCGGATGCGGCGTTTGTCGGAGGTGGTGGACTACTCACGACAGGTCGATGCCGGGCAGGGCTTGTGAGAGGTCGATGTGCGTGCCGTCGGTGACGACTTCGCCTTCGGCGCGGTGGTTGGCTTCAAGCTCACGGACGATGTCGAGCATCGGCGAATGCAGCGGGGCGGTGAAGGTCATCGATTGTTCGCTCACCGGGTGTTGGATACGCAGGAGCGCGGCGTGCAGCGCGGGGGTTCCCATGACCAGTTCGCCGCTCGCGGCGCGCTCGGCGGCTTTCGCTTCGATCTTCTGCCCCTCCGCCTTGGTGCGGGCGAAGTTGAGGTTGGGGCGTGATCCCGCGGCGATCGGCGGCTCGAGCAGTTCGGGTGGGCCGACGGTTTCGCCGCCGTAGAGCTGATCGCCGACAATGGGGAAGCCGTGATACGACAAGTGCACGCGTATCTGATGGGTGCGGCCGGACTTGAGCTCGCACTCTATCAGCGAGAAGCCCTTGTACCGGCGACGCACGCGGAAGAACGTCAGCGACTCCTTGCCCGATGCGTCGTTACGCACGGCGTGCCCTTCACGGATGGTCGGGTGCTTACCCAGCGGCTGGTTGATCGCACCGGACGGTGGGTCCGGGCAGCCATGAACCAGGGCGAGGTAGCACTTGAGGTTGGTGCGGTCTTCGAACTGCTTGGCGAGGAGCCAATGGGTGGTTTCCTGCTTGGCGAAGATGATCACGCCGGTGGTGTTCATGTCCAGGCGGTGGACGACGCCGGGGCGCTGGTCGTCTTTGCCGACGTCGGAGAGTTCGGTTTTTTGGGCCTTGGCTCGTTCGGTGAACGGCGAGGCGTTGTAGCCGGGGTTTTCGAGGTGGTAGGCCAGGGCGTTGACCATCGTGCCGGTCTTGTACTTGCGGGCGGGGTGGACGATGAAATTAGCCTGCTTGTTGACCACGACCATGTCGCGGTCTTCGAAGAGGATGTGTAGCGGGATTGGCTCGGGGTGGACATCGACCGCGGGCTTGGGCGGGACCATCACTTCGACGCGGTCTCCGTGGCGTAGCTTGTAGGACGGCTTGACGGTGTTGCTGTTGACGGTCACGCCGCCCAGGCCGATGAGCTTCTGGATCTGGTTGCGGCTGATGCCCTTGAGGCGGTTGTGCAGGTAAACATCCAGCCGCTTCTTGGAGTCGGTGGTGATGTCGTACACGCGCTGCTCGGCCCCGGCGTCTTCGAGCTCTTCGAGCGTCGTGGCCTCGTAACGCGCATCGGGATCGAGCTCGCGGTCGGGCGCGGGCTCGGGGGAGGCGTGGTTTAGGTCGAAGGGGTTGGACGCGTCGGGTTGATCTTCTTCCGCGGGCATGGCGTCCAGGGGCTGGGCGTTTCTCGGGTGAGGCAGCGGGCCCCGTGTCGGCTCGCGTTACTCGGCTGCGGCGGGCTCGGCTTCAGCTTCGGCGGCGGGTTCCGCTTCGGCCGACGCTTCGGTGGTTTCGGGCGCGAGTTCGAAGGGCGTGGTCAGGTCGACGCCGCCGACGGTCGGCGCAGCGGACGATTCGCTGGTCGACTCTTCGACCACGGGCTCGGCGGCAAACTCAACCGCTTCGGTAAGCTGGGGCAGCAGAGCCAAGCGGCTGTCGGCGAGGTTGACCCAGTAGGGGAATTCGCCTTCGGCCTTGGTCTTGATTTCGTTGTAGAGATCGCCGGCTTTGGCGGTGTCGTACTGCGACTCGGCGATGGTCGCCAGGCCGTCGAGCGCATTGAGTTCAAAGATCAGGTGGGGCGCTTCGTCCAGCGCTGCCTGGTAGTGACCCGCCGCGGAGGTGAGGATCGCCGGGGCGTCTTCTTCGGTGGCGGTACGGGACTCGGCGAGCAGCAGGTCGCCGGCGTTGAGGTGAGCCTTGGCCCGCACGGCGGGGTTCTTGTTACCTTCGGCCGTAACTTCGAGCGACTCGGGCGTGGTCGAGCCGTAGAGGTCCAACCAGGCGTTTTGCAGGGCGGCTTCGCGGTTCTTGCTCAGCAGGTTGTAGCCGGCGAAGACGATAGCGGCGATCGCCAGACCGCCGATGACTTGCGTGCCGAACTTGTCGTAGACATATTTGACGTCGCTGAAAAAGCTCGAGAGTTCGCTGTCCATGTCCGCTTCGTGCGGGTCATGGGCCATCGGGGCGTTTTTGGGCGGGGTGGCTTTGGGGGGCGTTTCCATGAGGTGGCAATTCCGGGGGAGATTCCGGGCCGCGTGGGAGCGGTCGAGAGTCGTTTAAGTTGAGTGCGAGAAAGATTACTGGGGCGGGGCGATCGGGCTGATGGTGATGGCCATGGTCGTGACGCCCTTGTCGCCGGTGATGGCGATGCGGAGTTGTTCGGGGCCCTTGGCGTAGGCTTGGAGGGTGGCACGCGGGTCGCCGTTGTCGAAGCCGTCGAGCTCCCATCCGAAGTCGTCGAGGTTGCGGCGGAAGTACGCGGCCGAGTCTTGGGTGTTGGATCGGCCCTGGTAGACGTGGTGCACGGTGCGAATGCCGGTGATCGGATCAACTCTGCTGGTGCTCTTGGAGGGGACGCCGACGAAACCCACGGGGCGGGGCACATCGGGGATCTCAGCGTCGGGAGCCATGACCAGGCCGGCCGCCGAGGGTTTGGGCAGCAGGTCGCCGTCGTCGGAGTAGGCGACGACCGGGAATGGGCCTTGCATGCCCGAGCGGCAGCCGCCGACCATGACGGTGGCAACGAGCAATCCGACGAGGCACAGAGCGGTCCAGATCGAGTGCGGCTTGGCGGCGGGCTTCATCATGTACGAGTCTGCTTTCGGTGGGTTCACAATCTGATCGATGACACGCCGCACAGGCCGGCGGGCGTGACGCAATATCGTATCTGTCGCGCACCGGCCGAGCAAACGGTGTGGGGCATCGGCGGAGGCTTTCAGCGGGTTCGCGCAGCGTTTGACAGCGCGAGGTGCTCGGCGATATTCTCTGTGACTCGAAACATCGGTCATGCGGCCAGTGTCTCAGATGGTGATCGTAGCTCAGTTGGTTAGAGCATCGGGTTGTGATCCCGAGGGTCGCGGGTTCGAATCCCGTCGGTCACCCTTCATTACACCACACGGATCGGCAGCAAAGTGCTGAATCGGGGCACGATCCGCCGATCTCATTCCGGTGGACTGCGACAATCAAGCGAGCGAGGCCCCTCAAGGATGATGGCTGATCGGCTGGCGAACTTCGGAACCAACATCACCGACCGCTTGGCGGGGTTCGGCGAGTTTTCGCGTTTCTGTGGCCAGTGGGCCTACTGGACCATCCGCAAGCCCGCGGGTTACGGCCGGCTGCGTCTTTTGCTGCCCCAACTCTTCACCATCGGCGTCCGCAGCATCCCGGTGGTCATGCTGGTCGGGGCATTCGTCGGTGCCGTCATCGGCCTGGAGACCTACGGCCAATTCGAAGCCATCGGCCAGGAAAACAAACTCGGCGGCGTGATCGCGCTGTCGGTCGTGAAGCAGATCGGCCCGGTGCTGGCGGCGGTCATGATCGCAGGACGCGTCGGCGGGGCGGTCTCGGCGGAGGTCGGCACGATGCGGGTCACCGAGCAGCTCGACGCCCTGCGCGTCATGGGCACCGACCCGATTCAGCACCTGGTGGTGCCGCGGGTGTTGGCGTGCGTGATCATGCTGCCGATCCTGACGATCTTCTCGAACCTGCTGGGGATCGCGGGTGGCTACCTGGTCGTCTCCACAGGCTTCGGGGTCGACCAAACCGACTACTGGGACTTCACCGCCCAGCTCGTGACCAACTGGGATGTCTTCACCGGCTTGTTCAAGTCGATCTTCTTCGGCCTGTTCATCGGGCTCATCGCCTGCTTCAAGGGGTTCAACTGCGAGAGCGGCGCGGCGGGCGTCGGCAAAGCGGCCACCGAATCTTTCGTGCTCGGCTTCATCGCGATCATCATCAGCAACTTCTTCCTCGCCCAGTTCCTCAACACCCTCGACCCGCTGATCAACGGCATCGGTGGGGCGAGCGTTGTGGGCTGAGTCCCTTACCTTCATCACAAACGCTTATCCATCGCCGCTCACAGGGCGGGCGGTTTACACTGTGCGGATGTCGTCTGCTGAGCATTATGAATTGATCAGGGGTCGCCGAATCCAAACTGCGTTGGTCGTTGCGATGGCGGCGTTGCTGACGGCCATGGCGTTGATTCCCTGCTTCACGCCCAGTTCGCCGGTGCGCTACTTCGACAGCGACCCGCGGATGCAGATGCAGGGCCAGTTCGTGGATCAGCTGCCCGAACTTGGGCCGCTGGGCGTGGCTTGGCTGCAGGCGCTGACTGTGGCGGTGGCGGGCTTGGGAATGATCGTTGCGGTTTGGGCCGGGGCGAAGCTGAGCCGGGTGGCGTTGGTGCTTTCATCGATTGGCATGGCGGCGGCGGTGGTGCACATGACCAAGGGAACCGCCCGGTGGGAGGACTGGACCCAAGGCGGGGCGTGGATCGCCGCGTCGGCCGCAGGGGTGTCGGCTATGCCCCTCGCTCAGCACGAAGCCGCCCGCCGATGGATGGTGGCGCTGGTGGCTGCCGCGGCGGTGCCGTTGTTCGCCGAGGCGGGGTGGTACGTGTGGGTCGAGCACGCCATGACCGTGGCGGTCTTCGATGAAGACCCTCAGGCGATGTTGGCCCAGCACGGCCTGGCCCCGGGCACCGAACAAGCGGTGTTGTTCGAACGGCGGATGCGATTCGCCGACGCGACTGGGACGTTTGGGCTGTCGAACGTGTTGGCTTCGGTGGCGGGCGGGATCGCGATGCTGGGCTTTGGGGTGGCGGGGTGGTTGGTGTGGCGGTTGCGAAACAACGGGCGATGGGTCGTGGCTGGGGCGGCGGGTGGTGCCGCATTGGCAGCGTTCGCCGTTGTAGCGTTGACTGCGTCTAAGGGCGCGGTCTTGGCGTTGGTGGCGACGTGCGGTCTGGGTGTACTTGTTTTTTTTGGTACGCGATGGCCTCGACTATCCGGCCTGATCCGCTTGGCGGCGATCGCAGTTGTGGTCATAGCGTTTGCGTCGATTTGGGTACGGGGCGCGATGGGGCCGCCTCCGCCTTCACCGGACGGGTTTGTGGCGGGGGCAGAGATCGACGGCGAACGCAGCCTGCTTTTCCGCTGGCACTACCTGCAGGCCGCGATGCAGATCACGGCCGACAACCCACTGCTCGGCAGCGGGGCGCGCGGCTTCGCGGATGCCTACCTGAGTGCAAAGAACCCGATCAACCCCGAAACCGTCACCAGCGCCCACAGCGTGTTCGTCGATCAGATCACGATGCTCGGCCTGGGCGGCTGGGCGTGGACCGCACTGATGCTGTGGTGGCTGTGGCGGGCGGGCGGTGCGGTGCGGCGGCCGGTTGAGCCCATAGAAGCGGAACCGACATCCGAGCCTTATGCCGCCACCCGTTCAACCGTGTGGACCGCGGTGGGCGCAGCGGCGGTGATCTTCACGGTCACCCTTGCCGTGCGTCAAGGCTCGCTGTTTATCGATACGGCTTTGCTCTGGCTCGTGGCGATCGGGTTGTTCATCGCGGTGGCGGCGTTGCTCGGAGCGCGAAACGGTGTGTCGACTTCGGCCCAACGGGTCGCACTTTTACTGGCCGCGACCGCAGTGTTGGTGCACAACCAGATCGAGATGGCGTTCTTCCAGCCGCCCGCGATGGGGATCCTCTGGTTGATCCTCGGTGCCGCCGGGGCGGAGGTGCTCAAGCCCCGAGCGGTCACGGCAGTGGACGAGCCTGCGGCTGAAGACTCTGCCGAATCGGCTAAGCCACGCATCCACCTCGGCCCCATGGTCGCCGGGGGCTGGGGATTGGTGGTACTCATCGTGATGGGCGCCTACACCTCGGGCGTCGTCCGTCACGAAGGCGCGATGGCCGAGGCCACCACAGCGCTGCGTCGCGGCAATCTGCCCACCACGCTGGATCGTCTGGCGGAGGCGCAACACGTCGCCGGGCTCGACACGCGGGCGCTGCGTTGGAGTGCCCAGCTTGTTCCTTCTTCACGCCTCAGTGAAACCATTGAGTGGTTCGAGGATGCCGTCGATGCGGAGGCTCGCCCGGCGACGATCGAGCGTTTACGGGCAGCGGTGCTGGCCGAGTTGGCGAATCGCCAGAGAACCCCCGAAGCGTATGGCTTGGTCGACAAGGCCTTCGCCTCGTTGGCGGAGAAGTCGCCCTACAACATTCAGGATCGGCTGATGTGGGCCGACTCGCGATGGGCGGCGGGGCAACACGACGAGGCCCGTGAGCACTACCGGGTGGTGCTGGAGCTACGCGAACAGAAATACCTGGACCCGGCCGATCCGTTAAGTACCGAGCAACTTGAGCGGGTACGCCGGGCCCTGCAATCCCCCGGGCAGTAGGTTGCGTGTGGGCGTCAGATCGTCTGCGTCGCCAGCGCGGCAACACGTAGTTGATCTCGGATCATTTCGGCCAGGGCTTCTGCATTGTCTGCCGAGTTGGTGACGACAAAGCACGCAGCGCCGGACCCGGTCACATGCACGGGGTGGGGAGAGAGCTTGCGCAAGTCATCCAGCAGCGACTTGAGCCGGGGCTGTACTTCTGCAGCCGCAGCGGTCAGGTCGTTGAACAGCTCGCTGTGGCCGGGCGTGAAGTCTTGCACCAGTTGCCGGATGGCTTGCGGGTCGATGGCGGGTTTGGCGGCGTTGAGCTGATCAAACGCGGCGTACACGGGCCCGGTGGGGCAGCCGAAGGGCGGCAGGATCAGCACCAGATGGATCGGCCACGTCGTGGAACGTGGGGCGGGGTCGACTTGGTCCCCCGTGCCGGTGACGATCGACGAGGTTTGGCCCGACAGCACGCCGAGGGCGAAGTGCACATCGCTTCCGAGTTCCGCGGCCAGGGCGGATTGCTCGCTTGCCGCAAGCTCCAGCTCGAACAGCCGATCCAAGGCCACGATCATGCCCGCCGCGTCGCTCGAGCCTCCGCCCAGGCCGGCTCCCGTGGGGATACGCTTCTGCAGCTTTACCCGCACCGGCAGCGAACGGTCCAAGAGTTGCTGCACCAGCGCATGTGCACGGAACATCAGGTCGTCTTCCAACGCCCAATCGATCTTGCCGGGCATTGGGGCGTCGGCGGCGAACGCCAGATCGAACGACGAATCGTTGGATGAGTCAGGCGTGGTTTCGATCCGCTCCACCGTCAGCGTGTCGGAAAACGACAACGCCGCCATCCAACTCGCGATCGGGTGGAGGCGGCGGGTGTCGTTGGGTTGAGGAAGGTCGACAGCCAGCGCGAGGTTGACCTTGGCCGGGCAGTCGAGGGTGACCGAGCCGGCCATCGGGACCAGCCTTGCTGCGGGTTCGAGACCGCGGTGCCGGGCAGCAGATCGTCGATGCGACGTCCCATCATGATGGCTCCGTGGAGCTGGGCCCAGAACGACTCAGCGACGCGTTGATCGTTGAACTGCGTGGTCCAGCTCTCGATGATCTTCTGGACCACCGCGGGCAGGGTGTTGTCCTGCGTGGACTTACCGATGCTCGACAGCCAGAACATCAGGCGGTACAGCTCGGGCTGATCGCTGGCGATCTGAGCGTAGAGGTTGGCCGAGGCGTCGGCGGGGGCGCCCTGCTCGATGCGTTCGAGCACGGGCTCAAAGCGGCGTTGGACAACGGCGGCGAGCAAGGCTCGCTTGTCGTCGAAGTAGCGGTAGATCGAGCCGACCGCACAGTCGAGCTGCTTGGCGATACGGCGGATGGTGGTGCCGTCGTAGCCGAGCTCCTGCAGGCAGGCCTCGGTGGCGTCGAGGATCTGCTCACGGCTGAGCTGCGTGGGCGGCTTGGGGGTGGCGACGTTGGGGACCGTTCCGATGGTGCCCAGCACGTCGGGACGGGAAACAGCCGCCGGGGTCACCGGGGCGGTCAGCGCGTCGAGGGGTTGATTCGGGTGGGGATTAACCGATCCGTCGGTTACTTGTGACATAGGCGTTCACCTCCATGCGAACAGTTATCGGTAGTTTGCAGCCTACGGCACGATACGTCAAGTGTCTTGTGAAAACAGGGGTTTTACGGTGTTTAGCTCCGCACTTTTCCACATCGGATGTGCTTTATCATGGACGTAAGTACAGGGCGATCCCTAGTTCTCCCCGACCGGACCGCGAAACGTCACGCCCAACGCCGAGGTGGCTGTGTCACTCAACTTCGATCAGGCCGCCCAGCGCATGATCCGCACCCAGCTGCGGCCGCGGGGCATCCACGATCCGCGGGTGCTCGAGGCGATGCGTCGTGTCGAACGCCACCGCTTCGCCCCCGCCGACCTCACCCCCGCCGAGGCATACGGCGACCACGCCCTGCCCACCGAGCTCGGCCAAACGCTCAGCCAACCGTTCGTCGTCGCCCACATGACCTCGATGCTGGACATCCAGCCCGGCCAGCGTGTGCTGGAGATCGGCACCGGCAGCGGCTACCACACCGCGGTCCTGGCCGACCTAGGGGCGTCGGTGGTCAGCGTTGAGCGTCACGCTGCGCTATCCGAAGCTGCGGGGCGTCGCTTGCGAGAAGCCTGCCCGGAGGCCGACCTCACGCTGGTGGTGGGTGACGGCTCGCTGGGTTGGCCCGACCTCGCACCCTACGACCGCATCCTTGTCACCGCGGCGGCGCCGAGCCTGCCGGTGGCACTCGATCAGCAACTCGATCCCCACGGCCGGATGGTCATCCCACTCGGCGACCGCAACGAGCAGGTCTTGGCGGTGTTCACCCGCGACGGCGATGAATTGCAGCGACACGATGACCTCGCTTGCCGATTCGTGCCGATGATCGGGTCTGATGCTTGGCCGGGCTGACTCGCTAATGGCATGCCGATGGGGTTAGGTCTGGCGGTCAAGCAAACGGTACTGAATCGCCTCGGCGACATGCGCCTCGGTGATGTCACACGTTTCCTCAAGGTCCGCAATCGTGCGCGCTACCCGGCGCACTTTGTCGTACGCCCTGGCGCTCAGGCCGATCGACGTCATGGCTTGCCGAAGCAGTTCCTTGGCCCGCGGCTCGAGCGGCGCGACTTGATCCAACTCGCTGCCGGATAGCACGCGGTTGGTTTTGAGCGGCCCGCCATTGCGCTCGGCCTGGCGTTGTCGCGACTGAACCACGCGTTCGCGCAGCGTCGCTGAATCGGTGCCGTTCTTTTCGCCCGTGAGCTGTTGGTACGGCACGGGCGGGACTTCAATGTGGATGTCGACGCGGTCGATTAGCGGGCCGGAGATCTTGGCCATGTATTTGTCCATCGCGCGTTGGCTCACATCATCCGTGGGCTTGCTGCCCTTGGGCGTGGGGTTCATGGCGGCGACGAGCATGAACCGGGCCGGGAAGCGGATCGAGCCCTGGGCCCGGGCGAGGGTGACGTGGTTGTCTTCAAGCGGTTGACGGAGGGTTTCGAGCACGGCACGCGGGAACTCGGGCATCTCGTCGAGGAAGAGCACGCCGTGGTGGGCGAGCGAGACCTCCCCGGGCCGGGGGACCGCGCCGCCGCCGACCACGGCGACGGGGCTGGCGGTGTGGTGCGGGCTGCGTACGGGGCGGGCGGTCATCAGCGACTGCCCTTTGGGGACTTGGCCGATGGAGGAGTAGATCCGTGTGACTTCGAGGGCTTCTTCCCGCGAAAGAGGAGGGAGGATGCCAGGCAGTGCTCGTGCACACATGCTCTTGCCCGTACCCGCCGGCCCAATCATCATGAGGTTGTGCCCGCCAGCCGCCGCGATGGTCAACGCCCGCTTCACCGCCTCTTGCCCGCGTACATCCGCGAAGTCGATCGCCGCGTTCGCTTGGGCCAGCTCATGCTCGACCGCCACCGGCCCCAACGGCTCGATCTCGAACGTCCCGTTCAGAAACCCCACTACGCTCGACAGCGCATCGACCGGGTAAACCTCGATCCCGTCCACCGCCCGCGCTTCCTCGGCGTTGTCCACCGGCACGACTACGCCCTCCACGCCCAGCTTCTTCGCCAAAATCGCAAGATTAATCACCCCATTAATCGGCCGAACCCGCCCATCCAACGCCAACTCCCCCGCAAACAACAACCGTTTGTGCCGCTGCGTCTGCACGACCTGCGCCGCCAACAACAACCCCACCGCGATCGGCAAGTCATACACCGGCCCCGACTTCGCGATATCGGCTGGCGCAAGGTTCACGAGCAACCGCGCCATCGGAAACGGATACCCCGAATTCACAATCGCCGACCGCACCCGCTCAACCGATTCCTTTACGGCAGCATCGGGCAACCCGACGATCGTCGTCTTGGGAAACCCCGACTCGGCGACATCCACCTCGACCTCGCACGCAAGTGGATCGATGCCTTGCAAAACAAAACTGTGTACTTGTGCGAGCATGCCCGGAAATCGTTGGAAGTAATCGTTGAAGTTGGTGCGATCTTAACCTGAAATGCCCAACAAAAAACCCTTCTTGCGAAAACAAGAAGGGTTCTAGTAAGCGAGGGTGACGGGGCTCGAACCCGCAACCTTCGGATCGACAGTCCGATGCTCTAACCAATTGAGCTACACCCCCGAGGGGGCAGGTCGCTTGCCTCGGCGGCGGCGGTCCCGCTCACGGGTTCCGGGTGGCCGAGCGACGTAATTTAGCCGGTTGGGGTCGGGTGTCAAGCGGGCGAATGGGGTTGTAGAGGGTCTGCGCGTCGGCGGGTTGTCCGCCTCCCTGAAGCGAGGGATCCGTGCCTCAATGCCGTGGGCTTAGAGCGAGGGGGCGGAGGCCTTACTTGATCTCGGAGAGCTTGACCGGGCAGCGGTTCCGGGCGGACTCGATGGCGGCGTGGAGGACGCGCTGGGTCTGGTAGGCGTCCGCGAAGTCGCAGACGGGGACGACGGGCTTCTTGTTGGCGACGACGCTCATCATGTCGGCGGCCATGTTCACGAAGCCGTGCTCGTACCCGATGATGTGGGACGCGGGCCACCAGTTGCCGACGTAGGGGTGGCCGTTGGCGGTGCCGTCACCTCGGGTGACGTTGATGGTGGACCAGCCCTGCATCTTGTCGGGGAGCGTGTTGTCGTACCACTCCAGCTCGTTCATGCGCTCGAAGTTGAAGCGGATCGCGCCCTTCTCGCCGTGGATCTCGATACGGTTGGCGTTCTTGTCGCCGGTGGACAGACGGCTGGCCTCAAACGTGGCGACGGCCCCCTTCTTGAACCGCGCGAGGAAGAGCACCGCGTCGTCCACGGTCGATCGGCCGTAGCGTTTCTTGTCGGAATTCTTCGCGCCCTTGCCGGCGATCGCCCCGCCGCTGCTCTCGATGATCTCGCGCTTCTTGATGAAGGTTTCTTCGATCGCGCCGACGACCTCGGTGATCTCGTCGCCGGTGATGAACCGGGCCATGTCGATGATGTGGGCGTTGAGGTCGCCGTGCGCCCCCGAGCCGGCTTCTTTTCCCTTGAAGCGCCAGAGCAGGGGCGTGTCGGGGCCGCCCCAGTCCTGGAGGTAGGCGGCGCGGACGTGGTAGATCCGCCCGAGCTTGCCTTCCTTCACGAGCTGGTGCGCGAAGGCGATCGCGGGGACGCGGCGGTAGTTGTACCAGACGAAGGTCTTGGATTTGCGGGCGGCTTTCGCGGCGGCGAC
>JBCCWB010000096.1:0-14655 GCA_039194345.1 Planctomycetota bacterium
CCTCCGCCGCGGCGTCGAAGTTGTAGCTGTCCACCCAGAGCCGACCAAGTTCGTACCACGCGATACCCGCTTTGGGGTTGAGACTTAGCGCTTCCTCAAGCGCTTCACTCGCCTCGGTCCAATTGTCCTTGCTCATCAACAGCTGGGCCTCGGCGACTCGGGCGGGCCAATATAGTGGGTCGAGTTCTTGGTAAGCACGGCCGTACATCCCCAACGCGAGTTGGTAATCCTGGGATGGACGGCCTTCGAGATGGGCCAGCAGCACAATTGCGCTCGCTCCCGCGGTTAGCTCGGCAGGGTCGTTGAGCGTCTCGTGTTGAAAGCGTTTGCGGAGGGGTGTGAGTAACGCCACCGCTTCGTTCAACCGCCCGAGGTCTTCAAGCGCGCGGCCTTGCAGGTAGGTCGCGGCAACGGAGTCCTCATCTTTCAAAAGACGTAATACTTCCTCGGCTTCGCCACGGAACAAAGCGACTTCAGCACGTAGGATCAGGTCCGAGGATTCGTCAATGACCGACGGGTCTGAGAGCCGGTAGCGGCCCCACGCAAGGGCTGCGTCTTGGTCGGGTGTCTTGGGGGTGAACTCATCCCATTGACCGTGGAAGAGTTGGAGGGCTTGCCGCCGGGAGTCGTCGATGGCGGGGCTGTCGAGGATGCGAGTGACAGTGGGCGAGAGCTCGATCGCGGGGAGAGCGTCGTGATCTTCCTCCGCGTCGATCAGGGCGTCGATGACGGTGGTGTCTTGGAGCGACACGGGGGCCGTCGGTACGAAAAACGTGGCTCCCAGCATCAGGAAAACAACATAGCGTTGGAGAGACATCATGGGTTAGTTTAGGATCGCGGATGCTATGAACCAACCCTTTCCCGAGTTTGCTGGCGATTTCCCGATTCTGCGGAAGCTCGATTTTTTTAATCACGCCGGGGTCGGGCCGATCAGCGGTCCGGCCGCCCAAGCGATCCGTGACTACGCCGAGCAGGCCCAGTCACAGGCGTACGTCGGGGCGGACTGGTACCGGCGGGCGAATCAGACGAAGAAACTCGCCGCCCAGCTCATCAACGCAAAGGGCGGCCACGAGATCGCGTTCGTTCCGAACACCTCAACGGGCCTTTCATTGGTGGCGAAAGGTCTGAAGTTTCACCCTGGCGACCGTGTGATCATCACCAAAGTGGAGTACCCCGCGAACCGCTACCCATGGGAAGACCTTAAGCGGCTGGGCGTCGAACTTTTCGAGGTGCCTCAGTCGGCCGAAGGACGAATCGATGTCGAACAAGTGTGCGATGCGATCAACGACCGGACGCGGGTGGTGTCGCTGTCGCATGTTCAGTATGCCTCGGGCTTCCGTATCGATCTGAAGCCGATCAGCGACATGGTGCACCGGGCGGGGGGGTACCTCTGTGTCGATGCGATTCAGAGTTGTGGTGTGTTGCCGGTAGACGTGGACGAGATGGGGATCGACTTCCTCTCCGCGGACGGGCATAAGTGGATGCTCGCGCCGGAGGGGGCGGGGATTTTTTACTGCCGTGAGGATTTATGCCCGTTGCTTCACCCGAACGTCGTTGGTTGGATGAACATGGTCGATGCCGGGAACTACGGCGACTACCAGTTCCGTTTCCAGGACGACGCTCGGCGGTTTGAGCCGGGCAGTTGGAACATCCCGGGTATCGTGGCGTTGGGGGCAAGCCTTGAACTCTTGCTACGTGTGGGCATCGATGGTGTTTGGTCGCGTGTAGAGGCTTTGACTCACCGGCTCGTCGATGGATTAGAAGAGAAAGGGTATTCCGTATTTACCCCTCGGGCTTTGCCTGAGGAGCGGAGCGGGATTGTGATTTTTGATCTACCCGAGCTACTGCAAGACGCATTGGATCCGAGACAACTCGTTGCCGACCTCCAAAAGCAGGGCATGGTGATCGTGGTCCGAGAAGGGCGGTTAAGAGCCAGCCCACACTTTTACAACACGTCTGCTCAAATCGAGCGGTTACTTGATGCTCTTCCGACAGGTTAAACTCGCCTTGGCGTATTCAACCGGTTTGTTTAGACTTGGAAAAATATGTTGACGTTGCACAACATGGCTCGACACCACCACCAGTTCAACTCTCAGGAAGGTCACGAATGACGACTACCCAACACTTTTCACTTCCGTTAACACTTGCTCAAGCGGAACCGCCAGCTGAAGAAGATATCGCCGCCGATGCAGAGGCACTTCAAGCCGAGGTGCAGGAAGACGCTCAAGCAGCTCTCGATGGCGTGCTGAGTGGCGATGTCGGCGCTGCATGGCCGTTGGTCGAAAAATACGTCCTCCCCCTGGCGCTGGCGATCGCGATTCTGGTGGCCGCATTTATCGTGGGCAAAATCATCGCGAAGATCGTCGCGAACGCTACCCGCAAGGCCAAGGTCGATGAAACGCTGGCTCGCTTCTTCGGGAAGCTGGCTTTCTACGTTGTGGTCATCCTGGGTGTAATCGCTGCTCTGGGGCGGGTCGGCATTGAAGTGACCGCCTTTGCCGCGATCCTTGCCGCTGCGGGCTTTGCCGTGGGTATGGCCCTGTCGGGCACCCTCAGCAACTTTGCGGCTGGGGTGATGTTGTTGATCTTCCGCCCATTTAGTGTCGGCGATGTGGTCTCCGCTGCGGGCATCACTGCGAAGGTGAACGAGATTGAGCTTTTCACGACCACGTTCGACACCCCCGACAACCGCCGCATCATCGTGCCCAACTCGTCTATTTTTGGAGGCACCATTGAGAACATCACCCACCACACGGACCGACGGGTCGACGTGGCGGTGGGCTGCGATTACTCGGCGGACATCGATAAAACGCGTGAGGTCTTGACCAAGGCCGTCGAATCGGTCGGCGGTCGGATCGATGGCGACGGACGCGGCTACCAAGTCTTCCTGTCCGGGCTCGGCGCTTCATCTGTCGACTGGGCGGTCCGTGTGTGGTTCCCCGCGGCGGACTACTGGGGCAAGTACGAAGAGTTGACCCGTGCTGTCAAAGTGCACCTCGACGAAGCGGGCATCGGTATCCCGTTCCCGCAGATGGACGTGCACGTCGACGGCAAGCTCGGCGACTGATCACAAAGCCTAAGCTGCAAACCACAACAGCCGAGCTCTGCTAGAGCTCGGCTGTTTTTTGCGCTTTCAACGGGCGGCAAACACCGGAACTTCAATCCAACGGCACGATCTGAAGCTCCCATCTGGCTTCGGTGGGCAGTGTGGTATCGAATTCGGCGTCCGCGATCTCGGTGTTGGCTTCGAGTTGAAACAGGTCCACGATCGTCTGGTCGTCATCGGCCTCGAGCGTCGCGGCACGCAGTGGCAGCAGCGTTTCGCGATCGAACCAGAGGTCGATTTGCTGGGCATCGGCGCCCGCATTGGGCTTGGGGGTTAGCTTGAGATGGAACGTGCCCGCGTCTGACTTGGGATCGTCTTCAGCCTCGGCGATCAGCTCAACTTCAAACTTCTGCAGCACCCGGTCCTTGCGGAGATTAAGCGGCAAAAGAAACGGCCCGTCGCCGAGCTCGATATTCGCTTGCTCGCCTTCGGGGACCAGTTCGCGTCGCGTGGCGGTCTTGTCGATGGCATCCATGTCCAGCAGCCACCGCCCGTCGTAGATATAGCTCTGGTCGATGTTCTCGATCACGTCGTCGAGCTTCATGCGTGTGAACTGCACCGCAAACCGCATCGAGGGGTGCTGATCGTCTGCGGCGGCATACTTCAACGGTCCGAATCGTTGGGTTTCTTCTTCGAGCAACGCCGCGATGGCGGTCATGCGGACACGCGCGGTCAGCGTGCGTGTTTCGCTCGCGCTGCTCTCCAGCATGGTCAGCCAACCCTCGGCGGTGGGTTCCACGGGCTGGACAACCACCGGCCCAACCGTGTCGGGCGTGACCGGCGTTCGGGCGACGGGTTCAGCGGGTGCGGCGGTGCAGCCGGCCGTGAGGCAGGAGAGGCTAAACGCGCAAGCCAAAGCAGGCCATACGCCGCCTTGCCGGGCCGGATCAAACGAAGTCTTCAACATCAGTGAATGTCGTCAGCGGGTTTGAGAAGGGCGGGGGAGTCAGAATATTCGGTGACCGGGGCGCATTGCACCACCTCCGGCTGACCGTCGGTCGCGCGCGCGGGGGGTTGTCCGATAGGCAACACCAAGGGCACCATAAAGATCAGGACTTTCGCCCTGAACATCTCATCTCTCATTCCCATGAGAGAAGTGTACCTCCTTATCGGCCGTATGAGAAGAGGGCTGATCTGTGTTCAGGGGGTAATTTGGCGACCGATAACCCAGGGCGTGAATGTATTCCGGGTGTAACGGTTGGGTGCTTTGGGTGGGCTTGTGTATGGGGTCTTATGCGACTTCGGCCAAGGGGAAGTGGCGGAAGACCATCCGGGTGGGATCGATCTGCCGCAACGCCTCCGCTACCCGATCACTCAAGGCGCCCAGGTGGCCGACGAAGTAGCCGGCCAAGCTTGGGTGGCTTGAGAGACGTGAGACCTGGCTGGCCACGGCCGATTCGACCTGTGCTTCGGGGTCGATCGGCACGCACTGCACCAAGAGAATCCCCGCGCGGTCCGCGGCGTCGTATAGCACCTCGGGGCCGAAGTGGTCCCGCACCAGAAGCAGCGACTCCCCGGTTGCGGGCAGCAGTTGGTTGGCATCGGTGCGATCGATGACGACCACCGAATCGATGTCGCAGATCCGGCCGTTGACCAGCAGCGATTCGTCGAACTCCTCGCCGAGCACACGGTCTCGGCGGACGCTGGTCAGGCCGAAGGTGACAGATTCCTCGGCGTAACCCAAGCCGGGTTCCTGAACGGTTACCGAGAGGGTGTACAACGCCTGTTCGCCCATCCCCGCGGGCCACCAGCGTTGTGGCCGGACGATTTCAAAGCGGACGCTGCCTGCATGGTCAGCGAGCTGGACGCGGGCCCGTCCTTCGTCGTGGAAGCCGTCGCTGCCGTCGATCTCGATCTGGACATCGACCGCTCGCCCAGGGGGTTGGCTGATGGAGCCCGTGACCGCGGGCAGCGTGGTGAAGTGGGCGTCGATCACCGCTTGGTCTTGATCGACGTAGCGGACGAGCGGGCGGATGGATTCCAGACGAACACCGTGATGCATGGCGTACTCCCAAAGGGCGTGACGCAGGCCAAACCTAATGTATGATCGGAGGAACGATTTGTGAACAAATAATTTTGGCTGTCCCATTTCCGCATTCATTTTGCCAGTTTCCGGATATTCATCATGACACGTATTTCCCCGATGCTTCTTGGTCCTTCCGCTTTCACACGGGTTCGAGCACGCTTTAATCCGTTGGCCGTGCTTTTGTTGGTTGCCACCGTTCTGGTGCTTACGCAAGCAAGTGAGGTCGCGGCCCAGCCTCGCGGGTTGTCCAAGTTCGAGAGCCGTGCCTACGTCATCCACACCAATTTGAGCAAAGAAGAGGCGTTGGAGTACGGGGTCCACATGGACCTGATTTATAAGGAATACAGCAAACGCTTCTCGGTTTTGGAGGGAAAAGGGCGTGGAAAGCAAGACCTTTATCTGTTGCGGAATAGGCAGGACTACATCCGCGCGATGGCGGCGTTCGGCATACAAGCCGAAGCGTCCGGAGGCATGTTTTTTTGGGGCCCCGGAGTGTCTGGTTTGGCGACCTGGGTCGAGGGACTCTCACGCGACCAGGTCTTCTCGACGCTTCAACACGAAGGATTCCACCAGTTCGCCCATGTCAAGATGGGGGAGAATTTGCCTCTCTGGGTAAACGAAGGGCTGGCCGAGTATTTCGGAGCCGCGATTGTCGTGGATGGGAAGGTCCGGATGGGCGTGGTGGATGAAACCCGAGTTGAACGGATCCAGCAGGCATTAAAAAACAAACAGGCTCTGAGCTTCCGCGAGTTGTTAGGTATTCAATCCGAGCATTGGCATAGCAATATGCTTTCAGGGTCGCCCAAGGGGTACCTGCAGTACGATCAGTCCTGGGCCGTCGTGCACTTCCTTGTGCACGGCGATCGGGGGAAATACAAGAAAGCGTTCGGTAACTATCTCGTGCTCATCAGCCAAGGCGCGACTCACGATCAAGCGTTCGGTAGGACTTTTGGCGATGATACTCGGCGGTTCGAGGCGCGTTGGGAAAAATTCATCGAGAATGTTGAGCCCGATGATTACAGCATCGCTCTCAAACGTATCCAGTTTCTCGGCGAGGGGCTGCGGTTTCTCAAGACCCAAAATGCAGACACGCCCGAGAGTTCGCGTGATTTGCGAAAGGCATTGCAGTCTCGTGGGTTTCGCTTGACCTGGATTACCCAATCGGGAAAAACGGTTGTGGATTCGGCCAACAATTCACTTTACAGCTATACCGACAGCAAGGGGGACTCGCACCGCTTTGAAATCGTCCCTGCTGAGGAGGATTCGAACATGCCACCATTGTTGACTGCGTCGAAACTCAAGCCCGCGGTGACTTTGACCTGGGTGAAAGACGATAGCGGCAAGCTACGCTCGCAGCTTGAATACGGTAAGAAACGCCGACGGTAGGGCAGTTACTTGCCGGTGAAGAACTGCTTCACCGCGTGGATGGTGAGCTGCCGACCCGCCTTGCCGATGGCCTCGGTCAGGGGGATCTCTTTAGGGCAAACCTGGACGCAGTTCTGGGCGTTGCCGCAGTCGCTGACACCGCCGGGGCCCATGAGCACGTCCAGGCGTTCTTTTTTGAGCTTCTTGCCGGTCTCGTGTTCGTTGAAGTAGTACGCCTGGGCGATGGCTTGAGCACCAAGGAAGTCATTGTCCTTGGTGAACTGCGGACAGGCTTCGAGGCAGCAGCCGCAGGTCATGCAGCGACTGATGGCGTAGCGTTCTTCCTGCTTCTCGGGCGACTCGGTAGGACCCGCGCCTAGCGAGTGCGTGCCGTCGATCGGCACCCAGCCCTTGACTTTGATCAGGTTATCGAACATCCGCTGGCGATCGACGAACAGGTCACGGACCACGGGGAACTTGGTCATCGGCTCGAGCGTGATCGGCCCGCCGTGGGCTTCTTCGAGCAGCTCGGGGACGAGTGCTGAGCACGATTGCCGGGCCCGGCCGTTGATCACCATGGTGCACGCCCCGCAGACCTCTTCCAGGCAACCGGAATCCCAAACCACGGGTTCGACACCTTCGCCTGAGGTGGTCGTGGGGTTCGCCGCGATATATTGCAGCACGCTGATGATGTTCTGCGAGGGTCGGACGGGTACCTCGAATTCCTGCCAATAGGCAGGCTGGCTTTCGCCGTCTTGGCGTTTCACGCGAACGAGGAATTTCTGGTCGGGGTTAGGTGCAATCATGATTTAACTTCCGTCGAAGCGGAGGGGGGAACAGGTTCGGTCGATTGCCAAAGATGGAAACCTTTCCGGCGTCGGCGGGGCACGCGAGGGGCCGGTTCGACCCCCGTCACAGACATCGCTAAGCGAGGTAGCCCCTTGGCAACAAAGACACAGAATGCGATGTGGCCCAAGAACATCAACGAATAAATCGGTGAATGCTCGGGCAGTTTGAATAGATGCTTTTCTTCAGGATTCATGGGAATCACCCCCATCCCTGCGAAAAATACAATCCACCCCAGAAAGATGCAGAAGCTGCGGATGTGTTTTTCTTGCCACCAAACTTGGTCGGCCGAGACAAAACCTGCGGACTTCCCAACCCGCCAGTCCACGGCGATTGCGATGATCAAGATGAAAGCTAAAGCGGGCCAGAAAAAGAATTCGCCGATAGGACCAGCTGCTTCCGGTACGAATAGCCAATTCATCAGCCTATTGCCCAAAACGATCAACCATGCCACGGCCGTGAAAAAGCCGACGGAGACCACAAGCGATAGATGTGAATGCGTCGGGGCTTTAACGCCCCAAACAAAATACGCGGCGCAAGCCCCGAATATGAGCAGCGGGAGGAGGTACAGCAGGTGCCAAAGATTGAGTCTGGCCGCGTTGCCTAAAAAGTCGATGGAAAGTCGGTACGCACCATATCCGCAAGCGACAATCACCAAGACGTTAACAAGCCTTAGCAACATGCAAGCCGGGTTGTGCGATTGACTGGGTGACATCATTTAAGTGGTGGCAAAAAAATGTCCAGTGACGTATGACCAAAGTTAACGTGTGTTTTATTGTGAAGCCGCGGCCTCTTCCTTCTTCTCCGGACTCGCATCAACCTTACCGTAGGTCCGGGCACGCAGCGGGACCAGCGGGCTGGGGATCTCTTCCCATTCGATGATCGGCTTGTCAGCTTCGCCGTCGTACTTCACCTTCGTGGTTTTGTGGAACTGGTCGTCTATACGTTCGGTGTAGTCGCTGCGGTAGTGGCTTCCGCGCGATTCTTTACGGGCGATCGAGCCTTCGAGCAGGGCGTCGCTGTAGACGATCATGTCGCCGAGCGCTCGGGCGAAGCTGACGTTTTGGTTGGTGTAGACGCCGGTGTCGCTGATCTTGAGGTCTTGGTACTTGGCCTTGAGCTCGGCGATTTTTTCCCGGCCCTGCAGCAGCCGCTGTTCTTCCTTGACCACGGTACAGGTCGCGGTCATCTCTAAGCCTAACTCCTGATGGATCTCGTAGGGGTTGTTGGCTCCGGTGGACTCGGTGAGCTTCTGGACCTTGGCTTTTTCCTGCTCGACGTACTTGTCGAACAGCGCATCGGGCAGCTCGCCGGCCGGGGTGCCTTGCGGGGCGTGGGCGTAGTTGTGGACCGATAGGCCGTTGTACAGGCCGTCGAAGATGCACGACAGCAGAGCGTTGGCCCCGAGGCGGGTCGCGCCGTGGTAGGCGTAGTTGGATTCCCCGAAGGCGTAGAGCCCGGGGATGTTGGTCATCATGTTCTTGGGGTCGCCGTAGAGCAGGCCCTCATTGGGCTGACGCTTGGGCTCCGAGGCGGGGGTGTAGTTATCCCGCTCGGGGTCGTAGGGCTCGTAGATCGTGTAGAGCCCGCCCATGGTGTAGTGCACCGCGGGGAAGATCTTCATCGGGACTTCGCGTGGGTCGTCGCCGGTGAACTTCTCATAGATCTCGAGGATCGCGGCGAGCTTGTTCTTGGTCTCGATGGGCAGGTGGGTGATGTCAAGGTAGACCTGGTTGGCCCCGCCGATGCCCAGGCCTTCCTGGCAGACCCAGAAGATCTCACGGGTGGCGATGTCGCGGGGAACGAGGTTGCCGTAGCCGGGGTACTTCTCTTCGAGGAAGTAGTAGCGTTCTTCCTCGGGGATATCGAGGGGGTGCCGGTCATCGCCCTTCTTGCGGGGGACCCAAACGCGACCGCCTTCGCCGCGGGCCGACTCGGACATAAGTCTGCATTTGTCTTCGCCCGGGATAGCGGTGGGGTGGACCTGGATCATCTCGGGATTGCCGAGGTAAGCGCCAGCCTGATAGCAGCGGGCGACCGCGGCACCGGTGCAGATCACCGACATGGTCGACTTGCCGAACATCAGGCCGTTACCGCCGGACGCCATAACGACCGCGTCGCCGCGGAACGCTTTGATCTCCATGGTCCGGACGTCTTGGGCGACGATGCCTTTGCACACGCCCTTATCGTCGAGGATCGGCCAGAGGAACTCCCAGAACTCGTATTTGTTGATTTTGCCCTCGGCCTCGTAGCGTCGGGTCTGCTCGTCCAGGCCGTACAGGAGCTGTTGGCCGGTGGATGCTCCCGCGAAGTGGGTGCGTTTGAAGAGGCTGCCGCCGAACAGACGAAGGTCACGCATGCCTTCGGAGGTGCGGTTGAACGGCACGCCCATGCGGTCGAGCAGGTCGATAATCTTGGGCGCCCAGTGGGTCATCTCGTAGACGGGCGGCTGGTGGTTGAGGAAGTCGCCGCCGATTAGGGTCTCGTCCATGTGCTGCCACTCGGAGTACCCCTGCTGGCGGGCGACGTCGTTGCAGGCGTTGATGCCGCCTTGGGCACACACGCTGTGGGAACGCTTGACCGGGACCAGAGAGAATAGATCGACTTTCGTGCCCGATTCGGCGACACGGACCGCGGCAGAGAGGCCGGCCAATCCGCCGCCGACGACGATCACTCTGGGTTCTGCTTTTGCCATCGTTGCTTCAACTCACTTTCACTACGCGGAAGCCGTCCGCATTTCATCGAGAAGTCTAGGTCCCCACCCAGGTCACGGCCGTTAGTTGTTCATCGGGATCGCCACCGCGGGGTCCTCGACGATCAAGAGGAACAACTCGGTCTGCTCGGGGGTCATGTCGGCGAAATCGAAGATTAAAGCCGCCACGATCGCGATGCTGAAAAACGCGGTGAGGGCGACGAACATCGCAATGCAGACGTAGCCCCAGCGTTTCATCGACGAGGTGGTGATGGTCAGGCCCCAACTGATCGCTGCGGTCCACAGGCCGTTGGCCCAATGGAAGACCGCCGAGAGGGTGCCGACCACGTACAACACCACGACGATCCAGCTGTATTGCAAGGCGTAAGCCGTCAGGGGCAGCGACATCGGCACGTCTTTGAGGTGCTTGGGGATACCGCCATCAACGGCGTCTTCGGCCTGGTAACCTTGGCCATAGAACGGCGTGAACCAGCCGAAGAAGTCCCAGCGCCACCGCAGGGTCGCGATGTGCAGGAAGATGAAAATCAGGGCGATGATGCCGGTGACACGCTGAAGCGTGTAGCGGACATTGCTGCCGTAACTGTAGTGGGTCAGGTTACCTTTACCGGTGAAGGTGTACCACAGGCCGAGCACGGCGTGGAAGCCGATCGCGCCCCACAGACTCATCTCGATAAACAGCAGGAAGGGCATGCTGTGGATGAAATCCACTTCGTGCTGGAACTCGCCCTTGCCGGTGGCGGGGTCTTGGCCCCAGATCATCTGGGCGTTGGTGAACAGGTGGACGCAGACAAACAGGCCGATGGGCACGATGCCCGACAGCGAGTGGAGGCGTCGCAGCAGGAAGTGGTTCTTGCTGAGTAGGGCGGAGGGGGAAAGCTGGCTTCCGGCGGGGGCATCGATGGCGGTCACAGTCGTGAACCTTTCAGGGCGGGGCGGGGGTCAGGAGGCCTGGGTGGTTATGTCGATCATCGGCTAGACGCCACGCTGAGCATTGGCGACCTGCACGTAGCGGGTGCGCAGCTCATAAAGCGTGCCGGCAAGCATCTTCTCTTCGTCTTCGGTGAGGTTGCCTTTGGTTTTTTCTTCCAGCACGCTGAGCATGTCGATCTGGTAGCGGGCCAGATCGAGGTGCATCGCGGGCTGGCCGGTCTGCGGATCGGGGATTGCGCCCATGGCGAAAAGCGCCTGGGTCACAAACGAGCTCAGCAGCGTCTCAAAGTTGGCGGGGGGGAGTTCGCCTCCACCCGGGCCGCCGAAGTCGGTGTTTTCGGGGGAGCCGCTGCCCGCGTCGGCTTTGGAGGCGGCGGCGAGTTTTTCTTTCTCGGCCTGGGCCTGGGCTTTCCAGTCGCTGTCGATCTGGATCTTAGGTGTGTCGTCCGTGTCACTCATGGGATTAAGCCTTCCTTTAGGACGACTATAGGAAACCATGCCTTTCCTTGCCAACCGCACCTCAAACGTATGATTTCCATTGTTTCTAAGCGAGAATACGTCTCAATTTGTCGTTTGGAACTTTGCGATTTATGGCGCACAATACTCGGCCACGCTTCAATCCACCCCGTGATTTTTTACGCCCAAAGAGTTAAAACATTATGTCAGACCCTGCCCGCGAAACCGGCACGACCCTCGATGTGAAGTACGACGCCAACGGCCTCGTCCCCGCCATCGTGCAAGACCACGAGTCCGGCGAGATCCTCATGATGGGCTGGATGAACGAGGGGGCCTTGAAGCAAACGCTCGAGACCAAGCTCGCCAGCTTCTACTCCCGCTCCCGCCAAAAATTCTGGGTCAAGGGCGAGAGCTCGGGCAACACCCAGGAAGTCGTCGAAGCCCGCATCGACTGCGATCAGGACGCGATCATCCTCAAGGTCAAGTCCAACGGCCCCTGCTGCCACGTCGGCTACCAGAGCTGCTTCTACCGCAAGATCGTCGATGATCAAACCGTCGAGACCGTCGCGGAAAAGGTCTACGACCCCGACGCGGTCTACAACAAGTAATCGTTATCATCGCGGCATGCCTAAGTCCTCCATCCCCGCTCAATTTGTTCACCGTGTCGGTGCCCTACGCAAGCGCCTCGTCGCGGCCGGCCACGATGCCCTGCTCATCACCAATCCCGTCGACACGCGTTACCTCACGGGTTTTGTCGGCGACGATTCGTGGACGCTGATTCCCGCTAGGCGCGGGCATCCGATCGTGCTGAGCGACAACCGCTTCGAAGAGCAGATCAAGCAGGAAGCTCCCCACGTCAAAGCGGTGATGCGCAAGCAGAGCCTGGCGGAAGAGCTTGCCCAAGTCACCGATCGGCGGAACCTCCAGCAGATCGCAGTGCAGTGTGGGCATCTCACCTTGGCCCAGTACGACGCGATCGGTAAGAAGCTCGGAAAGCGACGCCTCCAATCTTTCGAAGACGGCCTGCTCGAGCAGCGGGCGGTTAAGACCGAGGACGAGGTTCGGCTGATCCGCAAGGCGGGAAAGATTCAGCAGGAGGCGTTTATCGAGCTGCTGGACTTCATCGAGCCGGGCCAGCGCGAGTCGGAGGTCGCGGCGTTTCTCGAATACCGCATGCGGGCGCTCGGGGCGGACGGCGTGAGCTTCCCCTCGATCGTCGCGGCGGATGCCAACGCGGCGCTTCCCCACGCCATCCCCGGCAACCGGAAGCTCAAGAAGGGCGGCATCGTGCTCATCGACTGGGGCGCGAAGTACAAGGGTTACTGCTCGGACATGACCCGCGTGATTGGGCTGGGCGGGATGAAGCCAAAGATGCGTGAGATCTATCAGATCTGCTTGGAATCGCATCTGGCGGGGATTGAGGCGATCAAGCCGGGCGGGAAGCTGACGGACGTGGACGCGGCGGCTCGAAAAGTGATCGACGACGCGGGCTATGGCGATTTCTTCGGCCACGGCCTGGGCCACGGTATCGGGCTGGACATCCACGAAGCCCCGCGTCTCTCGCCTTTGGCGGGCGATGGGGTGCTGGAGCCGGGGCATGTAGTCACCGTGGAGCCCGGCATTTACCTGCCCGGTGTCGGCGGCGTGCGGATCGAGGACGATGTGCTGGTGACTGCCCGCGGCAAGCGGGTGCTGACCGACTTGCCCAAGTCGCTAGAATCCGCGATCATCTAGGGTTACGAACGGGTTAATCCCTAGCCAAACGGTGGGGTGTCGCACCCCCCCAGTCCGAATCAAAATCTACGAGACGGTTTCTATGAATGACCTTAAAACGATCCGCCAGCTCATCAAGATGATGGTCGACAACGACATCTCTGAGATCGACCTGGAGGGCGAAGGCGAAAAAATCAAACTCAAGCGTGGCCTGGGCGGTGGTAGCGCGGCTGGCAATGTCCAGTACGTCAGTGCTCCTGCCCCCGCGGCCTCGGCTCCTGCCGCTCCAGCCCCCGCGGCAGCGGCGGGCGACAGCGCTGACTCTGCCGCCGATGCCGACGACGACAGTCTGATCACCATCGACAGCCCGATGGTCGGCACGTTCTACACCGCCTCGAACCCCGACGCCGACGCCTTCGTGAACGCTGGCGACAGCGTGAGCGACAACACCGTGGTCTGCATCATCGAAGCCATGAAGGTCTTCAACGAGATCAAGGCCGAGTGCACCGGCTCGATCGTCGAGGTGCTGGTTAAGAACGGCGACGCCGTGGAGTTCGGCCAGCCGCTGTTCAAGATCAAGCCGTGATGGGGGCTTGAGTGTTAGGGGCTTGGGCCCCTAATAGCGAGTTCTCTGAAACTCCCTCCGACACCCAACGGTTGCGCCGTTTCATGAGGCGTGACAGTTTCCCCGAAGCTCCCAAGCCCCTAAGCCCCCAGGCCCCCAACCCCCCATGTTCAGCCGCATCCTCATCGCAAACCGTGGCGAGATCGCCGTCCGCATCATCCGCGCCGCCCACGAGCTGGGCGTCGAAGCGGTGGCGGTCTACTCTGAAGCCGACGCCGAGTCGAAGCACGTCAAGATGGCCGACCATGCGGTCTGCATCGGCCCGGCCGCGCCCAACGAGTCCTACCTCAACATTCCCCGGATCATCGCCGCCGCGGAAGTCACCAACGTCGACGCGATCCACCCGGGCTACGGCTTCCTCGCCGAGCGCGCCGACTTCGCCGAGGTCTGCCGCGACTGCAAGATCGAGTTCATCGGCCCCAGCCCCGAAGCCATGGCCAAGCTGGGCGACAAGGTCGAAGCCAAGAAGAACGCCCGTGCCGCCAAGGTGCCCGTCTTCCCCGGTTCCGAGGACGCGGTCGAGGAAGAAGACGAGGCGATCGAGGTCGCAGCCGAGATCGGCTACCCCGTCATCGTGAAGGCAGCCGCCGGCGGAGGCGGGCGCGGCATGCGCGTCTGCCACAACGAAGCCAGCCTCCGCACCAACCTCAAAGCCGCCCAGCAGGAAGCACTCGCCGCTTTCGGCAACGGCGCCGTCTTCATCGAGAAGTTCCTCGAGCACGCCCGCCACGTCGAGATCCAGTGCCTCGGCGACAAGCACGGGCACGCCGTCCACCTCTGGGAACGCGACTGCTCCATGCAGCGCCGGCACCAAAAAGTCATCGAGGAAGCCCCCGGCCCCAACATCGACCGCTCCAAAATCCAGAAGGTCGCCG
>JBCCWB010000097.1:0-14610 GCA_039194345.1 Planctomycetota bacterium
CCCCACTCCTGGGGCTTCCCCACCACCGACGCCATCGGCTACCCCATCGTCATCGACTGGGCCACCTCCACCGTCGCCATGGGACGCGTCCAACAGTTCAAACGCGAAGGCATGACCCTGCCCCCCGACTCGGCGGTCGACAAGGACGGCAACCCCACGCAAGACCCCAACCAGGTCGCCGCCCTCCAGCCCTTCGGCCGACACAAGGGTTACGGCCTGTCGCTCATCAACGAACTCGTCGGCGGCTTCATCGGCGGCAGCCTCCCCACCCTCCGCTCCCGCCCCGAAGACATCCCCGCCGGCGTCACCGGCGAAAAGACAACTCCCGCCTTCTACTTCCAGGTCATCCACCCCGACGCGGTCAGCGGCGGCGCGTTTGCCTGCGGCCGGGACCAGGCGGCCAACGTCAAGGCCGTCATCGAAGACGTCGTCGGCCACGGCAACGTCGACAACGGCACCATCCTCCCCGGCGAACTCGAATACCGCGCCTCACTCGAAAGCGAAAAAGCCGGCGGCCTGCTCTTCACCGAAGCCGAGATCGCCGAGTTCAAAGAACTCGCGGACGAGTGCGGGCATGCGTTTGATCCCAACGAACTTAAGACGACTTGAGATTTAATCGGAATACTTGACTTAACTAATCCTTCGTAGCACATGCGGATTACAAAGGATGGTCTTTTTGTATTTCTTCCATTATCTCACGCAAAGGCCGATGAAACGGCGGGTATATATCTACAAGATTAGGTAATTTAACGACCAACTCATCGAAAGCTTTACGAGTTATTTGATGAGATCCTTGAAGATCAATTGTCGTCAAGTTTTTCAACCGCTCCATGTATTTCAGACACCCGTCGGTAACCAACGGCGAATAGACCAAAAGCCGCTTCAACCCAGAAATTTGTGTGATCAGACTCACACCTTCGTCTGTAAGGTGATCAACGTGGGAATGCAGAGCCTGTAAATCAGGTAAAAATTCTAATCGCCGAAGATCTTCGACTTCGAAATCTATTCGTTCCGTGAGCTTGAGCATCCCCCATTGCTCATGAATGGGGTGAGTATCGAGATACTCCTGAGCATCACTCTCGGACATTTCATCGATTTCTTCCGGCAATTGCAGCAAAGGCGACAAGGCATCTTCAAAAAAAGATATAGCCTCTGCTCTTTCCTCTGAATCATCGATATACGTCACACGATATGTGCGTCGTTGCTCAAGCCAGCGCCTGCGCCATAGGAAGCCTCTAGAAGAAACCATTCGAGAAGTCGTGATCGTTTCATATCTTGGCATAGCTCTGTATGAAATAGGATTTTGATACCGAAGTAAGCCTTCGAGAAGCTAATTCATAGCTCAAACATCATTGATGTCACTAACTCACAACTCGCACTCTCTCGCGATGAACGCGCTGGAGCGGACGTGATCAATGAAATTGTTTTCGTCGGCCGTCAGGGTCGCGCCGACCTCCTGGCCTTCGGGGGAACTCATCGCGGCCATGAGTTGTTCTTCGGACTCAAACCACACCTCGGCGACGCCGTCGCAGGCCTCGGCCATGCCGCGTGATTCGCGGATCGCGTCGTTCATCGGCGAGTCCAGCGTGTGGCACTGCACGTAACGCTTGGTCCCGAACACATCGGCGAACTTGCCGAACAGCGGGGCGTGTTTGTTCAGCCAATAATCCTGAAACTCCGCCCGCGTCGTGCCGGGCTTGCGGTAGCAAATCATCACAAACTTGATCATCACGGCTCCTTCCCAACGGGTGTGGGGTGGCCGGGGCAGAATGCCCCGGAACAAGTCGGTTCGAGGTTACCACGCGGGACGCTTCGCGTCGCCCGCTAAACGTAATACCGCATTCCGCAGGTCAAGCATACTTATTCGGTATCCAAATCCAGAATCCGGATGTTGCGGTAGCGGGCGTCGCCGCCGGGCTTCCAGCGGGTCCATTTGCCGGAGGGGTGGACTTGCAGGCCGATCGAGCCGCGGTTGCCGGTGACCTCTTGGGTGACTTCGTTGCTCCATGTGGACGGCTGATCCCAGTCTTTCTTGTTGTTGTCGCGCATGTGGCGGGCTGCGAAGGTGGTGCCGTCGAGCTCCATGACCTTCTCGCCATTGATCCAAGTCGTGACGTACGGCGCGGTGCCGACGCAGCGGACCTTGAGCGTGTTCCACTCGCCGGGCTTGAAGGTGGCGTTCCACGTCTGGGCGTTCATCGAGTAGGCGAGCTTGTCGATCTCTACGCCGTCGTAGTTGTCCCGGGCGAGGATTTGGCCGTCTTCTTCGTAGAGCACCAGCGGGCGACACATGAATCCGCCGATGCCCGAGCCGTAGACGTAGCCGACGGTGCCCCAGCTGATGTAGTCGACGAGGATCTGGATGGCCTTGCCGTCTTCGGTGCAGCGGATGAAGACGCCCGAGTCGCAGCCCCAGTCGACGAGGAATTCCAGTTCGAGCTCAAAGTCGCCGAACTTGCGATCGGTGAGGAGTAGTGCACCGTTTTTATTGTCGAGTTGGGTGCCGTGGATCGCGCCGTCTTCGACGAAGAAGTTGCCGGGAGAGCCATGGTAGTTGTGGTTCTCGGGCACCTGCATGATGTGCCAGCCGTCGAGCGTCTCGCCATCGAAGAGCGATTCGTAAACGGGCGTATCAGGACTCGACGGGTTGGTGACACAGCCCGACAGACCGAGCAAAAGCACCGTAAGAAAAGGCAGCTGTTTCATGTCGCCATGATATGAAACCGTCGGGCTGATGGTAACGATTGATGCGCAAAACCACGCCCCGCGGCGAACTGCGAGCGGGGCGGGGCGGGGTTTGGTTCAGATGTCCGATGCGTCTTCGACTCAGGTCCAGAGGTCTTCGCCGTACTCCCAGCCGGAACGGACTTCGGGCTTGACGAACTTGGCGAGTTCGGGGCGGTTGGTGATCTCGCCTTTCTCGCCGTCCCACTCGATGCGTCCGCCGTGCCGGATGACCAGAGCGCCCAGCAACTGGGTGACGGTGAACGGCGAGGCGAAGTCGAAGTTGGCTCCGGGTTCGGGGCCGTTGCCCTTGATCGCACGGAGCCATTCGCCGAACGGGCCGCCCTTGATGCGGGGGTAAACCTCTTCGGGGTAGCCAGCTTCTTTGAAGGCACGGGCTTCTTCTTTGTTGGCCAGGCGAGGTTTGTTGGAGCGGTTGTCGGTGTAGCCGACGGATTTGTCGCCGATGAAAAGCGTGCCGACGTTGGGCAGATCTTCGCTCCAAGTCCACGCTTCTGGCTTTTGGGGACGGAACTTCCCGGGGGCTCCGTTGTGCCAGTAGAAGGTACAAGGTGCTTTGTCGCCACGGCGTTCAAAATCCCAGCGAACACGGTTGCCGTTGGGCACGACGATGTCGTCACCGCCTTCCACTTCTTCAAGCTCAACGGCCACCGGGTCATAGAGATCAAGAATCGAAATCGGGGCATCGGCGATGTGGGGCATCCAGTCGCCGATGAGCCCGTTGCCGAAAGCGTGATAGCCCCGCCAAGTCATGGGGTGGTAGACGCTGTTGTAAGCCAGATCCGTGACCACAGGGCCAACCCAGAGGTCCCAGTCGACATGAGACGGGATGTCTTCTGCGGACGGAGGCAAGACATCGGGCTTCTGCCAATAAGGGTTCGGCTTCTCAGCATTAGGCGTGGTCCACCACGGCCCGCTCATCCAGCTATGCACTTCGGTGACATCTCCAAGGACACCCGCCTCAACCCATTCGCGCATCTGGCGTATGCCATCAAACGTGTGGCCTTGTACCGCCATATTTGTGACGACGCCGTACTTGTCCTTGGCTTTCTTGAGTGTTTGGGCTTCCCAGATGTTGTGGGTCAGCGGCTTCTGCGTGATGACGTGCTTGCCGCGCTGCATGGCTTCCATCGTGGCGACGAAGTGGGTGTGGTCGGGAGTGTTAATGCACACCGCATCGATCTCGTCGCCCATCTTGTCGAACATGACGCGGAAGTCGGTAAACTTCTTGGCGTCGTTGAGCTGAGGGAATTTTCCAGCATGCTGAAGAAATTTATTTTCGTCAATATCAGCGAGGGCGACGATGTTGTCACCGCTGCAGGGGCCGATGGCCATGCCCGCGATATTGCCCGCACCGATCATCGCGATGTTGAGCTTGCTGTTGGCCGAGGGGCCCGACTGGCCGATCGAAAACGTAGGCACAACACCGGTTCCAACCGCGGTGGCGGCAGAGGCTTTGAGGAAGGTCCGACGGTTCATAGATTTTTTCAAGGTAGTGATACTCCGAGAGAGATGAGAATCAGACCGGCCGAAACGGAGAGCCGAATCTCTACCAATATAGGCCGCTACCCTGCCCGCAGATAGCACGATCTGGGCTTATTGGTGGACGATCCAAGCACGGCCCTAATCGACCCTCGCGGTTATTCCATCCAGGCAGCCACGCGATAGAGATGGTCAAGGGATTCGCGGATCTCGTTCATCTTGGTGTCTCGTTTGGTGAAATACTCAATCACAAAGGGGCCTTGGTAGTTCTGGCTTTTGAGCTCCCGCAGCATGCTGGCAACGTCGCTTTGTCCGGTGCCGAGCGGAACGTTATAGCCACGGGTCATGTCTTTGATCTGTATCTCTACGATCCGGCCGTCGAGTTGTTCGAGCTTCTTAACACATTCGAGCGGGTCTAATCCGGATCGCGCCCAGTTCCCCGTGTCGCCGCTGATACCCACGTAATCACTCAAATCTTTGATGTGGTGGATCACGATGTCGGGGTGCCAATACTTAGTCGGCAGAGGGTGGTTGTGGATGCCCACGCGGACGTCAAACTCTTGCGCAAGTTGATCGACCATCTCCAGTTCGTCGTACTCCGGCTCGCTGACGATCGCTTGAATACCGAGCTCCTTGGCAAACTCAAACAGCTTGCGCCAATTTCCAGGGGTCTTGGCATTGGCCACGCCGTAGTGGCGGATGGTGATGCCTTTCTCAGCGGCGAGTTGTTTGACGTAGTCGCGAGCTTCCGGGCTCATCGTCGTAAACTCGAACTTCTCATCGAAGCCGCCGCCTACGATCTGCCCCCGGTAGGCCATGACTTCGGTGATGCCAAACTTTTCGAGTTGATCGAGCGCCGAGGTGAATGTGCGGTCGTTGAAGGTGACCGCTTGGCAGACGATGGTCCAGCCGTGGGCTTCGAATACTTCGGGGCCGTAAGCCGTGGCTTGCACGGCAGCGATGGGCGATGATGACTCGGCGGTGGGCGCCACCTCATCGCTCGCTGCCGAGCAGGTGGCCAATACTACAAAAACCAATAAAAACAAAGGGTATTGGAACATGATGCTCCTTGTGTGATGGGCGAGGTTACCAAGCACAAGGCTCACCCTTGGGACCGATGAATGTACCGGTGTGGTCCATACCGAGCGTGGCGATAGTGCTGGTCATCTGTTGGACAGCGTCGTCAATGGTGGTGGGCGCTTCTTTGCCGCCCATCTCGGTTTGCACCCAGCCCGGGCTCATCGCGACGAGCGCGATGCTCTCTGTACGGAGCTTCTCGGCGAGGCGTCGCGTCAGGATATTCAAGCCGCACTTACTCACGGCATACGCATCCAACGCGTTCTCTGCCCCAACGTTGTACTCGGCTGAAGCCATGCCCGAGGTGATGTTGATCACGACGCTGCCGGCCTTGAGGCTGGGCTTGATCGCCTGGACGATCAGGCCCGGACCGATGGTGTTCACCGCGAGGTGGGTAGCGAAGTGTTGCGCGGTCCATTCGCCGAACGGCTCGCCGAGCGAGACACCCGCGTTGTTAATGATCACGTTCAGCGTCACGCCGTCGGCGTCGAGTTGCTTGCCGAACGCGGCGATCGACGCTTCATCTCCCGCGTCCAGCGTCATAACGTTCAGCTGCTCGGGGTATTGCTCGGCCAAACCCGCGAGTGATTCGCCCGGCTGTTCACGCCGTGTGGTGGCGACGACCGTGCCGCCCTGCTTAAGGTAGTGCGTGACCAAACCCAGGCCGATACCACGGTCGGCCCCGGTCACCATCACGCTGGTCGATTCTGCGGTGCTGCTCAATGTTGTATTCCTTGTAGGAAGGCGTGTGAAACAAGAAGGCAGGGCGTATTGTAAACAATCTTCTTGCCCACTTTGGTCATCTCAAAACCATTTATACCTAGGCCCGATTCTGATAGAGTCCCGCCCATGAAGAAGTTCAAATCCACCAAAGACATCAAGGTCGGCGTAGTCGGTTACGGCGGCGCCTTTAACATGGGCCAGCAACACCTCCAGCAGATGAAGAAGGCGGGCATGACCCCGTTCGCCGTCTGCGAGATCGACCCCGAACGTCTGAAGGTGGCCCAGGACGACTTCCCCGGCATCGAGACCTACAGCAGCCTCGACACCATGCTGAAGAAGTCGGACGTGAATTTGCTCGTCCACATCACCCCGCACCACCTGCACTACCCGCTCGCCGCCAAGTGCGTGAAGGCGGGTAAACATGTTGTGACCGAGAAGCCGTTTGTCGTGACCACATCCGAGGCCGACCGGCTGATCAACCTCGCCAAGAAACACAACGTCATGGTCAGCACGTATCACAACCGCCACTGGGACGGCTGGATCATGCGCGCGGTCAAACAAATCGTCGAGAAACAAGCCATCGGCGACGTGTACAAAGTCGAAGCCCACTTCGGCGGCTACGGCATGCCCGGTGAGTGGTGGCGCACCAGCAAATCCGTCTCCGGCGGCGTGCTCTACGACTGGGGCTGCCACCTGCTCGAATACATCCTGCAAGTCGTCGACTCCGACATCGCCGAGGTCTCGGGCTTTGCGAAGAACGGCTACTGGGAAAGCCAAGCCCCCAAAAACTTCCCTTGGATCGGCGACATGAACGAAGACGAAGCCACCGCCGTCGTCCGCTTCGCTAACGGCTGCATGGCCAACCTCTGCATCACCCAACTCGATCCGGTCCGCCGCCCGCCGCTGACCTTCTTCGGCACCAAGGGCACGTACATCATCAACCACTTCGGTTGGGGCGACTCGCCCGAGCAGTGGACACTCAAGAAGGCCAACCGCAAGCACGAGCTCAAGGAAACCTCGGGCAAGCACCCCAAGAGCCGGGGCGACCTGTTCTACAAGAACATCGCCGAGTACATGACCGGCCAGGCCGACCTGATCATCACCCCCGAATGGGCCCGTCGGCCGATTCATATCCTCGACCTCGCGGGCAAAAGTGCCCAAGCGGGCAAGGCGATGAAGGCCAAGCACCGCTAACATTCGCCCCAACCCCAGATACTCACAACCCACGCTCCCCGCGTGGGTTATTCTTTAGGTGATCTCAAACCCGGCGATTCCGCCTGATTCCGTGGAGACCTTTCTTATGCACCGATCCCTTCCCCTCGTGCTTCTGCTCTTTGTCACCGCGTTCGGCATCGGCTGCTCGGCCCAACGCCACATGGAGCGTGGGCAAGCCGCGCTCGTATCCAACGATCCGGTCAAGGCTCGGCACCACTTCACCCGCGCCCTCGAGCACGACCCCAAGCTCATCAACAAACCCGAGTTCGCCGAGAACTACCGCATATCTCAACGCGATGCCGCGGTCGTCGAAGGGCAGCAAGACCTGCGGCAAGGCCGACCGCTTGACGCCATCGAACGTTTCGAAACCGCCTTGCGTCACCACCCCGGCTGGGCCGCTGCTGACGATGGCTTAGCCCAAGCCCGCAGCGATGCCGCGGACGTGTATCACGAACAAGCCATCCAAGCCGCCGACCGGGGCGACCTCGACCGCGCGCGAAGCGATCTCCAGCGTGCCTTGCAATACATCCACGGCCACCCGCAAGCCACCGCCGCGCTCGCCAGCATCAGCGCCGGTGCACAAGCCCCCGCCGAATACACCGCGGGCCAAAACCATGCCGCGAACAAGGCGTGGGACCAAGCGCTCTCCGCTTATCGCCGAAGCATTGTGTCCCAACCCAACTTCCTGCCCGCGCGAGCTGCGATTCCCTCAACGCTCGACGACGCGGCGCGTGACATGCTCGACAAGAGCCGCCGCTTGCTCGCTGAAAAGAACTACGACCAGGCCGAAGCCGCGGCGCAGCGGACCACCAAGTACCGCCCCAACCACGCCGACTTCCAGCCGACGCTCGGCTCGATTGATCTCGCCCGAGGCCAGGACGCCATGGTCGCCGACCTCCCGGGCTCCGCGCTCCTGTGGTTCCGCAAGGCCAGGGGCCACTTCGCTCACCACAAATCGCCCAAACTCGAATCCGCCAAAGCCGGCATCAGCACCGCGTCCCACCAACTCCGCGAAATGAACCGCCTCACGGTCACGCTTGACCCCATTTCCGAGAACAACCATCCGACCGCTGCGACACTCGCCGACCTTGTGCAAGCGCAGCTGCAATCCCGTGAAGCCCTCGCACTCTCTTTCACGCCTACAGGCCAAGCCATCAACGTGAACCTAACCCGCCTGATGATCCCGCCAGTCAAGGTGCACACCGAACAGCTAGAACACCCCTACGAGGTCCACTTCGACGTGCCCAACCCCGAGCGGGAAGAGATCCAACACGAACTGCACGAGATCGAAGCCTGCATCGATGATCTACTCATCCGCGAAGATCGGCTGGCCCGTCGCCACGCCGTTCTCCTCGCCCGACACCCGCACGGCCAGCCGCCCCACGGCGACCGCGAGTTTGACCGGGTGTGCTACGACCTCGAACAAGTCCGCGCTGAATTGCACGACGCCCGTCACGACCTCAAAGCCGTCACGCATGAACTCCATGACACCCCGCTGTTCGTCACCCGCACCCGCGTCGAGCATTGGCCCTACAGCCAATCGACCCACGAACGCACCGCGGGGATGACGGTCATGCTCACTGGTGCCAAAGGCCCGCAAATAACCTTCTCGCCCCGCGTGACCGATTCAGACACCACCATCACACCCGCGAACCCCGAGATCGGCCTACCCGCCGACCCGCTGAGCTTGCTCAACGACGCGGAGTTGCATGGCGCGTTGGTCGAAGTTGCCGCCCAGGAACTCGCCGACCATCTCAGCGAGGCGTTGGTGTATCAACGTGTTGATGAGTTGATGGCCAGAAGCCGCGACCTGCAAACCACCGACCCCATCGCCGCCCGCGAGTCGAACGTCGCCGCTGCGGTGCTCGTCGCCGCGATCGATCGTAGCCGCTCTGAAAAACTACTCGACGCCGCCCAGCACGCCACGCCGTAAACCACCGGTTCAATTCTTGATGTAGTCGGGATTATTCGAGTACATCACCGATTCGGGGAAAACGCCCGGCTTAGCGTTTCTGGCCATCTCAATATCTGCCTCGGCGTGTTTGAGTAGTACGCCCAGCCAATCGGTGGTCGCCACGCGGGCCAGCATCTGGGTTTCGTATTGTGCCGAGGCAACCCGGCCGTAGGCTTTCCAATGCACGACCGCGGCTTCGAGGTGTTTGATCGCCTCAGCCCGCACCGCCTCTTCACCGGCCACGCGGAAGCGATGGACCTGCGTCGAGCCGCGGAACTTGTCGGCGTAGTACGCTGCCAGGTGCGCAAACGCCTCGATATCCCCCAGCATCAACCGCAGCTCTTTAGGCGGTGGGACGGTCCCCGACCGCAAAAGCTCCAAACCAGCAAAAACCTCAGCCGCTAACGCATCCAGCTCGTCCGCGATATCGAACGGCGACCGCCCTGCCTGATCCGGATCCTCGACATGCTTGGCGATCGAGACCATGTTCTGCCCCGAAATCGGGCCGAACTCGATGAAGTGATCCACCGTGTGATAGCCTTCTTTCTTCGAATAACACGTCTCAACCGACCACATGTGATCCCAGTCCCGCCAGTGGGCGAGGTTGACCAATGGCACGATCTTAGATGCGGTCTGCCAAGTCTCGTAAAGCTTCGCCGCGTCGGCGGTCGGGTAGCGATGACCGAGCTTCTTTTCGAAAAACTCGGTCTTGATCTGGCGGTCATAGCCCAATCGGCCCCACAACATGAAGTTGTACCAGTGCTTGTCGATCTCGAGTTGCCGGGGCGATTCGGGCTCGGTACTGGTGAACTCGCGGGTCCAGACGTAGCCATCCGAACCCATGTGGTAGCCCGCCAACGTCGGCTCAGGAGGCAGATTCTCCATGAAACTCCGCACGTACTCCGGGTCGCCCCAACGGAAGTTGAAGATGTCGTCGTTGCGCAGGTTCATCCAACTCGCCAGGCCGTTGGCTTCGGCCTCGTCGCGGAGTTGGTTGTTGAACCACGGCGGATCAGCCATCGAATACAGCCGGGCCCGGGCGTATTTGAAGCCGATATCGACCTGCCCCAGGCCCGCACCGGTGTACTTGTCGATGAACGTCTCCTTCATCTCGTCCAAGCCGGTGTACCAAACACGATAGATAAAATCGAATTCGCGGCCGGGCTGCTGGGCCAGCGCGTCCTTGATGCCAAGACCATACGTCTTCCAAAACCAGTTACCCGTGGCGTTTTCGCCCTCGAGCTTGTTCTGCATATGCTCACCGGCCGTAATCCCGAAGCCTTTGAGGTCGGGATACGTGAGCACCATCTGCTCCATGCAGCGGCGGAAGTACTTTGTCGTATTCTCGTTGGTCTGGTCGGCGGTGATGCCGTACTTCCCCTCAGCCCCGTGGACCCAGACGTTCCACGTGATGAAGTAGATATCGATCCCCCGTTCTTTGGCGTAGCGCATGACGTAACGCCAATGGGCGATTTTTTCGTCCATCGTCATCTTCTTGATGACTTTGAAATTCTTCGGGTCGCGCAGGTTTGCTTGGTAGTACTGCAGCAGTTCGTACTCATCGACCTCGAACGTCCTCACCGCGACGTCGGGTAACGCCACATCGGGGTAATCTTCCAGCTTAACCATTGTTGTGAACGGGTGGTTGCTCCACAACGTCAGGACGTTGTAGCGGTGCTCCGCCATGCGATCGAGAAATTCTTCCCAGAACGTACGATCCCAGACTTGCTCAACAGCATTGAATGCTGCATCCCCTGTGTCGTCGTAGCTAGGAGCCCGGGCGTCGAGCGGGATGTTGAACTTTAATCCTCGGCGATGGATGTCGGGAGAAGACACTTTGGCCGGGTCGAGGCCCAACCGTAGGCTTTCCGCCAAATCCAAGATGCCATACATCAACCCGTGGTCATCGGTCGCATCGACGAGCCAAAGCTGATCGCCGTCGACGTCACCAGGCCCTTTGATCACCGCGAAACCTTGAGGCGGGTAGCCCTCCTTGCGTTGCACCAGCACCTCAACCCCGTCAGGGATATCGAGACGACTAACCGCAAAGTTGACCATCGCGGATCGCGCCGAATCTTGAACGAAATAGCTGTCACGCGCCTCGATCTGCCCCAGCGCCGAATGACCATACCCAACCATAATCATGAGACACCAAACCGGGGTCCACAAACGTAACCAATCAATCATGGTGAATCTCCAAGAAATGAAACCGCCGCCCGATGCAAAGAGACAATCGATTCAAAATAGGGGCGGCTAGACCTCCAACCAAGTCATTCGTGACGCAACGCAACGATCGGGTCCTGCTGCGACGCACGCACCGCGGGATACAGCCCAAACGCGATCCCCACCAGCACCGCAAACGTGAACGCCACCGCCACCGGCAGCAGCATCACCACCGGCGGCTCGACCCCGCCAAAGTTCATCGCGTACCACTGCAGCCCCAACGACACGGCCAATCCACAGCCGACGCCGATTAGCCCTCCCACGCACGACAGCGTGGTCGTCTCCACCAGGAACTGCGCAACGATGTGCCGACGCGTCGCCCCCAGCGCCCGGCGGATACCGATCTCTCTCGTCCGCTCCGTCACGGAAGCGAGCATGATGTTCATGATCCCCACCCCGCCGACAAACAAGCTCAAGCCCCCGATGACGATCATCAGGACGTTGCTGCGGAACTGGACCCGCTCCGCCTGCTCAATCAATTCCAACGGCACGATCAGCGATACATCGTTCTTCTCGCTGTGTTCGGTGTCGATCAGCCGTTCGATCTTCGCCGCGACGCCTCGCACATCATCTTGGCTGGCCAGTTGAACAATCACCTCGCTGATCTCGATCTTGGTGCGCTCTCGGCTGCCCTGCCCCAGCGACTGACGCACATCGCCGAAGCGTGTGTTGGCCGTGCGTAGCGGGATGTGGATGTCGTAGTTCAGGTCACGACCCACCAGAGCGGTGCCCGCCCCGCCCGCCAGACCAACACGACGCAGCACGCCCACCACGACGAACCGTTGCGTATCGATCAGAAAACTTTCGCCCACGGGATCGTCCAGGGGGAAGAGCATCTCCGCCACCTCCGCGCCGATGACCGCAAAGTTGCGCGACCCGTCATTATCTGAATCGCTGAGGTACCGCCCTCTCGCAACCATTAACGAGGCGGCGTCTCTCAGGCCGGGTGTCGTGCCGAACACCGCCCCGGGCACGCTGCGGGTTCCCCGGCGGATGCGGTCGCCTACGCGTTTGAGCTCCACCATGCGTTCGATGGGTTGAACGGTCTGCTTCAGCCGACGTACATCCTTACGCGTCAGGCCATACTCGCTGAGGCGGGTTGCCTCGTTCTGGCCCGCCACATTCGAGCCCGGCGGCTTCACCGAGCGGACGATGATGTTGTTCGCCCCGAGGCGCATGATGTCCTGGATGGCAGCCCGTTTGGTGCCCTCGCCGTACGCCGCAATCGCGACCACCGCTCCGACGCCGATGATGATCCCAAGCGCCGTCAGCAATGAGCGCAGCTTGTGCACCCACAAGTTAGCCAGCCCCAGCCGTAATGTGGCAAAGAAGAAGTTCAAGTTGTCCGTATCTTAGCTCGATCTCGCAATGGACAGCGCCCAGGCGATCAGACTTCACACGCGGGCAGCGCTCCGCCATCGCTATCGGTCCGCCGCAACTCCGCCACGTCGTCGCGGTCGATCATCACGCCGTCCACCACAAACCCCGCCACGCCTCCGCCCGGCGATGGGACGACCTCTTCAACCCGAAAGAAACAGCGGTCCGTGTGTCGGCGAAGGGCCAACCGCGGATCCTCATCATCAAACTCTGCGGCACGAAGCGTTGAGACTTCCATCAGGTGTACTATAGGAGGTCCCGCAGGCGTACATCAGGCCGATGGCGGGGCTACGGATTCGCGTTCGATCCAGGTCGGTTTCAGCAAAATGGTTTTTCGTTGGAGTTCGGGCTTCTGCTTGCTCTTGGTAAACGTTTCGATCCGCTCCAGAAGCAGTTCTGCTCCAAGCTTGCCCATATCCCTCGGGTGCTGCCGAAGGGTCGACAAGGCGGGCGAAAGGTAGTGAGCCACCGCTTCGTCGGCAAAGCCGATGACCGAGAGATCATCAGGAATACTCAGCCCCAAGCTGCCCGCAGCCTCATATACCCCGGGAGCAATCATGTCCATCGTCAGAAAGAGCCCGGTCGGCCGGTTATCACGGCTAAGTAGCTTCACCGCCATCTCAGGCGATTCCGAATGCACGTAATCCCAAGTGAGATCGATTTTTTCGCAGATAGTGTCCGGCGAAGCCTGAATCGTATCCGCAAAACCCTGGTACCTCTGATGCATCGGATCGGTTTCATCGCCCATCGTCAAGACTGCCAGCCGGCGGTGCCCCGCTTCAAGCATCTTCGTGGCTGCGATCTGCCCGCCGAGGTAGTCATCGGTACCGATGAAGTCGATATGCCGATCTTCTTGGCCGCCCTCGCCTACGGTTTCGGAGTCGACCGACACCACCGGGACATTCCGCTTCAACGCCTCATGCAGGTGCTCTTCCCATTTCGCTTCACCGGTGGGCCGCATCAGGATGCCATCGACTCGGCGATCCAATAGCGAATGGATCTGCGACAGCGGAGGGGCTTGGTCGTTGGGCATCAACGCGATCGGGACGTAACCTGCATCGACGAGTGTATGGTGGATCCCTTGGAAAATCCGGGCCTCAAAGGTGTCGCCGGAAAAGTTCATGAGCACCCCCACGGACATGGTTTGGCCTTTCTGCATGCCCCGAACCAGCATGTTCGGACGGTAGCCCATCTCATCGGCCACCTTCAGGACGCGTTCACGGGTTGCCTCCGAGATCCGTCCCGGGCTGCCCATCGCCATGGAGACCGTGGTCATGCTGACTTGGGCCCGTTCGGCGACATCTTTAAGGGTCACTCTCATATGTTCCACCTATCCAAAAAAACCGCAACATCTATCCCGTAAAGAAGCTTAGGGATTTTTAATATGGTTTTCACATTGTAGTGTCTAGTCACGATCAATCTTGGCTGAATAAAACATGGAATGCCGTGAGGGTCATCCCTCTGAATCGAGCACAATCAACGTTTACCATAGTGACATGGCCGAGATCGAAGTAGGACAGGAAGTCGAACACGCCACATCTTGGTCCTATGCCGTGACCGTCTTTTCCGATGGCCGCATGTTCCGCCACACGGTCACTCTGAGCTTCCAGGACTACGACCTGTGGTGCCGGGGGCGGGTCAGCCCGTCGCGGGTGGTCGAGGCGGCGTTTAGATTTCTCTTGCAAAACGAGCCGGCCGACGCCATCCTGACTCAACAGGGCTGCCGCTGCTGTTTCAGCTCCTTCATCGCCTCTCGCATTGAAGGGACACTTACAGTACAGCGCTCCGCAACAAATGACACCGCCCCTGTCCAG
>JBCCWB010000098.1:0-14423 GCA_039194345.1 Planctomycetota bacterium
TCGCACTTCAGCGTCGGCGACATCTTCCGCTGGCACGTGCAGAGCCACACCAAGCTCGCGGCGCGGATTAAGCGTCTGATCGACGCGGGCCAGCTCGTCCCCGACGAGATCGTTGAGGAGATTATCAAACGCCGATTGTCCGAGCACGACTGGAACTACGGCTTCATCCTCGACGGCTTCCCCCGCAACGTCGAACAGGCTCAGTTCTTCCTGGAGAGCTACGACGTCGACGCGGTGATCTACATCGACGTGCCCAAGCGCGTCACGATCGAGCGTGCCCTCGCACGCCGGGTCTGCAGCAACTGCGGCCTGGACTACAACCTGATCTTCCACCGCCCCGAAGTGGAAGACACCTGCGACGTCTGCGGCGGCCATCTGGTCGCCCGGGCGGACGACAACGAAGAAGCCCTGAACAAACGCCTGGGCGACTTCACCGCTAAAACCCTGCCCACGCTGGAGCTGTTCGAAGAAAAAGAACTCGTGCTCCGCATCGATGGCACCCAAGACCGCGAGGCGGTTTTCGCAGAGATTTGCGAAAAACTCGAGCTGAAAGAACCGGCCGCGCTTGAGTCCTGACTCATGGAAAGCCCCCGCGGTGTGAACACACGCGGGGGCTTATTTTTTCGAACAATTTGATGTCCTGAGATTACACGAGCAGCGCCGCAGGGTTCTCGAGGTAACGCTTCAGGGTCGCCAAGTACTCGGCTCCGACCGCGCCGTCGATGGTGCGGTGGTCGCCCGAGAGGGTGACGTTCATCTCGGTGCCGACGACGATCTCGCCGTTGCGGACAACAGGTTTCTGGATCGCGGCGCCCACGGCGATGATCGCGGCGTTGGGTGGGTTCACGATCGCGGTGAATTGGGTCACGCCGTACTGAGGCATGCCGAGGTTGGAGATGGTGATGGTCGAGTCGCTCATCTCCTGAACGGTCAGGCCCTTTTCGCTGCGGGCGTTCTTGGCGAGTTGCTTCACGTCGGCAGAGATCTGACGCAGGCCCTTGGCGTGGGTGTCACGGATGGTGGCGACCAGCAGGCCGCCGCCCTTCTCTTCGGGCAGGCTGATGGCGACGCCGACGTTGACGCTGCCGTGCTGGATGATGCTGTCGCCATTCCACGAGCTGTTGACCGCGGGGTGTTCGACGCAGGCCAGGGCCACGGCCCGGGTGACGAAGTCGTTGATGGACAGCTTGATGCCCTGCGATTCGAGTTGGCCGTTGATGGTCTTACGCAGCTCCATCAGCGGGTCCATGTTCACCGCCACGCTGACCTGGAAGTGCGGCACGGTGGTCTTGGACTCGACCAGACGCTTGGCGATCGTCTTGCGCATCCCGGTAAGGGAGATGGTCTTGGCTTCGAGGCCGACGGGGGCGACCGGCGCGGCGGGAGCCGGGGCGGCGGCTTGAGGCGCGGCGGCCGGGGCGGGAGCGGCGGCACCACCGCCGTTGGCGACAGCGAGGACATCTCGCTTGATGATGCGGCCGTCGGGGCCGGTGCCGGTAACGGTGGCGAGGTCGACGCCGTGCTCTTCGGCGAGTTTGCGGGCCAAGGGCGAGACGCGGATCTTGGCCCCGCTCGGGGCGGCTGCCGCAACCGGGGCGGCAGGCGTGGGAGCGGGAGCGGCTTCTTCTTTGGGGGCTTCGGGTGCGGGAGCGCTGCCGTTGGACGATGCATCGCCAGCGTTGCTCACGGCTTCCTCGGCGGATTCGCCATCTTCGGCGAGCACGAGGATGCGGGCACCCACGGGCACGGTGTCGCCTTCACCGACCGAGACCTGGGCGACGGTGCCGTCGTCGAAGGCCTGGAGCTCCATGGTGGCCTTGTCGGTTTCGACGTCGGCCAGGTGATCGCCCGAAGCGACCTTGTCGCCTTCAGCGACCCGCCACTTGATCAGCGTGCCTTCTTCCATGGTGTCGGACAGGCGGGGCATGGTGATTTCGATGGGCATGGCGGGTCTCCGTTCAGAGTGATGAATAGTGCACCGTGCCCCATGGCGGGGTTGCGAGCGTTGACGGGCGTCGCGGTGCGGCCCTGCATGGTATCGCAGTGGCGGGGCCTTGTCTCAGCGTAGGCGTTGCAAACCGTGCTCGATGGCCAGATTGCGGAAACCGCGCATGAAAAACCCCCAGCAAACTACGCCGGGGGCTTCGGGTCAGGGGTCGTTGGATGGCGAGTCGGACTCGCGGGGGATCAGGCGTCTTCGTTTTGACGCTGACGGCGGCTGGCAATAAGGCCGATCATCGCGATGCCGCCGAGGACGGCCGAGGGGGTTGGGACCGCCGAGGGCTTGCCGCCGTTGTCGCCGCCGCCACCCATGTCGGTGGGCCAGGTGCTGCCGCCGGTGCGATCTCCGTCACCGTTGTCTTTGGGCTCGGTTTCCTTAACCAAGACGATCGGGTCGTTCGTGGGGGCCGACGGCATGTTGTATTGGCTAGCCAACTGGGCCTTCTTCCACGCGGGCATCTGGGTGCCAGCTTCGGCTTGGCCGACGGTGAAGAGGATCGCGCCGAGCACGGCGGTGGCGGCGAGGAGCTTGGTGAGGTTGGTGGAGGTGAAATTCATCATGGTGGAGACCTTTCCTGATGCGATTGACCTGCCCGCGAATCCTTGGTGGTCGACGGCAGGTTGCGACTGATGAGCGAACCCGGGGCCGGCCGTGGCCCACACGCCCCTGACTCCGGGGATGGTTCGCTGAAGAGAAGTCAGCCACAGATCCAGAAGGAAGCAAGCCATCCAACAAAAAATCAGGGTTGACCCGAGTTTGTGAGCCCCAGAGGCCTGCCCACCCGTCAAATACTGCCCAGTTTCACACCGCACCCTTCCCCAGCTTCACAGGCGCACAAAAAACCCCGTCCAATAGACGGAGTTTGAGAAAAACAGTTCCGGTTGGGATCAGGCGTTGTACGTCGTCTGACGCACGGCCTCGGCGATCTTGCGGGCGTTGGGGAGCATCTCTTGCTCCATCGCACGGTTATACGGGGCGGGCACGTCGTCGTTGAACACGCGGGCCACGGTGTTGTCTAGGTCGTCGAAACAGGTCTCGTAGACCTGCGCCGCGACTTCGCTGCCGACCGAAGCGAACGGCCAGCTCTGGTCGACCACGACGCAGTAGTTGGTCTTGCGGACCGACTTGGCCACGGTGTCGATGTCCAGCGGGCGGTAGGTGCGGAGGTTGATCACCTCAATGTCCAGGCCTTCCTTCTCGAGGGCCTCGGCCGCTTCGAGGGCGAAGTGGACCGGGCGGCCCGCACTCACGACGGTGCAGTCGGTGCCTTCCTTGATCACCTCGGCTTGGCCGAGGGGGATGACGAAGTCTTTGTCGCCTTCGGGCGGGGCCCAGAGGCCGCCGTGCAGGTAGCGGGAGAAGTCTTTGTCGCCGCGGGCACCCATGCCGAGCATCCGCTCGGATTCGAGGTTGAAGAACGGGTCTTCGTCTTGGATGCCGGCCTTGAGTAGGCCCTTGGCGTCACGCGGGGTGGCGGGCACCGCCAGCTTGAGGCCGGGCACGCTTGAGAACATGGATTCGACCGACCAGGAGTGGGTCGAGCCGAGTTGTCCGCCCGCGCCGTTGTTGCCGCGAAAGACGATCGGGCAGCCGAACTGGCCGCCGGACATGTACAGCATCTTCGGGGCGTTGTTGATGATCTGGTCGGCCGACACGAGGCAGAACGACCAAGACATGAACTCGATGATCGGACGGAGGCCGTACATCGCCGCACCGATGCCCAGGCCCGCGAAGCCGGTCTCGGAGATGGGTGAGTCGACGATCCGGCGGGGGCCGAACTCGTCGAGCATGCCTTCGGAGACTTTATAAGCCCCGTTGTACTCGGCGACCTCTTCGCCCATCAGGAAGATGCGGTCATCCAGACGCATCTCTTCCTGCATCGCTTCACGCAGGGCTTCGCGGTATTGAATCTTTCGGTCGGCTGCAACCATGGGGTTCTTCTCTTCTTTTCCTACAGGCAGCGGGTCGGCTGCGGGTTCCATTCAATTTAGTTCAAGGCGGCGATCACGAAAAACAAAATCAAGGCGAGTGCGGGGCCGGCGATGCCCATGAGGCCGAAGACGACGAGGGCCACAATCCAGGTTTTGTCGTCTTGGTCAGCGGCCATTTCAGGTAGTCACTAGGGCTCTTCTGAGTTCCATTATTCCTACGAGCCAATCAGCTAGATCGCTTCAGGAATCCCATAACGATTCGTTATCCATAAAAATGAGCAAATAAGGAAAGCCAAGAGTCCCAGGGCGATTAACACTGCGAACAACATGTCTTTTCTGTTCAGCTTCATTCGTACAAGAAGCGATCCTTAACTTTTAGAACGATCTTCGGCCTCACCTCAACGGAAGTCCGGATGGGCTTCGCCCTTCTTGTACGGCCCAAACACATTCACATACACATCCGTGTACAGCTCTTCGATCGGCATGTCCGGCGATTCCTCGGCGAACTTGATCGCGTCTTTGCTGGCCTGCTGGGCGGCCTTGTCGAGGGCGGTGATTTCTTCCTGCGTGGCCTTGTCGTGCTCGATCATCCAGTTGACCAGGCGGTTGATGCAGTCGACTTCCTTGAAGTCAGCGACTTCGTCCTTGGAGCGGTACTTCTGCGGGTCGGACATCGAGTGGCCCTGGTAGCGGTACGTCTTGACGTTGACGTAGGCCGGGCCGGGCGTGCGGCCGTCGCGGTTGTAGGTCGGGATCTCTTCGCGTTTGCCGGTTTCTTCGTTGTAGTTGATCGGGCGGGCGTCGCGAGCCCCGTCAATGGCGGCCTTGAAGGTGCGGTAGGTGTCGAGGACGTCTTGGCCGTCGCACTCGAAGTAGCGGAGGCCGTAGGCCTCAGCCCGGGACTTCTGGTCGTGGGCCATGCTGGTGCCGCGGGCGATGTCGGTGCCCATGGAGTAGCCGTTGTTTTCGAGGACGAAGATCAGCGGCAGGTTGTAGATGCTCGCGAGGTTCATCGCCTCGTGGGTCGCGCCCTGGTTCAGGGCACCGTCGCCCATGTAGCAGAGGGCGACCTTGGATTCGGCGTTGTATTGGATGGCCCAGCCGAGGCCGGCGCCGAGGGGGTTCTGGCCGCCGACGATGGCGTGTCCGCCGAACATAGCGTTGGGTTTGTCGAACATGTGCATCGAGCCGCCCTTCCCCTTGGCACAGCCGGTGACCTTGCCGTACATCTCCGCCATGCAGGCGTTGGGGTGCATGCCACGGGCCAAGGCGTGGCCGTGGTCGCGGTAGGCGGTGACGATAGGGTCGTCGTTGTTGGTGGCGGCGATGGAACCGACGGCGGTGGCTTCCTGGCCGATGTAGATGTGGCAGAAGCCGCCGATCTTGGCCTGCTGGTAGGCCTGCATCGTCCGCTCTTCGAAGCGGCGGATGAGCATCATATCGCTGAGCATCTTCAGGAGCTGCTCGTTGGACAGGTCGGAGACAGGGTCTTGGGATGAAGTCACGGAGGCTCCGTTGGAGGTGGGGGCGTTGCCTGAGGCTTGTTCGGCCGAGGCTTGGTCCTTCGTCGCGGTGCTCATGGGAGTCCCTTCGGGGCCGGGGTTAGCCGGTGGGGTTGTCCGGAGGCAGGTCCGGTGTGGGGCCGATCTGATGACCGCCCAGTGATGTCCCCGGCATAAGACCGGGGGAGGCCAATCGGTGAATGGGCTTGACGGGCCTTCTATGAAGGCCTTCGTCTCACCGCAATCACCAGTTTAGGGGGCATATCGCAGGGCGACAAGTGATTCCCCTCGCGAGGCCGGATAACCCGATCTGTACTCACTAAAACGTCACAATCTCCGCCCCTGCCAGCGCTTTCGATTAAACTCTCGGCTCTGCCCCGAGCCGTACAGACCGCGACTCGGGCGGTGGGACGCACGCCGAAGGCTGCGCATTATTCACCCGCCTCGACGACCTGGAGAGCCCCGCTTGACCCCCAACCCGCGATCCCAGCACGCCCGATCGCCACGGGGGCGTTGTGCCACAGCGGCTACAGGGAAGGGGAAAGACCCGGCGCCCCGGTTCACCGGCATCCTGCGGCTGACCCTTGGACTGCTCGCGGTGCTGCTTTGCACCTCGAGCGTCTCCGCCCAGGGTCTCGAGTTCGACGGCCGCCCCATCCGAAGCATCACCCTCGAAGGCCTCGAACAGATCGAGTCGCGCTTTGTCGAGAACCAGCTCCGCTCGGAGGTGGGCCAGCCGTACGATAAATTCACGGTCGAGCAAGACGTCGTGCGGATCACCAACCTCGGCTTCTTCAGCCTGGTCACCGCACGGGCCGAAGGCTTGGGTGATGGCGGGGTTAATCTGATCTTCGATCTCGACGAACTGCCCATCTTGAAAAGCGTTGAGATCCGCGGCGCACGTGAATTGCCGGTCACAGATCTCCTGCCGCTGGTGCAACTCCGCGCCGGCGATGCGATCGATCCGTTTGTCATCGACCGGGCCAAGCGGGCGATCGTCGCCGCGTACGAGACCGAAGGCTACTTCGTCACTGATGTATCCATCGACCAGGAAGCTTTAGAAAACGATCGCCGGCTGATCTTCATCGTCCGTGAAGGCCCACGCATCCGCATCCGCCAGATCAAATTCGAAGGCAACCAAATCCTCAGCAACGACGAGCTGCGCAAACAAATCAGCGCCAGCACCTGGTTCCCGGTGTTCGGCGAGAAACACGTGGTTAACCGCGAAGAGCTCAAGCTCGACGCCGCCCGCCTCCGCGACTACTACCAACAACGCGGATATCTCGAAGCCGAGGTTGATCGGCAGATCACCGTCAGCGACAACCAGCGCGACGCGATCGTCACCTTCCTGGTCACCGAAGGCCCTCGGTGGACCGTGGGCCAAGTCCGGGTCGAAGGCTTCCGCGGGCAGCCCCTGCTGTTCTCCGCCGAGCAGATCGTTCGGCACATGGAGCTGCAGCCCGGCGAGATCTTCTCGCGTGGCCAACTCGAACGTTCCGCCGCGAACATCACCAACCTCTACGGCAAGCTCGGCTACCTCAACACCCGCCTGATCCGCCGCAACACCAACGACGCCCGCGCTTCGGGCATCGACCGGCAGTTCAACCCCGAAACCAATACCGTCGATTTGCTGGTGACCATCGACGAGGGAACGCCCAGCACCGTGGGCAAGGTCACCGTCCGGGGCAACAGCCTGACCCGCACCAAAGTCATCCTCCGCGAGCTGCGCGGTATCACGCCCGGCCGACCGTTCGACCGCCAAGGACTCAACGACACCCGCCGCCGACTCAACGAAACCCCGCTGTTCAGCAATGCCGTCGTCACCGTGCTGGGTGATGAGAACGACGACCAGCGTGACGTCCTGGTCGAAGTCAACGAGCGCAACACCGGCTCGATCTCTTTCGGCGCCACCGTCAGCTCCGACGACGGCCTGCTCGGCGCGATCGACATCACCCAACGCAACTTCGACATCACCGACACCCCCGAGTCGCTCGACGACCTGATCTCCAACCGCGCCTTCCGCGGCGGCGGCCAAACGTTCAACCTCACGCTCCAGCCTGGCAGCGACAACAGCCGTTATTCCATCGGCCTGAGCGACCCGTTCTTCTACGACACCAACTACTTCTTCGACTCCGAAGCCTTCTTCTCCGACAGCGACCGCGACCGCGACTTCGACGAACGCCGAAGCGGCGGACGGCTCGGCTTAGGCAAACGCTTCGGCGACATCTGGTCCGCTTCGGTCCGTGTCCGTGCCGAGAACGTCCGCATCACCGACATCGAAGAAGAAGGCGCGTTGGACGTGTTTGCGGTGGAAGGCACCAACCTGGTCACCGGTGCCAGCATCCGCATCCGCCGTAGCACCACCGATAGCGCCCTGACACCTTCGATCGGCAGCCGAACCACACTGACCGTCGAACGCGTCGGTGCCCTGGGCGGCGACTTCAACTTCACCAAAGCCAACGTGTCCTACGATAAGTTCTGGACCGTAGCCGAGGACTTTCTCGAACGCAAAAGCATCCTGCGTTTCCGCGTCGACGGCGGGTACATCTTCGATGAAGGCGAAGCCCCGCTGTTCGAACGCTTCTACGCCGGCGGCCACTCGACGTTCCGGGGTTTTGAAAATCGTGGCATGGGCCCACGCGGTATCCGGGCCGACACACTTACGCTCGGCGAAGACGCGGTCGGCGGCGAATTCCTGCTGCTCACCGGCTTGCAATACGAATTCCCCCTCGCCGATCAATACCTCCGCGGCGTGATCTTCACCGACCAGGGCACGCTGACCTCCGACAACGACATCAACCTCGACCAATGGCGGGTCAGCGTCGGAGCGGGCATCCGCCTCAACGTCGCGTTCCTCAGCCAAGCCCCCTTCGCCATCGACTTCGCCATCCCGCTGGCCTCCGAAGACTTCGACGAAGAGCGCAGCATCAGCTTCGCGATCGATATTCCGCTGCAGTAGGCCGCGTTTTTCATACCCCTCATATTCGGGTTTCGCTAAGCTGAGGAAATGCCTCCGCTTTTGATTAAACGCACCGACCCGATCGTGAAGTCTGTCCGCCGGGGCGCCACCCGGCAGCTCGACGCCGCCATCACATCACTCACCGGGAACGGCTCAGCCGATCCCGCCGCCGCCCGCCGCGAACTGCAACGCCTCCAATCGCTGCTCCACCAGTTCCGCCGACCGCTTGGCAGCGAGGTGTTCAACCGCGAACACCGCTTGGTCCTTCGCTGCCTCAAACAGCTCACCCCCGCGGCCGACACTTCACTCGACACGCTTGCCAACGTCGCCAGCCAAGACCCCAAGCTCGACGTCCAAGCGTTGCGTGAACAACTCATCGCCGACGCCGCCGAGGCCAAGCCACGCAAGCGGAAGAAGCAAGGCCCCGATCCCAAACAGCTCCGGCTTGTTGCCGACCTCGCCGAGCTGCGTATGCGGGCCCGCTACTGGCACCTGCCCGACGGCGGGTTTGAACTCCTGGCTCCGGGCCTACGCCTGTCCTACCAACGTGCCGCCAAGCTGGTGCAGACCCAAGGCCCGGCCGCGGACACCTCCGACGCGTTGGATCGCCTCGTGCTGCAGCTGCAGAGCTTCGAGCGTGCCTGCCCCGTTCTGCTTGAGCCTTATCGCAAAGCGTTACGCGCCTTAGAACGCAGCGCGCGCAAGCAAGCCCAGCTCACCGCCCTCCGCCCCGCTGCCGAGCAGCACGAGGCACTGCTCGCCCGGATCGATGAAGCACTCACTCAGCACGACCAAGACACCGCCCGCCTCCGCCAGCAATTATTCATCGAAACCACCCCCGCATTCATCAAACGCATGCAGGGCTACTGGACCGCGTGGCGCGGCTAGACACCAACTGTCGAGTGATCCTCAACGCACACCCGCTCACCGCGACTCGTGCAGCTCCACCGTGTCGAGGATGCGTTGCGGCGTGTACTGCGGCAGCATCGCGATCAACGCATCGACCTGTTGATCGGTTGAGCTGTGGGCGGTGTTGAAGGTCACCGTGAATGACTCGGCGGTCAGGCTCTGGTCCGGCCAAAACCGACGGAAGAACGCTTCCCGCCGGCGCTCGGTCCGGCGGATGTATTCGAGCGCTTCACGGCGCGTCAGCTGACGTGCCCACGCCGTGGTCTCGATGCGGTGTGACAGCGGCGCGACCAAGCGCACGTGGATCCCGCCGGTGCGCTGCTGGGTGATGAACGCGGCGCCCTGCCCGACCAACACCACACGGCCCGCCTCGGCCAAGGCCATGACCGTCTCCGCCACCGAGCGGTACAGCTCAAGCTCGCCGGGCCGCATCAACGGCCGGGTCGTCATGGTCTCGAACATATCCTCCAGCCAATTGCGCCCGCCCATGCCGATCGTGTCAATCAGCTCCGCCGACAGGCTGTGGTCCGACGCGACGCGCTCGACCAGCTCACGATCAAACGTCGACCACGGCCGATCGCTCGGATCGAACAGGTTCAAACGCTCCGCCAAACGATGCGCCAACGGCTCGCCGCCCGCGCCTGCCTGCCGGCTGATCGTGAAGAACGGCAGTTCCGTGTCGTGCTCGCCGCAAGGCTGCGGACGCCGCGGTGTTCCCGTCTGCTTGCGCAGATACGACATAATCGGCCCGAGTCGATCCACCATGTTGCTTCCCTTTCGCCAAGTGCCCGCCAACCAACGCCGAGAGAACCTCGGACCAGTCCACCTACCTTGCATCATAGGGCGCGACTCTCCAAAGCCCATGGAGTTTCTTGACGTTTCTTTTAGATTTCCGAAGTTCAGCCCCGAACCGCTTCGCCCAAGCGATCACAGACCGACATCGGCACCTTCTGACTGCCCAGCGCGATGGACTTTCGAGAGCCGTGGTAATCGCTTCCGCCGGTGGTTAGCAAGCGAAAACGCTCCGCCAAGCGCTCGAAGCGTTTCACGTCGCCGGGCGTGTGGTCGCTATGGCGTGTCTCGATGCCGTCGAGCCCCATATCCACCAGCCGGGCCACCGCGTGCTCCAACTCCGCATCATCGGCTGCTTCCAAGTGAACAGGATGGGCCATGGTCACCAGCCCACCCGCTTCGTGGATGGCTTCGATCGCTTCCGCGGCTGTGAGCAGGTCCCGCCGGGCGTAGGCGGCGCCGTTGCTGCCGATGTAGCGGGCAAACGCTTCGTGGATCGACTTCACGTAGCCCTTGTTCACCAGCACCTGCCCGATGTGCGGTCGGCCGACGATCGCCGGGGCCGACACGCCCGAGCCTTCTTGTGACGCGCCCGCCTCCGCCAACTCGAGCACTTCGTCGTAGGTGATCCGCACCCCCAGGCTGTTGAGCTTTTCGATGATCAGCGGGTTACGCTCCGCCCGGGCCCGACCGAGGCGTTTGGTGATCTCCGCGAGGTGCGCGTGGTCCGGATCGATGTGGTGCCCGAGCAGGTGGAGCGAGCCGACCGGGCGGCCGGTTTGATCCAGGTCGGGGTTGGCCGAGAGCTCGATGCCCGGGACGAACGTGAGCTTGAGTTTCTTCGCCGCCACGGCACAGGCAGCGACGCCCGCGGTGGTGTCGTGGTCGGTCAGTGCAAAGCCCGCCAGCCCCGCCGCCTTGCACAAGCGGGGCAACGCCTCGGGTGCATCGGTGCCATCCGACGCGGTCGAGTGCATGTGAAGGTCGCAGAACTGATCGATACTTGAGGCCATAGTTGCTCAGCCGGGAATCGCGTCGGCGTACCGCTGCTTGAATTCATCCAGACTCGCCACGCCGTCCGGCAGCGTCGCTTCATCAGCAAGCAACACCGGGATGCCGTTGCGGATCGGGTAGCGCAGCCCCGCATTGATCGGAGTGGTGGCGGTCAGCCAATCGCCTTCCTGCCGGAGCGGCGAACGGGTGAGCGGGCAGACCAAAAGGTCCAGTAGCCCGGCCTCCAGCGTAACGGGCTGAGCGGTTGACGAGGGATTTTCCGAAGGATTATTTTCAGTCATGCGCAGCTCGGCAGGCGGTTCGGCGTAGCTTCAGTGATACCATAGCGACCGGGCCGATCGTTGGCCTGGCTCGATGATTCTTAATTTCCGCGAAAGGGTAAAGATATGGCGAAGGTTGTGGTTTGGGGCGGTATGTTGATTCTCGCGCTCGGCGGGATGTTCTACGGCATGCAGGTGCTCAACGCCGATCAGGGCGAACTCGTGGGCTACGCCATCGGTGCACCCGACGACAACAACGAATGCGACCTCCAGGTCATCGTCAGCACGATGATGAACTTCGCCGATGGCCCCGAAGAAACCATTAACCCCGAGAGCAACACCCCCAACTGGGCGCTCTGGGCCGAGCGTCACTTCGTCGTCAAGGACGACGCCACCGGCCAGCAGGTCCCCTTCCGCAAAGGCGGCTTCCAGAGCAAAGACATCACCGAGATGCAGTTCGGTTCGGCCGAGGTCATCCTCCACGCCAAGCTCGAAGCGGGCAAGACCTACACCATGCACTACGTCCGGGACGATCAGATGCCCGAGAAGTATGTGAAGAAACTTACCGGTGCCGCGAAAGAGTTCCGGCGGGAGACTTTTGAAGCAGATTATTGATTTACTGATGCGAGTACTTTACGGCCATGTAACGAGCGGACGGGGTGATTTCGCACAGTGGATCGACAAGTATCGCATCGATTACCACCGGGTCACGGGACTCAAACTGTACCCCGGCACGTTGAATCTCAAGCTTGATGCAGCCTATTCCGTGCCTGGCAATTCACTTCGTCTAGATCCCAAAGACTACGGCGGAATCGTCGGGGTCTATTTTGTTCCCTGCCGTATTTTTGATCGAGACGCATTTGTCTTGCGAACCGATGCCAACGCAAGAGGTGAAGGCGATCACCCATTGGAGGTGATTGAAATCGCCACGGATATCAAGCTAAGAGACGCGTTCAATCTCGTCGATGGGGATCGGGTTCGAGTTGAATTCCCGGCTTAAGAATCACTCCTTCACTCGCTCGATCTCCGCACCCAACCCCTGCAGCGTCACTTCCATTTGCTCATAGCCGCGGTCGAGGTGGTACACACGGTTGACTTGGGTTTGGCCGCGGGCGGCGAGGGCGGCGATGACCAAGCCCGCTGAGGCGCGGAGGTCGCTAGCCATGACCGGGGCGCCGACGAGTTCGCGGACGCCGGTGATCATGGCGCTGGGGCCGACGCGGGTGATGTTCGCACCCATCCGCTGCAGCTCGGCGACGTGGAGGAAGCGGTCGGGGAAGATCTTCTCGGTGATGATCGCGTTGCCGTCCGCCAGGGTGAGCAGAGCCATGATCTGAGCTTGAAGGTCGGTGGGGAAGCCGGGGTGGGGCTGGGTCACGACCTGCACGGGGTTGAGCCGACGAGCGACGGCGACGCGGACGGTGTCGTGCATGCCGCCGACGGACTTGGTATCGCCCGCCGCTTCGATCGACACGCCGATCTCGTTGAGGCGGTCGAGGGCGGCGCCCAGCGTGTCGGTCGGGAAGTTTTCGAGGGTGACATCGCCGTGCGTGATGGCGGCCGCCATGAGGTACGTGCCGGCCTCGATGCGGTCGGGGATCACGGGGTGGGCGCCCCCGGAACCCTCGGGTGTGACGTGCAGGGCGTCGACGCCTTCGATGGTGATGCGGGGCGAGCCGAGGCCGGTGATCTTGGCGCCCATGGCAATGAGCAGGTTGCCTACGTCAACGATCTCGGGCTCACAGGCGGCGCATTCGATCACAGTCGTGCCTTGAGCGAGGGTGGCGGCGGACATGACGTTGGCGGTTCCCAGGGCAGTCGATCCGTTGGGCCCGCCAAGGAAGATGTGGGCCCCCTTGAGGCGACCGCCCTTGGGGGCCTCGGCGACGATGTAGCCCGCGTCGAGGGTGATGGTCGCACCAAGCGCCTCGAGGCCGCGCAGGTGCAGGTCAACGGGGCGGGCACCGATCGCGCAGCCGCCGGGCATGGACACGCGGGCCTTGCCGCGAGAAGCCAGCAACGGGCCGAGCACGCAGATGCCCGCCCGCATGGTGCGGACGATGTCGTAATGAGCGACGACCTTGCTGTGGTCGGCGGCGTGGATGGCCAACGCGTCCTGGTCTTGCGACAACGAGCAGCCCAGCGAGTCGAGCAGCCGCTGCATGTTGCGGATGTCGGCGAGGTTGGGCACGTTGGTCAGCGTCACCGGTTTGTCGGTGAGCAGAGCACAGGCCATGAGCGGCAGGCAGGCGTTTTTCGCGCCGTTGATGCGGACGCTGCCGCGGAGAGGTCGGCCGCCGGTGATGAGGAATGAATCCATGGGGAGTAGGCGCTAGGGGTTAGGCGCTAGGCGCTAAGGAAAAAGGCGTAGGGTGCAACGGGTGTCGCACTACAAATGGTTGTACCATCATCGCCAGAATCGCGCCTCCGCGTCCAACAAACCACGGCCTGCCGCCGCTTTCCTAGCGCCTAGCGCCTAACCCCGAGCGCCCTATGGATTTAACCACCCTCATCCGCGACATCCCCGACTACCCCAAGCCCGGGATCAACTTCAAAGACATCACCCCGCTGCTCAAAGACCCCGCGGGGCTGGCGATGGCGGTCGAACGCATGGCCAACCCGTTCCGCGGCAAGGGCATCGAGGTGGTCTGCGGGGCCGAGTCCCGCGGCTTTATCTTCGGCACCGCCATCGCCCAGGCCCTCTCGGCCGGGTTCGTGCCCATCCGCAAGCCCGGCAAGCTGCCCTACACCACCGCCTCGCAGTCCTACGAACTCGAATACGGCACCGACACCCTCGAGATCCACACCGACGCCATCAGCCAAGGTCAGAAAGTCCTGATGGTCGACGATCTGCTCGCGACCGGCGGCACGCTCAAAGCCTGCCTCGACCTGGTCCACGACCTGGGCGCGGACGTGGTCGGCGTGACCGTGGCCATCGAGTTGGCGTTCCTCAATGGGCGTGAAAAGATCAAGCCGTATGACAATGTTCATGCGGTGATTCAATACTGAATTGAGCGGTCTGGTGATATCCCAATCGCCAAATGATTCATGGAA
>JBCCWB010000099.1:0-14329 GCA_039194345.1 Planctomycetota bacterium
ATTGCGGACGCCGCCCACTCGGCCCCCCATGGCGCGTTGCCGGTCATCTGTGACAACACCACGATGACCCCGATGCTGCTCAAGCCCATCGACCACGGCATCGACATCGTCGTCTACTCCACCACCAAGTTCATCGGCGGCCACGGCACACACATCGGCGGCGCAATCGTCGACAGCGGCAACTTCAAGTGGGCCGACCAACCCGAGAAGTGGCCCGAGTTCTGCGGCCCTTCGCCCTCGTACCACGGCGCGGTGTTCGAAGAGCACCTGCGCCCGATGGGCAACATCGCCTACAACCTGCACATCCGCACGCACTGGCTGCGTGATACCGGGGCCGCGATGTCGCCTTTCGCTGCGTTCCTTTTCCTGCAAGGCTTGGAAACGCTGCACCTGCGTATGCCGCGCCACTGCGAGAACGCCCTGGCCGTGGCCAAGTTCCTCGAAGACCACGACGCGGTCAAGTGGGTCAACTACCCCGGCCTCGAAAGCCACAAGGACCACGCCAACGCCCAGACCTACCTGCCCGACGGCCAAGGCGCGATCCTCGGCTTCGGTATCAAGGGCGGCGCCGAGGCCGGCAAGAAATTCATCAACGCCACCAAGCTCTGCTCGCACTTGGCGAACATCGGCGACGCCAAGACGCTGGTCATCCACCCCGCGTCGACCACCCACAGCCAACTCTCCGAAGATGAGCAGGCCCGCACCGGCGTCAGCCCCGAGTACGTCCGCGTCTCGGTCGGCATCGAAGATGTCCAAGACATCATCGACGACCTGACCCAGGCCCTCGCGACGGCGGTGTAATTCCACTTCGTTGACACGCACAAGCCCACACATGATCTAAGATCATGTGTGGGCTTCTTTCGCTTATGAATGATTCTTTCGCCAGCTCCGACGACCGCCGCAGTGGTGATCGACTGAAACACCTGCAAAAAGCGGTGTTTCCTGAGGCGCTGCCGCTTGCGCTGGGCGGCGAGCTGCCGGGTGTGGAGTGTGCGTACGAGACGTGGGGTACGCTCAACGCCCAGGCGAGCAACGCGGTGCTCGTCTGCCATGCGATTTCCGGCGATTCGCACGCGGCGCAGCACGATGCCGAAGATGATCCGGGCTGGTGGGATAAGCTCATCGGGGCTGGGGCGGAATTTGCGATCGACACCGAGAAATTCTTCGTGGTCTGTAGCAACGTGTTGGGCGGTTGCCGCGGCACGACCGGCCCCGGCACGATCGATCCCGCGACGGGTCAGCCGTACGGAGCCAACTTCCCCGCGATCACGCTGAACGACATGGTCGCGGTGCAGACCCGGCTCGCGGATCACTTGGGTATCACTCAATGGCGGGCGGTCGTTGGCGGCTCCCTTGGCGGACACCAGGCGCTGACCTGGGCGACGCGCTACCCCGAGCGGGTGCGGACCTGCGTCGCCATCGCCACCTCGCCACGGCTCACATCCCAAGCGCTCGCCTTCGACGTCATCGGGCGCAACGCCATCCAGACCGACCCGCACTTCCACGACGGGCAGTACTACGACCAGCCCACCCAGCCCGACACCGGCCTGGCCATCGCACGCATGCTCGGCCACATCACCTACCTCTCCTCCGAGGCGATGGACGCCAAGTTCGACCCCGACCGCCACGACCCCCGCAAGCTAGCCACCGCGTTCGAAGAGCGGTTTTCCGTTGGTTCGTACCTCGCGCACCAGGGCACCAAGTTCACCCAGCGCTTCGACGCCAACAGCTACGTCGCCATCTCTATGGCCATGGACCTGTTCGACCTCGGCAAGACCCGAGAGGCGCTGATCGAAACCTTCCGAGCCTCTTCATGCGACTACCTTGTCACAAGCTTCAGCAGCGACTGGTTGTTCACGCCCCAGCAATCGCGAGAGATCGTCAATGCGCTGACCGCACTCGACCTGCCGGTCACCTACGCCGAGATCACCTCACGGGCCGGGCACGACGCGTTCCTCTTGCCCGATGAGATTTCCCAGTACGGCCCGCTCGTTGCCGCCAAACTCGGCCGAACCAACGACATGCCCCCTGGTCTCCGCCACGACGACGAGATGGTGCTCGACCTCATCCCCGAAGGCTCGAGCGTGCTCGACCTCGGCTGCGGCGGCGGGCGACTGCTCGCGACCCTCAAGCAGCGCGGACACACCCACCTGGTCGGCGTCGAAGTCGCGCAGCCCAAAATCATCGAAGCCGCCTCACGCGGGCTGGACATCATCGACTACGACCTCAACCACGGCCTCCCCTCCTTCACCGACAACCAGTTCGATTGCGTGATCCTTAGTGCGACCCTGCAAGCCGTTGCGAACGTCGAGCAGCTCTTCGACGAGATGCTGCGTGTCGGCCGACGCGTGATCGTCAGCTTCCCGAACTTTGCGTACAAGGCGTTGCGCAAAGACTACGTCGAGCGTGGCCGAAGCCCCAAGGCCACCGGCGAGTATGACCACGAGTGGTACAACACGCCTAATCGCCGCTTCCCCAGCATCGCCGACGTCGAAGACCTCTGCCGAGACAAGGGCGCCACGATCCACGACGCGGTCTACCTCGACAGCCAAACCAACCAGCCCATTCCCGCTGCTCCCGAAGGTGATCCGAATCTCGATGCGGACACCGCGGTGTTGGTGATTAGTCGATAGCTACTAAGGTCTAGCTATGCAAAAGAAAACAGTAAGCCACTGGTTGCGCATAGCTGCACTAATCTCCATTCTGCTTTTTGTCGGCCTCCTCATTCGAGGGCTGTTATTCGATTTAAAGGCTCGAAATAGTCTTGATGAAAAAGTGGCTTCGCAAAGCCAAATGAAGCAAATCTATGTCGGCTTATATGCCTATTTCACGGATTATCAATCATTACCGCCCAGCCTGTCTGATCCTGCATTCAAGATGTACATGGGGGTTCCCAATAATGCCGAATTTCAGAACACCCCCCTCGCCAATCCTCGAAAAGGATTTCAAACCTATTATTTGCGTCAACCAAAAGAATCTTTTGGTGAGCTAATGGATTCTTCTGAGGTGGGAATCCTGTTCGAAGTTCGAGATGATGAAACGGTCGCCTATGAATCAGGTGTAATTGGCTACGCCGATGGGCATGTGGAATATCACGAGTATTCCGAAACCGACTGAAGCTTTAGCGCCGAAGTTCAATTTCCACATCCACAAAGCACATCGCAATGGTTACCGTGAGCAGAATCCACGCGAGCCAGTGGCGGCGTAAACGCGAGAGACCGAACCGTGCTCCGAGGCCGTGCCACATCAAAAAGCCGAGCGGTGCAGTAATCGCGCCGAATACCCACAACACCCATTCGGGCGTACCGGTACTCAGTATGACTTCCACATCGCCGACACGCTCGAACGTGCCTAATGCGATGTACGCACCGTTGGCCACGAGACAGAACCCCGCAAAGAATCGCATCGCGGGTTCGAAATATGACAGTTTCGAAAGACGCGACAAGCCCCACATCGCCAGCGGCAGCAACACCCCGATCATGGGCCCCGCCCACACCACGATGCCGGGCGATGGGTTGGGTTTCACATCGGTCCTTGAAAAGCCCAGCACCGGCAAGACCACGCGTTGCACGGTACCGCCGGTGAGCATGCCGCCGATTACGTGGCCGAGTTCGTGAACCACCATCATGCCCACCCACGACAGGCCGAGCATGGCGATCGCCAACGCGATCTGGTGAACCGTCATCTTGTTGGAATCGGACATGATGTTGTGAGTGACTTCGCCGTCACTCCCCAGTCGGGAATTCGAGGTGGTAGTCTTTGAGACGCTCTTTGAGGATATCGGCAGCATCGCGGGCGGTCACGTCTTCTTCGAGCTCGGACTTCTCCAGCAGGTTCCACTGCCGGGCGTAGTCCATATAGATCGACGCGACTTCTTCCCCCGCCTCGAACGCACGGCTCAGCTGCAAGGCCAAGAAAAACGAGAACGGGTGCGGGCGGCGGCGGAAGTTCACGCGGAACGGCGGGATCACCGGTTCACGGCCCTCGGCTTTCATCGCCGCGGCAAAACGCAGGATCTTGAACGCCACGATCGGATGGACCCGGCCGAAGTTCTGGTTGAGGTGTCCCTGTGTCACGCGGACGATCCCGCCGATCATGTCGAGCAGGCCCAGGTGGGTGATCTGGATCTCGTCGCCGAGGAACCAGGCTTGATTAACCGTGACTTCACGGGTGGTGAAGTAATCTTTGGGGGTGACGATGGCTTCGACCTTGGCGTCGCCGTGGATGAGATCGTCGGTCATGTATTTTTCGGCCAGCTCACGGTCGTGGTCGGCCGAGGTGTCGGCGGCACGGAGCAGATCAATGTCGCGCACCGCCGCGGTCGAGATCGGTAGACGCAGCGTCCGGGCGACAGCTTTACGCGCGACCCCGCCCTTGTACCCGTAGCCCTCGGGAAGCGGCGGGTAGCCCGCGACATCTTCCGCATCGACATGCAGGACCACCGTGTGCGACGCGACCTCGTAGACCTCGTGCGGCACATCCAAGGCTTCCATAAGCTCATCGATGGTGTCTTCGATCCACTCAAACGAGGGGCGATTGGATGCAGGCTTCTTCGACGACTTGCTGCGGTTGCGTCCGCCACGGCGACGGCGTCGGCGCCGCCCCGCCAAGGTGTCGGCGGACTGATGGGCGAATTCGACGATGTCGTCGGGCAACTGCGCGGGCTCGCCGTCCTGCATCACGGAGTGCGAACGCAGAGACGCGTAGTCTTCGGGTTTGGCGGCGTTGGCCCAGAGGCGGTCGATGTCTTCGACGGTGAGCACGGGCGTCGGCTTGGGTTGGGCCATGTCACTGCAACCTGTGGCAGCCGCGTATGGGGTTCGCGGCGGTTTAATCCCCGAAGTTTCAAACGCGCTCGGCCACGTAGGCCTGCACCGCGGCGAGGTCGTTGGGCAGCACGTCGTAGCGTTCTTCGCGTTCGTACAGATCGCCGAGGAAATCGGGCAACGGCGGGGTCTGTCCGGTCGCACGTTCGACGGCGGCGGGGAATTTCGCGGGGTGGGCGGTGCCCAGCACGACCATGGGCGTTTCCAACTCGCCGGGGTGGGACTCCATGTCGGCCAACGCGGCGACGAAACCGATCGCGGGGTGCGGGTCCAGCAGCTCACCGGTCACGTCGTGGGCCCGTTTCATCGCATCGAGCGTTTCCTGTTCGTCAGCGCGGTGTGCGCCGAAGAGATCGCGCACCGTGTCGAGCGAAGTTTCGGGCAGGCTGAACGTGCCGTCGTCTTTGAGCTGGCTCATCTTCGCCGCCACCGCCCCGCCGTCGCGGCCGAGCATGTCGAACATGAGGCGTTCGAAGTTGCTGCTGATCTGGATGTCCATCGACGGGGCGATCGTCTTGGCGACGGGGCCGAGCGTGTGCTCGCCGGTGTTCATCACGCGGGTGAGGATGTCGTTCTGGTTGCTGGCGATGACCAAACGTTCGACGGGCAGGCCCATCTTCGCCGCGGCGTAGCCCGCGTAAATGTCGCCGAAGTTGCCGGTGGGCACGCTGAAGCTGGTGGGCCTGGTCGCGGCGTCGGGGCCGTGGAGTTTTAGCGCGGCGATGAAGTAGTAGACGATCTGCGGCATCAGCCGAGCCCAGTTGATGCTGTTCACGCCCGACATGCTCACGCGGTCTCGGAACTCTTCGTCATTGAACATCGCTTTGAGCAGATTCTGACAGTCGTCGAACGTGCCTTCGAGGGCGATGTTGAATACGTTGGGCGCGTCGACCGTGGTCATCTGCTTGCGCTGCACGTCCGACGTTCGGCCGTAGGGGTGCAGGATGAAGATGCTCGCTCGCTCCCGGCCGCGGACCGCTTCGATGGCGGCGCTGCCAGTGTCGCCCGAGGTGGCGCCGATGATGGTGACGCGTTCGTCCCGCTTGGCGAGCACGTGCTCGAACAGCCCGCCGAGGACCTGCATGGCGACGTCTTTGAACGCCAGCGTTGGGCCGTGGAAGAGTTCCATGAGGTGCAGGCCGTCTTGGATCTCGCCCAACGAAACCAATGGCGTGACCGCGTCGCTGCGGAAGGCGCCGCAGGCCTTCTCGATAATGCCGGGCAATGCCTCAGCCAACTCGGCGGGCACGAACGGCTGCATGATCCGCTGGGCGACTTTTTCGTAGGGCCAATCCGCCATCGCCGCGATCTCATCGGGGCTGACCGTCGGCCACGACTCGGGCACGTACAGCCCCCCGTCGCGGGCCAAGCCCTCGAGCAACACGTCTTCGAATTCGAGCGGGGCCGCAGCGCCGCGGGTGCTGATGTAACGCACGGATTGGCTTCCTCTTCCGGTGAGCCGCACAGTGTAGCAACCCGGAGCACGCCATGACCGCCCGCTGGACGTTGCTCGGCTAAGCCTCGATCCGTCCAAAGTGCCGCAGCACACGCAGCATTTGCTCGGTCAGAATACCCTTCGCTGCTTGAGCCGCGTGGGGCCAGACTTCCGGATGTAACCCATGCCAATCCCACGACGGTGCCCAAGCCCCATCGGCCCCCTGCCCCTCGATATCGTGATCCAACATCGCATCTACCAGCCCTGACGGTAGCTCTGCCAACGCTACGTCGTCCGGGGCTTCGGCCACTCCCCAGGGCCGTAGCCCATACTCACCCCATTTGGCCGGTTCGGCCGGAACTTGCGCGGCCGTGTCTCGTGCAACCCGCCCCATCAACTCCGTAGCCCACTCGGGTTCGAGGCCGGGCGTCCGTGCCAAACGGGCCACGCACATCAGATCGTGCATCTCCAGAGCGTCTTGAGTTTGGTCCAGGTAATCCCGGACAACGCTTTCGGCTTGTTCGACAAACGCAGACCTCGAGTCGCCACGAAATTCAATCCAATAGCCCAGCGCCTCGGCGGTCGGGTTCAATGCTCCCTCGGCCATCTTCTCGGCCCAGTTTTCGGGGTCGCGATAGGTCCACCACGGCGCGGCGGGTGTACCCGAAGGCATCATCGGCCGGATAGGCCAAAGCCCGAGCACCGCGTCAAAAGTCGTTTCGAGGTATCCCAAGGCCCGCTGCACCTGTGGATGGTCCTGCGCGATGCTGATCCGACGAAGAATCTGCAAGGCACACGTGGTGTCGAGCACGGAAGAGAACTCGCTCTGTGCATCGGGCTCTAGCCCGTGGCCGTAGCCGCCGTCGTCGTTCTGAAACACGGCGAGTTCTCGCAGCACGTCATCGGCAGAACCTTGACCAACCTCCAAGCGAAACAGTTCTCGTTCCAACGGCCGGGCGTGCTCCTGCATAAACACCACCGCAGCGTCCAGGCGTTCTCGGCTGAGCATCTTCATCGCCACAGCGTACCCCGCCCGCTACAGTAAGCCCATGACTGCTCCGCTCATCGGCATCACGCTGGACAACTTCGAGAACTCCGCCGCGTCGGGCAAGTACGAGGTCGGCGTCGGCTACAGCCGTGCGGTGGCCGAGGCGGGTGGCGTGCCCGTACTGCTACCGCATGAGGTCACCCTGGTTCCCGAATACGTTCAGCGATGCGACGGCCTCATCCTCACCGGCGGGGTCGACCCCGACACGGCCGCCCTGCCCGCTGACTGGCCCGGGCATGCGCCGGTGCATCCCCAAGCCCGCGTCATGGACCCGACCCGTCAGGCTTTTGAACTGGCGTTGCTCGCCGAGTGGGACCGCGTAAAACCCAACAGCCCCCTGCTGGGCGTGTGCCTGGGCATGCAACTACTCACCCTTCACCAAGGTGGAACACTCAACCAATACCTGCCCGACACCCACTCCGCCGAGGTTATCGAGCGTCACCGTAAGAACGACCACACCATCCGCGTCACGGTTGATGACAGCGTCCTTCCCCAACCCGCGATGGAGGCCGAGGCGATCACCCACTCCAACCACCAGCAAGCGATCGACGACCCCGGGGACCTGCGTGTTGTTGCGGTCGCGGAAGACGGGATCATCGAAGCGGTGGACGATCCCGACCGCTCTTTCCGGCTAGGCGTGCAGTGGCACCCCGAGCGCGGCGATACAGGGCCTTTAAGTCAATCGCTCTTACATCGTCTCGTGCGATCTGCGGGAGCAAACTCAAGGTAGTCCGATGCGCCCGTTCAACCTTTGATAAATCGAACCGTCTTGATAAGCCCATCTTCGACTTCGTAGATCGAAACATATTCATAGGTCTCGCCACGGCGGACCACGGTCTCTTCGATGATCACAAACGAACCCTTCACGATCTGCTGATGGACCGTGGTCTTCACCGCCTTGTCGTTGAATAATGGCTCGAAGATGCTTCGGATATGGTCCTTGCCCTGACGGCCGATCGGCTGATCCGGGTAGTCGTAAACCTGAATCTCCGACGAATAGCACGACAGGAATTGCTCAAGTTCGTGTGCGTTGTGAGCCGCAAACCTCTTGGCAACGACATCGTTAGGCATAACCTTTTCCTCAATGCCATCGGAACCTAAAGCCAGCCCGAATAACGTAAACAGTGCAAGCATATGAGCGCTAAGCATAGATCGACTCCACCGATTGAACAGGAATTGAGACTCAAAGCGTTGAAAGGATATGCAAGGAAACCGCAGATTTGATTTATAGCGATTAGACCTAGGGATTTCTGTCAGTCCACAGAATCTGCGGCCAGCTTTTCTTTCGGCGTGTTCTTGGCAGTCGACTTCGCCTCCGCCTCGGTCTTCCACGTCAGGATCAAAACCAAGCCGACTCCAGCCAACAACGCCACATCCGCGACATTGAAGATCCATGGCCAGACCTCGGTGATACCGCCTGGCCAAGAGAGGCCGAAAGGCAGATTGACACCCGGGAACATGTGCAGCATGTCACGCACCGCTCGGTAAAGCACCCGGTCGTACAGATTTCCCAACGCCCCGGCGAGGATCATGCCCAGGGCCAAGTGCAACAGCCACGCCCGGGCGGGGCTCCGCCAGAACATCAGGCCGATCACCCCGGTGGCCACGATACTGACCACGATGAACGCGACGCGGTTGCCTTTGCCCAGGCCGAACACGGCACCGGTGTTGGTGGTGAGCCGGAGCTCCAGGACCTTGGGGATGACCACCGTCGCGTCGTGCGGGTACTTGTTCCAGAAGCCGCGGTGGTCTTGTGTGACTTCTTCGGTCAACACCACCTTACGACCGGCGACATGATCAAAAGCCCAATACTTCAGGCCGAGGTCCACGCTGAGAACCACGATGATCACCCCGAGAAAAAACACAATCGCCCGGCCGCTACGCCCGGCCAAACGGACCGGCGTGGCTTGGCTAGGGGTGGTTTGGGCGGGTGACGTGTCGGTCATCGTCAAGTGTAGGAGTGTCGCGGGCCGCGGCCGGTTGGCGAGAAAGAAATCTCCCTGCTCCCGGTTCTCGGATTACATCCGCCGACGCTCACGCTCCCGGGCGACTTCGATGGAGTACTTCGCCCAGGGCTTGGCTTCGAGGCGTGGGCGGGAGATCGGCTTGCCCGACTCGATGCAGACGCCGTAGGTCTTGTCGACGATGCGTTGGAGGGCGTCGTCGATCTCGAGGATGGTCTTGCGTTCCGACTCCATGAGGCCGAGCGTGAACTCCTGCTCGTAGTTGTCCGATCCGACATCAGCCATGTGCAGGGGCATGTGGCTGATCTCGCCGGAGCTACCGCTGCGGGCGGCTTCCAGGCCCTGGACGTCGCCGATGATCTCGGCCCGGCGTTCGAGCAGTTCCTGGCGGAAGAAGCGCAGGTCCTTGGCGGTGAGGCCGGTCTTGATCTTGCGGAGTTGTGCGTTGGTCAGCGGCTCGTGATCGTGAGGGTTGTAAGCCGGGGCAGGAGCAGCGGCGAGGGCAGCGTACGGCACACGAGGAGCCTTGAAGGTGGATTTCTTCTTGATCGTCTTCTTCGTGCCGATTTTCTTCGTGACCTTCTTGGTCACGGCTTTCTTCGCGGGGGCCTTCTTGACGACTTTTTTCTTGGCCGGTGCCTTCTTGGCCGGTGCTTTTTTAGCCACCTTCTTCTTCGTGACCTTTTTGGACACCGCTTTCTTGGCGACCTTCTTCTTCGCGACTTTCTTGGAAGTCGCCTTCTTGACCACCTTCTTTACAGCCTTTTTCTTGGTGGCCTTCTTCGAAGCCGCCTTCTTCGCGGGGGCTTTCTTGGTCACCTTCTTTTTGGTGGTGGTTTTCTTAGCCGGGGCCTTTTTGGCGGCTTTTTTCTTGGGCGCAGCCTTCTTGGTCGACTTGGCGACCTTCTTGGTCACCGCCTTTTTCTTGGTCGTCTTTTTCCGGGTCGCCGACGGCGTGCGAGAGGACTTCTTCTTCGTGGATTTGGCCACCCAATGACTCCGTATTACAAGACTTATAAAAATCGGATGGGCGACAGGAGAAAGCCGGAATCGCCCGAGAAGACGCGGGAGTGTATCGCCCTCCCCGCCGGGCCGCAAGCGGTGCAACCCGGCCGCAACAAAGCTATTACGTCAGATTTGAAGCAAAGTTCGGTGCGTCGCGACTTGGACCGCGCATAAAACAACCCACGGGTAGCCGTAGGCTGGAGGCGATATTCGGGGGCTTGGGCCTGCGTTGGCTCAATCGCCATGCTTCTGGCGTAGCCGACCGCTGAGACGCAGCAACAGGTGGACCCGCTCGAACTGGTCAACCCAGTCCTGCACCTCGGCATCGAGTTCTTCCTGCGGCACGGGAGCACCGGGCAACGGGCAGTTGGCTCCCAGGGCCTGGGCCGCCGCAATGCGGTATCGGCTCAGCAGCTTGTCGCCCGCCCAGCCCACCAGCTCGAAGTCTTCCGCGGCGAAGATCACCACGGGTACACGGTTGCCCGCGTTGACCTTGACCTTTTCTTGCAGGTCGATGTGCACATCACGGTCGACCCACTTGAGGTTGACCTTGCCGTTGGACGCCTCGGCGATCTTCTGGATCATCGGCCCTTGGCGGACGCAGTCGCCGCACCAGATACCCGAGACCACGATCACGTTGATCTCCCGGACGAAGGAGCCGAGCAGCTCTTTCTGGGCGTCAGTGAGCTGGACCTGATCGTAGATCGCCTGCCACCCCTCGGTCTGGGCGGGCTTGTCGGTGTGCTGAACGTAGTCGGCGTACACCATGCCGGCCTCGTGTTTGGCTTGGAGGTAGCTGGCGTCGGTCAGAGCGGCGGTGGAGGTCTGGGTCATGGGGCGGGCTCGCGGATAGGGTTAAATTTGATTTGGGATATTAGTCGAAGCGAAATCAGGGAAGATTTAATCAACCAGCAGTCGTGGAATCCTATTCCCGTGATCCAACGCCGTCCGGAAGTTGTTGGTTCACACCAGCTGAAGCGTCACCTTGCGTCCGGCAAGGCTGAGGTTTTCGTCAATCATGGTCTGGTCTTTCATATCGGAGATGACCGCCGAGAGGTGCGGGTTTTGGAGGGCGAAGAGGTAGGCTTTTTGGGCGAGGCTTAGCTCATCGCCGGGGACCATCTCGTTGAGTTTGGCGATGCGCCATTCCTGTGCGTCGACGATCACGGGGCGGGCAACCTTCATCGCGATGACACCGACGCCCCGCCCGTGGGCAGCCTCGATGATCGGGTCCATCATGAGGTGGTTGACGATGTTGTAGCCGACCATGGCGACATCGTAGAGCCCCGTGGCCGAGCCTGCTTCGAGGATCCTGCCAGTGTCGTTGTGGCAAGAAAACGCCAGCGCCCGGGCCTTGCCCTCTTTGCGGAACGCGGGCATCTCTTCGTGCAACGCCTCGTCGTCGAACGCCTCGGGCGACTCGACGCTGTGCGGGCAGTACAGCACATCGTAGTGGTCAGCCGTCGTACGGCCGAAGCTAACATCAAGCAGATGACGAAGTCTGTCCTTGAACTGCTTCTTGCTGCCCGCCGTAAATCCGAGCTGCTTCATCGCCATCATCCGGTACTGGCCGGCCAACGGCTTTTCCTGAGCGTCCCAATAAAGAACGTGGTAGCCGGTGCGGGTGGGCTGAGCCTTTTCGCGGAGCTGTTGAGCCAGCGTTTCGACTTGAGTCTGCTTAGCCTCGGTCAGGGATTTGAAGTGGTCTTCGTAGACGTTGCGGATGTAGCCGTCGTAGCCCGAGAGTTTCGAAGTCAGGAAAAAGCGGTCCCGATTAATCCCGCGTTTGAGCAGGGCTGCGACCGCCTTCTCGCCGTCGCCTTTGCCGTAGGCGATCGCTTGGTCGAGGAAATTAAGGCCTCGATCCAAGGCCGCCTCGTAGAGATCGATGTTCTCGGGCTTCATATGGTTGCCCCCACAAACCACCTCCGAAACCATAAACCCCGTCCGCCCTAGCATGCGATAGGTCATATCGGGGTGCCGGTTGCGCCACTCGGCGGTGACATCCTTCTGCGGTGCGTCGGCCTCGCCCCGCGATGCGGATGAATCCGTGTCGGTGGTTGTCGATTGGGTCTGGGCGGTCGCCGATACGCTTCCCAGCCCCAGTGCCGCGGCGGCCGCAGTCGACCTAAGAAATGCCCGACGTGCGGGATCCGCTGGAGTCTCGTTATGCGGGGCCGCGGTGCGATCTGCTGGCGTATTACCGTGGGTGGTTCTGCGGGTGGTCATCGGGAAACTCTTAGGTCTGATTTCTTAGGAAAATCTATTAGCGTATAGTCAAAAATAGCCGCCGATTCCAGGCATCGGCCGCGAAAAATCGAATCCTCGATCACTCACCGATTCCAAATGCTTGTGAATCATCACGCAGGTCTTTGAGTGCACGCTCAAAGATCCGACGCATCTGCTGCTCTAGTTCATCGAGGGTCTTTTTATCCGAAGGCAGAGCCATCCAGCACATCTGCATCGCCGAACGCACCTGTTGATCCACAGCATGCGGGCCCATCATCTCTTGAAAGCGTTTGATTTGATCCGGGTCGTCGGGATCAAACATCTCGCCGGCCATAAATCCCCCTTATGCTGGTTAGCTGGGCAGCATCCCGTTCTCACGGGCATACGCAAAGACGCCGCCCGCTTCGATAATGGGCTTCACGTCACCCAGCGGGTTGAGCGCGTAGCTCTTACCCGTGGTGCTGTTGGTCAGCGTGCCGGCCTCGATGTCAACGGTGCACTCGTCGCCGGTGCTGATCTCTTCAACCAGGCGTTGCTGCGATTCGCAGGGCAGCAGATACCCGCCGTTGACGCAATTACGGAAGAAGATGCGGGCGTAGAACTCGGCCACCACGACCTGGGCCCCGGCCTCGGCGATGGCTAGCGGGGCGTGCTCACGCGACGAGCCACAGCCGAAGTTCTTCCCACCGATGACGATGGTGTACTCGGTCTTGAACTGGCCCTCTTCGACAAAGGGGGTGTTGCCGTCGGGCAGGCCACGCTGGCCCTGGGGCACGCCGATGTTGGCGTACATGCCAAAGAATTTGCGCTCTTCTGGGATCGACGGGTTGTAGGCGAGGTACTCGGCCGGGATGATCTGGTCGGTATCGATGTCGTCGCCCAGGACGTAGGCTTTGCCGGTGATTTGAGTTTGCATAGTCCAACAAGTATAGCGTCACCGTCTGAGCCCCGGAGTACGGTGGCAAACGCGGTTGTGATGACTCGGGCGAGCAAGACACCGCCAGCCCCCTCTCTCTACAACGGATGTCCTCTGCGAACTTAGACTTAGCGCTCGTTACCCCGCCAAATCGGCGGCGCTGAGCGGGAGGATGACGGCAAAAGAGATCTCGCTGTCTTGGGGCAGCACGGCGATGATGAGTGCTTTGAGCACGCCATTTTCGGCGTACACCTTGGGCATGTCGGCGGTGCGTTGGCAGAGGGTGGTGGTGCCGTCGGTCCAGTGCAACTTGCCGGCCTCGAGAACCATGAAATGCTTGGCCGGCTTCCAATCCATACCGGTTTCATCTGATTCAAAAAGGACCGTCGTGCCGGCGGGATAATCGCCCCATGATTGATAGCAGTCTTTGGCGATGCAGTAGTACTTATCGTCGACCACCAGCTCGACGTGGTCGTCGATGGCGAAGAGCGCCGTCGGGTGGGTAATGAAGGGGATACCGGTATCGACAAAAGGCCCGGTTGGCGAATCGCCTAGGGCGGTCACGTGGATCACCCGGCCGCCACGGAGTTCGCCGTTATCTTCAACATACTTATAGATGAGCAGAAACTTGCCGTCGGGTCGGCGGGTGACCGTGGGGGTCGAGGTGATCAGGCGGCCGGGCTGGGTATCGATCAGCGGGGCGTCGCAGCGTTGCCAAGGGCCGTTCAAGTCGCCAGCCACCGCAAGCCCGACACGCTGGTTGTTGCGGTTCACCCACCACTCATCTTCCTCGAATTCTGGCATGCGGGTGTCGGGGGTGTCGTCCCAGTAACCGCTGCCGTGGTTGCCCATGTGGTAGAGGTAGTACTTGCCTTCGTGCTCCACGACGTGGGGGTTGTGGGTGCA
>JBCCWB010000100.1:0-14243 GCA_039194345.1 Planctomycetota bacterium
GCACGATAGGCATGATTAATGAATTGGATTTCATCATGTTCATCGTGTCCATCTGTGGATAATTCTTGCCTTGTATCTGCGTACATCCGCGTTCATCTGCGGTTTCAAACCCCCACCCATCGCACCACGCGTGCCATAGCGTGCCCCACCGCCGGAGACGGACGGGGATCGAGGTGTGGCGGAGGATCTGAAGCCCGCTCTTTGAAAACTGGATGTTCAAACGAACCGAGTTACTGGTGCAACACCATCATCGAGTAGGGCGGCAGCTGTAAGTTGCCGTGGGCCTCGAAAAGGGTTTCGGTGCCCGCGTTGTTGGCATCGACCACCGCTTGCCACGCTCCCGCGGGGAGTTTGAGACTCTCGGCGGTGGGTTGGCCGTTGTAGATGATCAGGAGTTTGTCCCATTCATCACCCACGTTTTGGCCGTTGAGCGTATAGGCCACCACACCTTCCGGCGTGTTGTTTAAGAACTTGAGGTTGTTGCGGACTTGGGCCCGCGTGGTCAAACGCAACGCCGGGTGTTCGCGACGCAGCTCGATCAGTCCCGCCACATATTCATGGATGCCGCGGTATTCGTCTTTGCGGTCCCAGCCGAAGGCGTTGACTTCATCGCCCTGGTTGTAGGAGTTGTGATGGCCGCCTTTGGTGCGAGCCATGTCGACGCCGCCGTGCAGGAACGGGATGCCTTGGCTGGTGAGCACGATGCCGAGGCTGAGCTTGTGCATCGCGCGTTTTTCTTCTTCGCTGGCGTTGGGATGCGTGTACTCGATCTTGTCCCAGAGCGTGCGGTTGTCGTGGGCCGAGACGTAGTTGATGCTCTCGATCGGGGAGTCGGCGAAGTCATCGATCGCCCCGGCGACACCGTTGCGGATCGCGTGGGTGTCGCCGTTGGGCCCGGTGGCGAACCCGGTGGCGGTGCCGTCGAGGTCGCCGCGGACCGCGTTGCGCAGGTGGTCGTTGAACACCGCCACGCCCATGCCGCGCTGGGCGCCCTTGCCGAAGTAGATCGGGCCGCCGCCGGTCCACGGTTCGCCGTAGATCGTCAGGTCCGGACGCAGGGCATACAACTCGTCCGAAATGGTTTGCACCGTCTCGGGGTGGTGTGTGCCGAGCAGGTCGAAGCGTACGCCGTCGATTTTGTATTCGGTCACCCAGTATTTGAGTGAATCGACGATGTACTTGCGGACCATCAGCCGTTCGTCCGCGACCGAGTTGCCCACGCCCGCGTCGTTGCGGAGGCTGCCGTCCGGGTTGGTGCGGAAGAAGTAGTTCGGGATCGTTTGGTCGAACGGCGAGTACTCGAAGCTGCTCGAGGTGTGGTTGTACACGACATCGAGGATCACGCGGATATCGTTGTCTTGAAGGACTTTGATCGCGGTCTTGAGTTCACGGATGGTGTTGGCCGGGTCGTCGGGTGTGGTCGAGTAGTCGGACTCGGGGACGTTGAACAGGCTGGTCCAGTAGCCCCAGTTGTAGTTGTGACGCTCGTTGCCGAAGTCGTGGATGGGCAGCAGGTGGACCGCGGTGACGCCGAGTTCTTTGAGGTGGGCGATGCCGGTGGTGACGCCTTCTTCGCCGGGCTCAACGACGCCGGGGGTGATAAGCCCCAGGTATTTGCCTTTGTGGTGTTCGGGGGTATTCGGATCGGTCATGCTGAAATCGCGGACGTGGATTTCGTAGATGACTTCATCGGTGGGTTGGGCGAGGCGGGGCGGTTGATGGGTGTCCCAGCCTTCGGGATGGGTGCGATCCAGATCGATCGCCACCGAGAACTCGCTGCCGGGCAGGGCGGCTTTGCAGTGGATGTCCGGGACGGTGCGTTCTTGGCCGTAGGACGTGAAGCGGTATTGATACGGCACGTTATGCAAGTCACCTGGAACGGTGGCTTGCCAGACGCCGTGGCTCGAATCGCTTTTCAAGGCAATGGTTTTTGAAGGTTCGGTGTCGATGCCGTTTTCGTAGAGCAAGAGGTCAACCGACGAAGCCACGGGCGACCATGTCGTGAAGGTCGTTTGCTCTGCGGTGGTGACTGGGCCGAGTTCGAAATCGAGCGGCGTGAGTGATGGATCATCGAGGACGCCGCGGGCGTAGACGGTCAGCGGGTCGTAGCCGGGGATCGCGAGGGTGAGCGGGGCGTCGAGGCTGGACGCGTCGATTTCTGATTTGAGCCGAACCGAGTAGGCCACCGAACCGGGGGACGGCGTTATAGACCGCTGGATCGAACCCAGGGCGATGTCGCCCGCCTCGGTTTGCAAGACCGCATCAATCAGATCACGCGATTTGAGCGGCGTGGTGCTGGCCAAGGCGAGCTTTTTGGGCGAGTCGAGAAACGCCGCGATGAGTTTTGGGGATAGATCGATGGCCTCGCCGTCGACATAGATCTCGGGGTCGCCGGAGTTGGTCCAGACTTCGGTGACGTGGCGTTTGGTGTTGGTTTGATCCGGGGACACGAAGCGGTCGCGGTCGACGTCTTTAAGTTCCCATTTGCCCCGGCGGATGATGAAGCCGTAGCGATCGGGGTTGTGGTCAACGGGGATGATGGCGACCCGGCCGAAGTCGGTCTGTTCATCGAAGGGGTAGGCCTGGCCGTCGCCGGAATCGGTCCAGACCCACGCGTTCCAGCGGTCGTAATCGCCGTCGGGCCGGTGGTAATGCAGCACGAGGACGGACTCCGCACCGAGGTCGGCGGGCTTGATCTGATCCGCCAGCGACTCGGCGGGCGGGGCGGCCTGGGTGAGGGCGGCGGTGACGACGGTGCCCAGCAAAGCGAGCAGGTGGGGCAGCGTGGCAAGACGGGAAAGGCGGGCAGGCATGGAGAACTCCGGGCTGGGCGTGTCGGGGCGGAATCGCCGGATCGGGGCGTTTAGGAGGCGTGTGGCGGTGAAATGAGGCTGGAAACGGGAAAATAATTCGAGGTTAACCGGTTAAATAGAATTGTATCATATCGCCCGGCGACGCGAAATCAACAATTATCGCCCCATGATTTTCTGGCCCGCGCGGCTTGTGGATCGCCCGTATAATCCCCGCTTGCTCGATTTTTGGGGCTTGCGGGTTCGAGGCTGGATGCCTATTGGGCCCCACCCCTGTTTTGCCATTTTCCCGGAAGGAACCCGCTGCGATGTCCCTCGATTCGACCCTGCACCAAAAAGCCGTGGACCTCGCCAAGCTGACCTACCAGATCACCGGCTCAGCCGGCTCGGGCCACCCCTCGACCGGGGCCTCGCTGGTGCACCTGATCTCGGCCCTCCTCTACACCCACATGCGGCACGAGCCGGCCAACCCCGGCCACCCCTCGGCCGACCGCTTGGTGCTCTCCGAAGGCCACGCGGTGCCCGTCGTCTACGCCGCGATGGCGGACCTGGGCATCAACTACCGCGACGCCAACAACGACCTCAAGCCCGTGACGCGTGAACTGGCCATGACCCTGCGTCAGCTCGATTCGCCGATCGATGGCCACCCCAACCCCGCTTTGGGCATGCCGTTCTTCGACGCCGCCACCGGCTCGCTGGGCCAAGGCCTCTCGGTCGCGGCGGGCCTTGCGGTCGCCGCCAAGCTCGACGGCCTAGACAAACGCATCTTCTGCATCATGGGCGATGGTGAGTCGCGCGAAGGTCAGATCTGGGAAGCGGTCGACTTCATCCGTGACCACGACCTCAAAGCCGTGTGCCCGATCTTCAATGCCAACGCCTTCGGCCAAACCTCCGAAGTCTCGCCGCAGCAGTCGGCCGACACTTTGGTCAAAAAGCTCGAAGCCGCGGGGTACGAAGTGCTCGACATCGATGGCCACCAGCCCTCGGCCATCATCGACGCTCTATCGACCCACGCCCAGAAACAACACGACCCCGAATCCGCCCCTGTCGCGATCGTCGCCCGCACGGTCAAAGGTTGGGGCAGCGCCTCGCAACAAGGCAACGGCCACCACGGCACCGCACCCACCGGCGAAGCGCTCGACGCCGTGCTTGAAGAGCTCGCCGCGACCGAGCGTCAGATCGGCGCCGCGGCCGACACGCCGCTGAAGATCCCGATGCTCCCGGCCGACAAACCCGAGGCCGCCACGCACCACGCCGTGAAGTCTTTCGACGACGCCCTCAAAGCCTTCGGCATGGAAAGCGTGCTCGAGAAAGGCAAGCTCGCCACCCGCAAGGCCTACGGCATCGCCCTCCGCGCCGCGGGCCACGCCCACTCCAACGTCGTCGCCCTCGACGCCGAGGTGAGCAACTCCACCGGGGCTGATGCGTTCAAGAAAGACGACGCCTTGGCCTCGCGCTTTGTCGAGTGCAAGATCGCCGAGCAGAACATGCTCAGCGCCGCGCTGGGGATGTCCGCCGCGGGTAAAGTGCCGTTTGTTTCGACGTTCGGCAAGTTCATGGTGCGGGCGTACGACCAGATCGAGATGGCGATCCTTTCGGGCAAGCCGATCAAGCTCGTGGGCAGCCACGCCGGGGCAACGCTTGGTGCGGATGGTCCTTCGCAGATGGCGTTGTGTGATGTAGCATTCGCCCGCAGCTTCGCCACGATGCGGACCCAAGCCGGCCACCCCGGAATGGTCGTGCTCACGCCCTCGGATGCGTATCAGTGCTACGCCCTGGTGCAGCAGATGGCCGAGTACGAAGGCTTCGCCTACCTCCGCACGCTGCGTCCCGACACCGAGTTCCTCTACGGCCCCGAAGACGAGTTTGTCCTCGGCGGCCACGAGCTGCTGATCGAAGGCCGTGACCTCCTGATCCTCGCCAGCGGCTACATGGTGCACGAAGCCAACCGAGCGCTCGAGCAACTCGACGAAGCGGGCATTGATGCCACGCTGGTTGACATGTACAGCCTGCCGTTTGACGAAGAAGCCATCGCCGACCTCGCCAACGAGAACAACGGCATGGTCCTCACCCTCGAAGACAACTACGGCAACGCCATGGGCTCGGCCGTCTCCGACGCCCTGTCCGCCACGGGCGACGGCTTCACCATTAACCAGATGCACGTGAAGCACCTGCCCAAGTCCGGCCAGTCGCCCGATGAGTTGCTTCGTTACTGCAACCTCAGCGCCGAGCACATCGTGCAGCAAGCCATGAGCATGCTCGAACTCTCGGCCACCTAACTCGACGTTCCAAATCCCATCCCGAGAGGATCGCCGTGCTGCGAGGTTGGTTGAGCAAGCTGCGAGGTGGCAACGCCTCCGTGACTTCCGAGCGTGATCTCGCGAAAGCGGTCGATGCGCTCCGCCAGGAAGTCGCGCAGCTGAACGAGAAGGTCGAGTCGGTCCGTGTGCACACCTGGATCGACAAAGAAGCAAGCATCCTCGCGGCGCAGGACGTGGCGATCATGACCGCGCCGCGCTACGCCGACCCGAAGTGTCTCGTTCTGCATCAGACGCAGATGTATAGCCAGAACGGGGAAGACGGGATCATCGCGGAGGTCTTTCGGCGGATTCAGCCATCGGATCGTTTTTTTGTCGAGATCGGCATCGGTGACGGGCTTGAGAACAACACCCGCCTGTTGCTCCAAACGGGTTGGCGGGGCGTGTGGATCGAGGCCGACAAGGCTTCGGTGGCTCGGGCGAAGAAACACTTTGCCGCGGAGTTGGCCGACGGCCGATTGCGGCTCGTCGCGGCGTCGGTGAACCGCGAAAACATCGGCCAGTTGCTGCGCGAAGCAGAAGTGCCCGAAACATTCGATTTCCTTTCGTTGGACATCGACATGAACACCGGGCACGTCTGGGAGGCGTTGCTGCAAGCCGGGTACAAACCGCGAGCTGCGTGCATCGAATACAACGCATCGATTCCGCCGAGTGTGGATTGGCAGGTGCCCTACGACCCAGCGGGGCAGTGGACCGATGGCAGCAACTATTACGGTGCGGGGTTGAAGACGCTGGAGAACATCGGGCGCAGCGCGGACATGGCCTTAGTGGGTTGCGAATACCTCGGAGCTAATGCGTTCTTTGTAAATGGTCAGGACCTTGGGAATCACTTCCTCGAACCCTTCACCGCCGAACGCCACTACGAACCGCCTCGGTTCTCCCTGTTGAACCATCGAGGGCACCGCAAGCACAAGAGCTAAGAAATTTGTGGCTGGGTCAAAGTGATTTCCTTGGCTGTAACGCAAGCTCACAACGCATCATAAACAATCCCCGAGGAAAAGGATTGTTTCGTTCTTTCGCAATGAAATGATCTCCCGGACGTTCGAATCGAGCCAGCAGGCTCGAACCGGCGACTTCCTGCTTGCAAAACGACACCGGCTATGCTTGACCAGCTAAGCCAACGTGTAAAGTGATCTTGCTGGTTCATAGCCCGTTCTTAGCACACGGCGAGCAGGTGAGCCCTTTATGTCTTGTGGAGATCGAGGTTTTGCGAGAAGAAATCTCAGGTGAAGCGAGGCTATGTCATCTCAGTTTGCCAGATGAGGACTACATCTAGAAAGAGTGGTTTGTTGCAGAAAGCGACGACATAACTACTGGTTAAACCATCGCGAAAATTGAGGCGGACTCGTTCACACTTGAATTCTCTGTCTACGACACTGGCGTGATTGGCAAACGTTGCTTCGCTGTCAATGACATGATTCCAGATGGTGCGTTGGTTGCAACAGTACGTCTGGCTGATGCCCTTTAACCACCGGGCGCTACCCCAACTCCCACCCCAAAGCCTCAGCCAACGCCACGGCTGCGGCTGGCGTTCCAGGGCACGCAGATCACTCGGATGCCGCTCTGCAGGTATACCGTGAACTGGATGAAGCGATGCGGCTCACCGAACGGGCGGCGTAGCCAGGCATCCCAATTGGGAAATGCCAGCTTACCCATCTTCACGCGCATCGGATGAATAGCCCTTGTTGTGAGACATTGATCAAATCTCTTGCGAGTATTTTGTCAATTAAGGGGATACGCTATTGCGTTCGTTATTGTCGAGAATAAGATTATTGATCATCATGACACTTCTTTCTGGTGCCAAGCCAATAACCCGAGCGTGTGATTCATAGTTCAACTCAACCGAGAAAAGATGCAATGACCGTCTGCACGACCCTGAACACAACCTCCGCCTTGTCCGCCGCCGCCCTGCTAGCCGCCTGCTGCCTCGCGCCGACCAACGCCCAAGCTATGAGCATCAGCTATGAATTGACGGGTACTTTTGATTCTCTTCCCGAGGTTTCAGGGTTCGACGACAACCAGGGGGAAGACTTGGATACGACCGATTGGGGATTGTTGCCCCAGCTTTTCGGCGCGTCGTTCACGCTGACCTTTGATGTCGATGAAGCAACGCCCCGCACATCCGTGTCGGGGGGGGGCTCTGCATCTTTCAACAACTTCGACAGCGCGGCTTCCAACATTTCGTTGGAGGTCGGAGGCACCCCCTTTGCCAGTGCCGCGTCTGGTGATGTACGCCAGGTCATAGCGTCACAATCGCACACTTGGTCTCTGGATTCTTCCGAAGCGACGCTCGCCGGTCCCCCGCTGGAGTTGTTTGATTTTTTCAACAGTGGTTTTACCGGCTTCACGGTGGAACAGCCGCTCCTGAGCTTAGCCCTCATTGATAGCGATGAGACCGCGTACGGTTCAGGTGCAGATGAACTGATTCGGCTGAGCGAGGCCGAGTTCCTTGGAGACCCTCCCGTCGGTTTCATCACCGACTCCCTGACGCTGTTCTTATCAACCCCAGGGGATGATGGCGTATTCATCGATTACAACATCACAGGAACAATCAGCTCGATAACGGTAGTTCCCGAACCCTCGTCCCTCGCCCTGCTCGGACTCAGCGGGCTTATGTTCGCCCGACGCCGGCGCGACTAATCAGTCAAAACAACACGCCATCTCGAAAGCCGCTCCAACCCGGGGCGATTTTTTCGTGCGCTCGCCGTGTGGCAAGACTGCCAAGGAAACCCTGGCACAGTAAATAAACTGAATTACTTAGCTTGCCGAACATCGATCGCACTAGTTTGATGGCCGTCTTGAGCTGCTCGCCGTGCTTGGAGAGATTCTCAGCTCCGTCGGTGTGGCGGTGTTTCGGGTCGAGCCAGTATGGGACGACCAGGGCGGTCACGGTGCCGCCTAGAGGCTTGGTCGGCTCCAACGTCGCTCGAGCCTCGTCCGCTGGCATGTCGAGTGTGCGGCCGTCCTTGAGCCAGTCGGCAAGCACACGGTCGTACTTAGTACGGCTTGCGTCCGTGCCGTAGTTGCCGAGATAAACATCTCGCCGGCGGCCTGTACGCCTGTCAGAAAGGGTGACCACAGCGTTTTCGCTGGGGCGATGCAATCGATACGAGGGTTGTCGCGTTGTAGGCATGACGCTCTCCGAAACGCTTTGCGGTAGTTACCGCACGGTGAGTTGCGTTTCGGTCAGCGTCGCCTGAGGTGGGTACGTGCTTAACTACACGTCTGACCAGTAGTTTTGCGAATGGAGCCAGCCGGGCTCGAACCGGCGACTTCCTGCTTGCAAAGCAGGCGCTCTCCCAACTGAGCTATGGCCCCTGCAGGGACGCACAGTGTAACGAAAAGTTCTCATTTCGCGAACGGGACATCGAGATCGGCAGGGCTATACTTGTTTTAACGTCTATATCACGCGGCCGCGGCCGTTTCTCAAACTTTCGGATACTCAGGAGACCACACCATGATGCGATTCACTCAGCGGGCCTTGGCGGCGATGACGGCGGCGGCGATTACCCTCGGCGCGGGCCTCGGAGCCTCGGCTGAGCCGATCGAGTTCGACTTCAAAGACCCCAAGGGTGTGAACGGCGTGATCTTCGTGGTCGATTCCGAACTCGAACCCATCACGGGCATGATCGGTGGCGTGGAAGGCACGATCAGCTATGACCCGGCTGAGCCAACGTCCTTCGATGGCGAAATCTCCGTGGACCTTGCGGAACTGTCTTTCATTAACAGCCGCATGACCAACGTGCTTCGCGGTGCGGACTGGCTGAATATCACCGATGCCTTTGTGGCGACGATGGAGTTCGAAAAAGTCGTGAGCGCCGCCCAGACCGATGACGAAAACCAGATGCTCGACGTCCACGGCACGATGTCGTTCGGCGGCAAAGAGGTGCCCCTGTCGGTCATGATCGAAGTCGCTTACATCGAAGAGGGTGCGGCTAAGCGCGGCGGTGCCAAAGAGGGCGACCTGCTGGTGCTGCGTTCGATGTTCAACATCAGCCGGCTGGACCTGGGTGTCAAGGAAGATGCGCCCAAGGATAAGGTCGGCGAGACGATCACGGTCATGGTGCCGATCGCGGGATATTCCAAATGAGACACGGTCGATCCATCCACGCAAAGCTTCAGCGATTCGTTGCTTTTACTGCAGCACTATTGCTAACCGCTGGCTCTTTCTCAGTACACGCTGAAGAGGCCACGGATGCGCCAGCCGAGCAACTCATCGTGTTTACGCAATCCGATGCGTCAGATTTGGCGGAACGTTTCGCCAGCAAGGACCTGTCTAAGTTGGAGAAGCTGGCGAAGGCTTCGGGTGCTTCGTTGACCGTCCTCGAAGTGGACGAGTTGGCGGGCGTGCCCGAGGGGGTGGGGATCACGCCGTTGATCGCGTACCAAAACCATCTGGGCCGATCGATCTACCAAGGGCGTTACGCGACGCCGGACCGGGTGCGGAACTTCATCCGTACCTCGCGATTTTTGCCGCAGGGTGATGAATCGCTGGTGCGTGAGTCGCTTCCGGTGTGGGACTTGGGGAACGCCAAGGTGGCCACGCCGATCAAGGTAACTGATCTAGTGTTGGGCGAAGGTGCCTCGGCCGACGGGGTCGAGATCACCGCCGAATCGATGGCGAAAGCGATCGGCTCGGCGGATGAGCGGTTTGCCTGGGCCGACCGCGTCGAGCTCGGGCGTAGCGATCGGATGTTCTACACCGACTACTACCCCTACCTCGCGGCGGACGGCACGCTGTACCTCAGCCTCGGCTTGTACTCGCAGTTCCATTGTCACGAGCCGGTGTTCACGCTGATGGACGGCTCGCTCAAGGGGCCGATCGAAGAAGCGGACGAGGTGTTTGCCCGCGGCGCGAAGATCTTCGCCGATGAGATCGCTCGGCAACTGGCCGAGTCGCGGTTGGGAGATGGGTTTGATGTTGTGCCCAGCGATACGCCCGTGGTGTCGTGGGAGGAGCTCGGCCTGCCGTTGCCACCCAAGCCCGCGGGGGCGTCGGCCGAGGCGTTGGCGAGCGTCGAGATTGTGCGCGAGTGGGTGATTGATGAACTCGCGCAGAACACGCGTCCCGCGGTGCAGTTCAAGTTCCCGGCTCCGCTCGATGCGTATGCCGGGGAAGTGACTTCGCTAAGCGGCGAGTTGACGCTCGGCGAAGGCTTGTCATTGGAAGGCATGCGTGGCCGATTCGTGGCCGACCCGTCGACGGTGACCATGGGCGATGACGATCTGGATGCCTCGATCCACAGCACGATGCTGGTGGTCTCGGACCACCCCGAATCGTTTTTCGTGATCGACAAGGTCGAGACCGATTTCGATCAGCCCGCCTTCGGCACGGTCGCCCCGGCGGTGTTGCACGGCCAGTTCACGATGAAGGGCATCACGATCCCGCTGACCGTGCCCGCGAGTATCGAGGCATTCCTCGGCGATGATGGCAAGCCGCGGCTGTCGATCGACGGCCGATGGGAAGTCCGACTGCTCGACCCGTTCGGCATCGAAGGCCCGCCCGGCGATGCGCCCGCCAACGACACGCTGATCTACACCTGCCATCTCGTCTTCGAACCCGCGTGATGCGTGCTCCGCAAAGCAAGCCGCTTGCGGCTTAGCGGGCTATCATGCCCGCATGACCGAGGACCGAAAGAGCGTGTTGTTTGTGTGCATGGGCAACATCTGCCGATCGCCTACAGGCGAAGGCGTTTTCCAGGCGTTGGTGGATGAGCGTGCTCTGAGCCGGGACATAATCGTCGACTCGGCCGGCACGATCGGCTACCACACCGGCAACCCGGCGGATCAACGCATGCAGACCGCGGCGGAAAAGCGTGGCTATCACCTCACGAGCAAAGCCCGCCAGGTCACGCAGAACGACATCGAATCGTTCACGCTGATCGTCGCGATGGACCGCGCCAACTACGACGACCTCGCGGCGATGACAATCAACGACGAACAGCTTGGCCGAATCAAGATGCTCGGCGAGTTTTTGCCGAGGGTGTCGTGGAGCGACCGCGACGAGGTCCGCAGCGTGCCCGACCCGTACTACGGCGGGGCGGCGGGCTTCGAAGAAGTCCTCGACATGATCGAGTCGGCGTGTCCGTCGATTCTGGAGCACCTCACCGGCGAAAGCGATCCCGCGTGAACCCCGCGACGCAGCGCCAGATCGAGCTTGAGTTGGGCGCGAATGTGACCCAGCGTTCAGCCGTCGGCGGTGGGGATATCAATCAGGCCGAGTCGTGGACGCTCAGCGATGGGCGCAGGATGTTCGTGAAAGCCAACGCGGATGCGGCGGCGTTGCCGGGACTCTTCGAGGCGGAAGCGGCGGGGCTTAACGCGTTGCGAAACGCTTCGGAGGCACTCTGCATCCCCGAAGTGTTGGCGGTCGGTTCGGATTATCTGGTTCTGGAGATGATCGAGCAGGGCGGCAAGTCTTCGGACTTTGAGGAAAACCTCGGCCATGGTCTCGCCGAGTTGCATCAAAGGTCCCAACGCAGCAGGGGATTCGGCTTTGAAGCCGACAACTACCTCGGCCGACTCCCGCAGGACAACTCGATGGTGGAAGACCCCATCACGTTTTGGCGTGAGCGTCGGCTGCGGCCGTTAGTCGAACGGTTGTCGGCGTATCCGCGGGTGGTAGACCTGGGGCAGCGATTGGCGGAGCGCTTGGACGACGTCTTGGCCGGGCCCAATGAACCTGCGGTATTGATCCACGGCGATCTGTGGTCGGGCAACGCCTGCGGCGACCGTGACGGCCGGGTGTGGATCTACGACCCGGCGTGCAGCTACGCCCACCGCGAAGTCGAATTCGGCATGACCCGCCTCTTCGGCTTCGGCCCGCGTTTCGAGGCTGCGTATCAGGAAGTCTGGGCGCTTCCGGCCGGCTGGGAGCGACGCGTCGAGGTGTATCGACTCCACCATCTGCTGAGCCACCTCTGGCACTTCGGCGGCGGTTACGAATCGCAGTGTCTGGCGTTGCTCGACCGGCTGGTATGATGCACCCTCTGGAGAACTCGGGGCAACTTTTGATCAGGAGAACGCGATGTTATTCACGGCTCGGAGCGTTGGTGTGTTGGTGGTGATGGCGGGATTATTCGTCGGTAGCGGTTGTACGTCGACCTACGTGGCGGCGTGGAAGCAGCTCGGCTGGGAGTCACGGGATCTCCTTGTTGACCAGGTGCAGGACACCCGGTCGCGACAGGAAGCCGCCAAGGTGGAGTTCACCAGCGCGTTGGATCAATTCCGCGCGACGTATGAGTTTGATGGCGGCGAGCTCGAAGACGCCTACAAGAAATTGCAGAAGAGCTACGACCGCTGCTACGCCCAGGCGGACGACTTCCGCGACGAGATCGGCGGCGTGAAACGGCTCGGCGCGGTCTTCTTCGATGAATGGGAAGGCGACATCGAAGAGCAGACCGTGCCCGAATACAAGAAGGCGATGATCAAGCAGCGGGACGACACCCAGGCGTCGTTCGACGCGATGGTCGCCAAGATGGACGAAGCGGCCGACAAGATGGACCCGGTGCTTGAGAGCTTCAAGGGCCGAGTGATATTTCTTAAGAGCTCACTCAACGCTCAGGCGTTGGCGACGCTGCAGGAAAACGCGGATGAACTGGTCGATGGCATCGAGGCGTTGATCGCCGAGATGAACCAGAGCATCGCCGAGGCGGACGAGTTTATCGCGGCGATGGGCGCGGGCTGAGCGTCACAAACGAAACGACTGTAAAAATAGGCAATCCCGAATCACCGCCGAGATATTTCGGCGGTTTTTTCGTATCGGGGCGTCCTGCACATCGGCTAGACTGCAGTCAACGATCAGGAGGCGAAAGCACCACCACGGCCCGGGTTCGATGTGAACATCGGCCGCCGTGAGGCGGGTGCTGGGTTGAGAAAGTTTAGCGATGCTCCTTGCGGCCTCCTCACCCCAGCCCCGCCCCGCGGCGGTGTGTTTCCCGTTTGGTGAAACCGTCGACGGATTAAACTCTTATGCTTCGATAATGTCGTGCGAAATGAAAAGCTCGATCTGGCGGGTTTCGTGTGTTGTAGGACTCTACACGTTATCTGCATTAGCCGTGCCGCCGCTGTGCGGGGTTTTGGCATGGTGTTTACATCGGTTTGCCGGGCAAGCCGAGGCGGCATGGGGCTACGGCTTGGTGGGGATTCTCATCGGCTTTGTGATCTCGATCGTGCTGTTAGCCAACAGCGTGATCTACGCCGTCATGGCAATCAGAAGGATGGATGATGGATCGCAGGACTTGTGTTGGAAGTGCGGATATAGCTTGCGCGGTGATTTGGATGTCCCGACCTGTCCCGAATGCGGCGCGTTGTTTCGCTAGGTTGAGACGATCCGCGAGCATCCGAATCAAAGGTTGAAATACTTTGCATCCGGGTGGTGCACCACGATCGCGCTGGTCGATTGCTCGGGGTCGATCTGCCAGTTCTCGGTGAGTTCGCAGCCGATGCGTTCGGGTTCGAGGAGACGGAACAAGATTTCCTGGTCCTGCATTTCCGGGCAGGACGGGTAGCCGAAGCTGTAGCGGCTGCCGCGGTACTTCTGGGTGAAGAGTTGTTTGATCTTCGGGCTGTCGTCGTTGCCGATGCCCAGCTCGGCGCGGATGCGTTTGTGCCAGAGCTCGGCGAGGGCCTCGGCGCATTCGACGCCCATGCCGTGGGCGTAGAGGTACTCGGTGTAGTTGTCGGCGTCGAAGTATTCCTTGGCGACGTGGCTGATCTCCTGACCCATCGTGACGCACTGCAGCGGCAGCACGTCCTTGCGGCCCGAATCCACGGGCAGGAAGAAGTCGGAGATGCACAAGCGTTTGCGCTCGTACTGCCGGGGGAAGTTGGCGAAGCGTTCGATTTCTTTGTCGTGGTCTTCGGGGTCGTAGATCACCAGGTCGTCGCCGTCGGCGTTGCACGGCCAAAAGCCGTAGACGACCTTGCCCTGCAAGACGTTCTGATCTTTCATGTCCCGTTTGTAGCGGTCGAAGATCGGGCGGACCTCGTCTTCGAGCTGGGCTTCGTACTCGGCGGACTTTTTGTTGCCGCGGACGAATTGCCACTGGGTCTTGAAGAGGGCGGTCTCGTTGACGAAGGGGTAGATCTGGTCGAGGTCGAGGTCTTCGACGAC
>JBCCWB010000101.1:0-14214 GCA_039194345.1 Planctomycetota bacterium
GCAATGGGACATAGAATCATAAGATAATCACTATCTTTATCGATAAGGTTATAGTTGGCCCACAAGGCTTACATGTTTCTTTAATTCATTCAGAGAGCTTGGGTCATAAAAATGATAGTTGTACTTCCCAACAACACCCTGTAAGGAGCGAGCAGCGTTGTTTTGCTCGTCACCACCAGCTCCTGCATGCATGACCAATGCCGATCCCCTAAGAGAAGTGAGGTATTCTTTGAATTCATCATGGTCAGGCCCCGAAGCAGAATAACCACAAACCACCAAGACATCGCACTCACTCAGGGCTCTGTGAATCACCTCTCTCGTCGGGTTTAGTGCATCAAAGTGGGGGTCACGAGGATATCCAGGGGGTACGATAAATGGGACAAGTGGGCAAGCGACAAGATCCGGATTGCAATACAAATCATCAAAACTACCGTTACGAACTTTTATGTTGACGTTGCCAACAACTGTAACTCCTTGCGAAAAACTACTTGATCCGTGTGGCTTCATTGTTGGCACACTGCGTCGATCCCTCTGATCATAGATGTGCGACAAAGCTCCTGGACGAGTACCGGCAGCAACTCCTAGATCGCCAAAGCACTTCTCTAATTGAACATCATAGTTGTATGAAACAGCAGACACTCGATAGTTGGCAACGAGTGTGTACATAATTTCAAGCCAAGGCCATTCTTGGATACCATTAACAGCGCAGCAGTTGATTTCACGATCATAATTTCGGATCAGCTGCCAAATATATTGACGAAGCTGAAGCCACACATCGCTCGATTGAAAACTCACGCTATTTGCAGAGTTATTTTTAGGGGCACCTTCGCTGCTGAGAAAGTCTTGTTTCTCGAATGTGGTTTCAGGAAAATCAGCCGATAGCATTTGTTCAATATTCGCGTCCGCAGGCCCAATGTGATTTGTCAATGGCGTATAGGCACCTAGACGCACACAAAGATCGGCAAACCCTCCTGTTCCACTACTAGCCCCACCAACATTCTTAATTGCGTCTTGGAGTTCACCAAATAGTCCCTTACCCATCAATTTCAACAGGGTTTCCTCAGACTGGCTTTTATCCCAACTTCGAAGCTCACATGTCCATTCTGGAGGAGGGAATAGACTGAAAAGATCAATCGGACGAGTTGCCCCCTGCAGGTGCTTTGTAAGACTTATGGTGAATCCATTTCCAACCCAAAGTACGCAATTCTTCATATGAGTAACCCCGTCATTAGAAGTACATTTCTACTGGAATCCGAAACGTCACGTATTTTGACGTTAGCCTACCATCTACCCTTTGACACCATGGTTTACTTTGGTAAACTAATTGCATGCCAGAAAACAAGGCCAAAATCGCGGTGTCCATTGATGCTGATTTAGCTCGCCGAATCGATGCTGTTTGTGAAGCTCGCGATGAGAATCGCTCACAAGTGGTGCAACGGATCATTCGTGAGGGGATCGACGAGGAAGAAAAATACATCCAGGGGATGGAAAACCCGCTGATACGCGGCATTCTGGAAACGATGACCAGTTCACCGAAGGTCCTACGTTTAATGGCGGAAATTGTGGGCGAAGAACTCACAGAGGACCGCTTGTTAGATATCCAAGAGGGCACCAAGAAGCAGGCCCAACGAGGGCGTGAGCGCAAACAGGCAAAGAAGAAGGTTCGATCAGGGCAGGTGTCACCCGCATGAGCCAAGGGCTTCCGCGAGTTCCGATCTGCTATTTCCCTGACACAGGCCAGCCTGTTCCAGCCGTTATGACTCGTGATGAAGCGGTTCGGTTTCTGCGTCTAGATCAAGCAGACACCAAGAATCCTGGGCGAACAATTGATTACTACCGTAGCCGTGGTCGACTTCGGGCAGTACAGGTCGGCAAACACCTGACATTCTACCTAACGGATCTACTAGACTTCATCGAGGTACAGCGGGAGGCCAACCCACGATGAAGCGGATTACGGTCAAGGTGCATAGCAATGGCGACTACTGGCAAGCCCAGTGGATTGATGATCTCGGAGTCACACGAAAAAAAGGACTAGGCTCTAAAAAGAAACGCACCGAGCGACAGGCCAAGGTCTTGGCTCGTGAGATTGAAGCGGAAATCAACACCAACACCCGCAAGGCCCGTGGCGAAGTCGCTCCAACACTGGATGATTTTGTACGTCGATACCTCGCACATAGAACCGACTTGGGTAAGGCCACGGTAAAGCTTCATGATCACGCGTGCCGCATCCTTGTAGCTTTCTTTGGTGCTGAGCGGCGTATCGATAAGATCAGCCGAAGTGATGCAGCGGACCTGCGAGCAGCCATCAGTTCAGGGACGTTCAGTCCACGCCAAAACATCTCAGAAAACACGACACGTAAACACTGCCGAACGATGCACGCGATCTTCCAGACTGCGGTCGACGAAAAGCTCATCAACGACAATCCGTTTGCGTTGCCTCGACGCCAGACCCAACCGAATCCGGATCGTTGGTTCTACGTCTCGATGGAGTTGACGACCCAACTCATCGGCGGATGCTCAGACATCAAACGCAAGCTCATGCTGGGCCTGTGGCGCTACGGGGGCATGAGGCAGCAGGAGGCGTTCCGCGTTGAATGGGGCGATGTCGACTGGGACGAGGAGGTCATGAATATCTACGGCGACACCAAGCGGAAAAAGGTACGGCAGGTGCCCATCATGCCGGAACTCAGCGAGTTGTTGCGTGAGGCGTTCACCACGGCCCAAGAGGGCGAGACATCCCTACTCACAGGTATCAGCCGAGATGCAAAGAACTTACGGCGATGGTTTGATCGACTATGCGGAAGGCTGGGGGTGCCGACTTGGGAAGACTGGTGCCAAGTAATGCGTAAGAGCCGAGCGTCGGACTACGCCACCTCAGGAATCGACATCAATGCCGCTGCGAAGTGGCAGGGTGACTCTATTGCGGTAATGCAGCAATATTACTTACAGGTGCCTCGCGAGACGGTTCAGAGGGTGACACGTCCCCAAAATCGTCCCCAAAACGAAGCTGTCAGAAATCCGAAACGTCGTAAGTCCTTATCTAGCAAGAATGACCAGGCTGGGATTCGAACCCAGAACCAGCGGCTTAAAAGGCCGATGCTCTACCGTTGAGCTACCCGGTCGCTGAGGAAGCCAGAGTCTAGGCACCACCTTCCGCAGAGCCAAGTAAGTTATCGACCACCGCGTCCCCGGTCAACACCGCGATTTCCAAGCCGCTTTCACCCGTTACGATGCCCGCATGGCCCAAGCCGATCGCACGCCGATGTTCGCCCCCGCCGACGCCGAGCACCCGCCGCGGGTGATGGTCATCGCGGAAGTCGGCGTCAACCATGATGGCGATCCCGACCGCGCCGCCGAGCTCATCCGCGCCGCCGCCGACGCCGGGGCCAACGCGGTGAAGTTCCAGCTCTTCCACCCCGACCGCCTGCTCTCCAACCAAGCCCTGCTCGCGGGGTATCAGGAAGGCAAAGCCGACGACGCGAAGTCGCTCTTGGATAAGCTCACGCTGTCGGCCGAGCAACTGCGTCCCCTGCGTGACCTCACCAAATCGTGCGGCGTGAAGTTCATCGTCACGCCATTCAGCCCGGACGATGTCGCCGACCTCAAAACGCTGGATGTTGATGCGGTGAAGATCGCTTCGCCCGACGCGGTGAACACGCCGCTGCTCGACGCCGCCGCCACGCTGGGCAAACCCATGCTCATCTCCACCGGCACCTGCGAACTCGACGAACTCGACGCCGCCGCAAACCATACTCGCGCCTCCGACGGAGCGCTACTGCAATGCGTCTCGTCCTACCCCACGCCCGATGACGCCGCCGGGCTCGGCGGCATGCGTGCCCTGTCCTACCGCTTCCCCGGCACCGCGGTGGGCTACTCCGATCACACCGCCGCCTTGGACACCGGCGCCCTCGCCGTCGCCGCCGGGGCCCAAGTCCTCGAAAAACACCTGACCCACGACCGCACCGCCCCCGGCCCCGACCACGCCGCGAGTGTCGAACCCGACGGCCTCCGCCAATACGTCGCCGCGGTCCGCCGAGCCTCTGCCATGCTCGGCCCGCTCAACAAGACCTGCACCGACCTCGAACGCGATGTACAGAAAGTCTCCCGCCAAAGCGTTTGCGTGATCAACGACCTGCCCGTCGGCCAGGTCATCCGCCGTGAAGACCTCACCGTCAAACGTCCCGGCACCGGCATCCCCGCCGCCGAACTCGATCACGTTGTCGGCCGCACCCTCGCCCGCCCGGTGAACGCCGGTGACCTTCTCCACGCCAACGATCTCGCGGCTCAGTGAGCATCGAGGCGGGTGTCCGCGTCAAAAACGTGACTTTTTTTACAGTTCCGCTTCCGACTCGCCCGATGGCTTCTTATCGTCCCCGGCCGATATCGCCGTGCCACGTCTCCGTGGAGGAAGCCTGCCATGCTCTTCAAAGCCACTCTCATCGCCGTCATCGTGTACCTCGCCGCTTGCTACGCCTACGGCCTGTTCCTGCTGTTCAAGCTGTACACCAACAAGAAGATGCAGGCCGAGATCAAAAATCCGGTCAACCGTGCCGAAGCCCCCGCCAAGCAGCCGGCTCACAGCCCGGCCTACGAAGCGCCCGCCAAGGCCGCGTAAAACGCTCCGCTCAATTCAATTCCCGGGACGCCGCGCAATCTCTTCCGCCTCGGCGTAACATCCGATCAAGATGTTGCGACCTTCTACCACATCCGATTCCAAACGCCTCGCCGACGAACTCAACCTCGACGCCGTCGTCGCCGGGGAGGCCCGACTCTCGCCCGAAGACGCGCTGCGTCTCTATCACGAGGCCCCGCTCCACGACCTGGGCCGATGGGCCTCGGCCATCTGCAACCGCATCCACGGCAGTGGACCCGACGCCAAACGCACCTACGTCATCGACCGCAACATCAACTACACCAACGTCTGCTCGGCGTCGTGCACCTTTTGCGCGTTCTTCCGCAAAGAGGGGGACGACGATGCGTACGTCCTCACGACCGAGCAACTCCACGACAAAGTCCGCGAGCTCGTGAAGATCGGCGGCACCCAGGTCCTGCTCCAAGGCGGCATGCACCCGAACCTCGGCGTCGACTTCTACGTCGAGCTGCTCCAAGGTTTGAAACAAGAATTCCCGGGGGTCCACATCCACGGCTTCAGCCCGCCGGAGTTCGTGGAGTTCGTTGCCGTGTACGACCTCGACGGCTTCCCCAAGACCGACCCGAAGAAGTCCCACGAACTGCCGCGCGAGGTTTGGCGGGCCAAGCTCGAAGCGATCATGAAACGGCTGATGGATGCTGGGCTTGATTCGTTGCCCGGCGGCGGCGGCGAGATCTTTGCGCCCCACGTCCGCCGCAAGATCGGCATCGGCAAGGCGAGTGCCGAGCAATGGCTCGACGTGATGGAAACCGCCCACAAGCTCGGGATGTACACCAGCGGCACGATGATGTTCGGCCACATCGAAGGCGCCGCCGACCGCATCATGCACATGAACGCGATCCGCACCCGTCAGGACCGCGCGATCGAGCAAGGCTACCCCGGCAAATATATCAGCTTCATCAGCTGGCCCTTCCAACGCGAAAACACCCCGCTCGGCCACCTGCCCGACTACGACCTCGCCAGCGATGAACCCTTCCCCGGCGACGTCCTCGCCGAGGCCGTGATGCGCGGCGAAGTCGATCCGTCCGACAAAGCCGCTTGCGGCTTAGCCGCCCCCCGTGCCGGCAAGGTCGTCCGCCTCGCCGGGGCCACCGAGTACCTCCGCACCCAAGCCATCAGCCGCATCTTCTTCGACAACATCCACAGCATCGGCAGCTCCTGGGTCACCATGGGCCCCCGCATCGGCGAGCTCGGCCTCTACTACGGGGCCAACGACATGGGCAGCGTGATGATGGAAGAGAACGTCGTGAGTGCGGCCGGCACCACCTACTGCCTCAGCGAAGAGGTCCTATGCCACCTCATCCGCGACGCCGGCTTCACCCCCGCCCAACGCGACAACCGCTACGACTTCCTCGCGGTCCACGACGGCCCCGACGCCCCCGACCGCCAAGTCGAGGACTGGTCCACCCAACGCGCCAAAGCCCTCCACATCGAAAACCAACCCGCCAACGTTGCCCCCGGCGACGAGGGCAAAAACGCCACGATCCCGTTGACCGTCGACGGTAAGTAAGCCCCAGGTCACGGCTAAACAAAAAACTCAAAACCCACTCAAAAGGTACGAATTTATCTTGTGCTATGGTGCGAACACCGCGGGACAAGCGTCCCGTGAATCGGTGTTTTCTCGCTGTTCAAGGAGCCTTTGAAGATGTCGGTCCGAAACCTTGATCGTGTGTTCAATCCCAAGCGTGTCGCCATCGTCGGGGCGAGCGACAACACCTCCAGCGTCGGCTACGCCGTGCTCAACAACATGATCGGCGGCGGGTTTCAGGGCGTCGTCTATCCGGTGAACCCGAAGCGCGAAGCGGTGCAAGGCATCGCGGCGTACAAGAGTCTTGAAGAACTGCCGAACGTGCCGGACCTCGTGGTGATCTGCACGCCGGCGTTCACCGTGCCGGGCATCGTGAAGTCGGCGGTAGAACTCGGCGTCAAAGGCATCTGTGTGATCAGTGCCGGCTTCCGCGAGGCGGGCGAAGAAGGGATCAAGCTCGAACAACAAGTCCTGGCCGAGATCGCCAAGGGTGACGGCGTCCGCATGATCGGGCCGAACTGCCTGGGCGTGATCGTGCCGGGCATCGGGCTCAACGCCAGCTTCACCGTCGGCACGCCCAAGCCGGGCAACATCGCGTTCATCACACAGTCGGGTGCGCTGGGCACCAGCGTCCTGGACTGGGCGATCCGCAAGGGCATCGGGTTTTCGCAGTTCGTGTCGGTGGGCAACATGGCCGAGGCCGACTTCGCCGACCTGATCGACTACTTCGGGCAGGACTCGGGCACCGACGCGATCCTCGTGTACATCGAATCGATCGCCAACGCCCGGGCGTTTGTCTCGGCAGCGCGGGCGTTCACGCAGACCAAGCCGATCATCGCGTACAAGGCCGGGCGTTTCGCCGAGTCGGCCGCGGCGGCCGCGTCGCACACCGGGGCGTTAATGGGCGCCGACGACGTGCACGACGCCGCGTTCCAGCGGGCGGGCATCGAACGGGTGTACGAGATCGATGACATGTTCGACTGCGCCGAGCTCTTGGGCCGACGCAAGGTGCCGCGCGGCGGCCGGCTGGCGATCGTGACCAACGCCGGCGGGCCGGGCGTCATGGCGACCGATGCCCTCATCGCTCGCGGCGGCACCCTCGCCAAGCTCAGCGACGACACGATGGACAAGCTCAACGAAGCGTTGCCCGCGTATTGGTCGCACAACAACCCGATCGACGTGCTGGGCGATGCCCCGCCCGAGCGTTACGCCGTGGCAACCAAGATCGTGGCGGACGATCCGAACGTGGACGCGGTGCTGGTGATCCTCACGCCCCAAGCGATGACCGACGCGACCGCGGCCGCCGAAGCCGTCGCCGATGCCGTGAAAGACTCGGGCAAGCTCGTGCTCACCGCGTGGGCGGGTGGTGCGAGTGTCATCGAAGGCCGGGAGCTGCTGAGCCGCCGCGGACTGCCCGCATACCCGACCCCCGAACGCGCGATCCAGGGCCTGATGCACCTGGTCAACTACCAACGCAACATCGCCGCCCTCTACGAAACGCCGCGCGATGTACCCGTCGAGCTCGAACTGAAAACTGAGGAGATCGGCCCCCACCGCACCGAGCTGCTCGGCACGCCGAACACCACGCTCAGCGAAGTCGACGGCAAGGCCCTGCTCAAAGCCTACGGCATCCCCGTCGCCGAAACGCTCATCGCCACCACCGAAGACGAGGCCGTCGCTCACGCCGAGTCCATCGGCTACCCGGTCGTGATGAAGATCCTCTCGCCCGACATCACCCACAAGACCGACGTCGGCGGGGTCAAGCTCAACCTCGCCAACGAAACCGATGTCCGCTACGCCTGGCAACGCATGATGGAACGCGCCGCCGAGGCGAAGCCCGACGCCCAGCTCGACGGCGCGACCGTGCAGCCGATGATCGACACCCGCGACAGCGTCGAGATGATCCTCGGGGCGATCAAAGACCCGGTATTCGGCAGCGTCATCCTCCTGGGCTTCGGCGGGGTCACCGCGGAGGTCTGGCAGGACCGTGTGCTCGGCCTGCCGCCGCTGACCGAGAAGCTGGCCGACAACATGATCAATCAGCTCAAGAGCAAGCCACTGCTCGAAGGCTACCGCGGTGCGCCCAAAGCGGACAAGAACGCGCTGATCGAAGCGATGATCCGGTTCTCGTACCTCATCGCCGACAGCCCGAATATTGCCGAGCTCGACATCAACCCGCTGCTCGTCGGGCCGACCGGCACGATCGCGCTCGATGCCCGCATCATGACCGACGCGTCGTCCGTCACGCCCGACGCCCGGCTCAGCCACCTGGCCATCCACCCCTACCAGGCCAAGCTCGAAGACAGCTTCACCTTGGCCGATGGCAGCACGGTGGTGGTGCGGCCGATCCGCCCCGCGGATGAACCCGCCTGGCACGACATGGTCGCGTCCTGCTCGCCCGACACGCTGCAGGCCCGCTTCTTCCACAGCATCGGCAAGACGACCCACGCCATGGCGACCCGCTACTGCTACATCGACTACGACCGCGAGATGGCGCTAGTCGCGATGCTGCCCGCGACTTCGCCCGACGGAGAGGAAAAGATGATCGGCGTCGGCCGACTCATCCGCGAGCCCGATGGCCGATCCGCGGAGTACGCCGTGCTCGTCGCCGACGACTACCAAGGCCAGGGCCTGGGCCTCACGCTGACCGAGCGCTGCCTCGAAGTCGCCCGCGGCATGAACGTCCAGCGCGTCTACGGCACCACCTCGATCAACAACCCACGTATGGTCGCGACGTTCAAAGACCACGGCTTCGAGATCGCTCCGGACCCGGAAGACGATTCACTGGTGAACGCCGAGCTGGCGTTCACGTAAAAGCCCGCCTCCGCATTGGCGCGGATCGGCGGGCTAATGGAGTGAATGGCCCCGGAGCCACCGGTGTTTGGATTCACTTCACGAGCTTCAGCTTGCGCTTACGGCGCTGCTCAGCCATCTCGACCAAGACCCGCTGCGTGATCGCGCAGTGCTTCATCACGTGGTTCAGCAGCGCAACCGTCTCGAGCGTCTCGTCCGAGGTCATGGGCTCGTGCGACCGCGCCCGGATCGAAGCGAGCGATTGGCTGGCTCCCTTGACGCACTCGATGGTGGCGTCCAGGGCGTCTTCGGCGTCGATCCGTCCGTCGTCGTTCACGTCCAGCTCCAAATCCAAACGTGTGCAAAGCCAATCCGTGCCGCTCGTAAAAGCCTGGAGGATTTCTTCCTGGGCCCGGTTGTCCGGGAGGTGCCGCACCAGCAGCCGGATCGAGTCGAAGTCCGGCTGAGACTGACCGGCGATCCACCGATACACCGTGGACGTTGATACGCCCGCCAGCTCACCGAGTTCTTTCGCGGAGGTCAGTTTCTGATCGATCACCCTTTGCAGAGTCTTGCCAAGCATTCGTACCCTTTCAATAAAACACCGGCTGGTATTAACAAGACGCTAAACTACCCCGTTTCGTTCCCCAAAAATGAAATTTTTTTGCGGCCTCCCCCCATCTGTGCATTCATCCATCGCCGTTTTTTGGCTTAGAATGCGGTTCAACCAGCGGGGCAGCTCACGGACCCTTCCCCCCATCATCTCACAACGGGAGTAAACACGAATGAAATCCTTCTTCACCCTCTGCGGCGTCCTGGCCCTGACTCTCGCCGCGACGGGATGCGTCAAGTTCAAACAAGCCTGGGTCATCAACCCCGACGGCTCGGGCAAGATGACCATGACCTTCGGCGTCAGCGAACAGATGCTCGCGATGGCTGGCGACGACGACCCCTTCGCCGACCTCGACGACCCCTCGGACATGATGGACCAGGAAGACAACGGCTGGGTCGCGTTCACCAAGCCCGAAATCAAGACCGAGAACGGCTTCAAGTACGCCACCTTCGTCGGCTACTTCGAAGACATCAACCAAGTCACCTTCTCCGGCGACGGCGGCAACGGCGAGATGGTCGATTCGACTTACAGCCTCGCTGACGGCACCTTCACCGTGACCAACGGCATGCTCGGCCAAGTCATCGCCACCATGGCCAACGACCCCCAGATGCAAGACCCCCAGATGAAAGCCATGATGGCTCCAATGATGGCGGGTATGGAAATGACCGAGAGCTACCTGGTGCCTGGCGAAGTCACCGGTGCCGAGGGCTATGAGGCCGACGGTAAAACCGCCTCGACCACCCTCACCGCCGAGGACATGCTCGGCAACACCCCGCCTTCGATCGACGGCCTGGATGATGGTCAACTGACCATCACGTTCACCCCCGGCCCCTGGCCCGAACAAGACGCCTGGGCCGCGGAACTCGCCAAGGCCAAGACCGACTGGGAAGCGATCAAGGAAAGCGCTGCCGCTGGAGCGGGTGCTGAATAAGGCTTAACCCGCAACACACCACTGATTCACCCCAAGCCCACACCGACTCGGCGTGGGCTTCTTTTTTGCGCTCGAGTTTTCAAAGAGCGAACCCGTGTTCCCCGCGTCACCCGCTGCCGTGGCCGGCGTGGGGTGAGTGGATGGGATTCAGTTGAACCGCGAAGACGCGGAGAGCGCGAAGCAAGGCAAAGACGTTTTGAATTCATTTCAATGGTTTGGACTTCGCGTCCTTCGCGCCTTCGCGGTTCAACTTTTCCCTGAACACGGACCCTCGACCAACGACGACGGGTTCCGACCCTGAGCGATCCCGGCAAGGTGGTGAGCTCAAGTGTCGCCACGCACCCGACGTGTGCGTCAGCCCGGTTCCACGGGTATGGGCGTGCTTGGTGCCTTGCCTGTGCGACCTTCACGCCTGGAGTGCCACCGTGGTCCGACACTGGGGGGTGAGGCGTTGCGCGTGTGCGCACGGCACTGTCGTTCGTTTAAGAGAAACAAGTAGTGACAACGATTAAGAATTTTTTCTCGACTCCGGATTTTTTGGCAGTGATGTGACTTTTTGTGCGCGCCGCTCGACTTTAGCCCGGGGTCAATGACCCCGGGCCGCCGCGGCATGGGGAACGGCAAAAACTTGCCACACACCCAAACCAACCAACATGGATTCAACGACCCGGACCACGCACCGCATATACACCCGCCGCGGCACCCCGGGTCATTGCCCCTGGGCTAAAGGGGCCGATAACGACAGGAATTGCGGCCGTTCGGTGCGAGATTGGGCGTTAAGTGCGCGGGGAGGCGGGTCGATGTTAAACGTGTTCCGCGCCCTTTGGGCGGCACCTGGATGGGAAGAAGTTTATGTCTCAGATCGCGGTGACCGAGAAACGGCAGCACGGCCGATACCGGCCCGATGGGTTGATGTGCAACCTCGGGCAGGTGGTCGACTTGTCGATGGGCGGCATGCGGATTCTGAGCAAACGCGAACGGCACGGCATGCAGACCTTGGTGCTGAGCACCCCTCACCAGGGGCGGCTGGTGCTGCGAGGACGCGTGGTGTGGCGGCGCAAGTTGGCGTCCCGCGAACACGTATTGGGTGTGAATTTTGAAGAGGTCTCGACCGAAGACCGCGGCAAGATCATTGCGCTCATCAACGAAATCAAGGCGGGGCGGAGCTTAGCCAAGAGGCGAGGCGTAGGGAGTTCGCATTGGTGGCTGGGCGTCGCTACTGCGATCGTTGGTGTGGGGCTGGTAGCGTTAGGCCAAGCGTTTGAGGAGGCGGAGAGCTGGTTACCGCTCAGGTTGCCCCGGTACGCGGATACGTTGCATTCGTACGCTCCGTTCGTGGAGTGGGGTGGATTGATTATTGGCGGGTTGTTGGTGTTGACGGGCTTGAGTGAGATGCGGCGTCGGCCGAACTGGCCGTCGGCGTCGACTCAGGCTTCTTCCCCCCGCGTGCGGCGGACCGACAACGCGCGTCCGGTGAGGGACATCAAGCAGCTGCATCAATCGCATTACTTGCTCAACTGCATCCTCGAGAGCGCCCTGGGGGGCGTCGGGGTGCTCAAGGCGGTGCGCGAGGGCCAAGAAATTATCGATTTTGAAATCCAGCTGGTGAACCGCAACGCGGAAAATCTTTTGGGCAAGGTCGAGTCGATGCTTGTGGGTAAACGCTTGTCCAAGGCGTTGCCTTGCGTGACCAAGCACACGATGTACGAGGAGATGGTGACCGCGGTGCGTACGGGCCTGCCGCACCAAAAAGAGTATCGGCTGGAAAACGGCAAGTGGATGCAGATGGCTTTGGTTCAGCTGGGCGACGGCCTGGCGGTGACCTTCACCGACACGACCGAGCGTCATCATGCCCAAGCCCGCTTGCGTCACGTGGCGTATCACGATGAGCTCACGGGCTTGCCTAACCGCAAGCTGCTGATGGAGCACCTCGAGCAGGCGATGGTCCGGGCTCAGAACAATCGGGGCCGTAAGTTTGCGGTGCTGTTCCTGGACTTTGACCGCTTTAAGATCGTGAACGATACCCTGGGCCACGACGTGGGGGACATGCTGCTGAATAGCATCTCGCAGCGGCTGCGCGAGAATATCCGGGATGCGGACACCGCGGCGATGGCGGGGCAGCAGCAACTTCCGGCCCGTTTGGGTGGCGACGAATTTGTTGTGATGCTCGACGGTATCGCGGGGGAAGAAGACGCGATCGCGGTGGCCCAGCGTCTCTTGCGCACCTTCAATGGGCCCCATCATCTGGGTAGCCATAAGGTCGTTTCGACGGCGAGTATCGGCATCGTGGTCAGCAACAGCGGGTACAACAGCGTGGACGATTTGCTACGCGACGCGGACACCGCGATGTACGAGGCCAAGAACTCGGGCAAAGCGCGTTACGTGGTGTTTGACCAGCGGATGCACGACACGCTGATCGCCCAGGCGAAGATGGAACGCGACCTGCGCGACGCGGTGGCGATCGAAGATTTCACGCTGGTTTATGAGCCGATCGTGGACCTGCGTAACGGCCGGGTCGCGGGCTTTGAAGCGCTGATCCGCTGGGACCACGAAGAGCGGGGGGATGTGCCGCCCGCGGAGTTCATCCCGCTGGCTGAGGAGTTGAACCTCATCGGGGTGGTGGGCGAATGGGTGGTGAAGCAGGCGTGCATCGAGATCGCGCGTTGGCGTGAGATGGGACGGAAAGATGTGTTCATCAACATCAACCTTTCGCGGGCTCAGCTCTACGACGGCGACCTGATCGGCTTGTTGCGGGAACAGATCGAGACGCATCAACTCGACCCCACCATGCTGAGCCTGGAGATCACCGAGACCATGGTGGTCAACGATGTGGCAGAGATGGGCGAGAAGCTGCTTGAGCTAAAGCAGCTCGGCGTCAAGCTGGCGTTGGACGACTTCGGGACCGGACACTCGTCGCTGAACGTGTTGCAGGAGCTGCCGCTGGACATCCTCAAGATCGACCGCACTTTCATCGCCAACGCGGGTGACGCGGTCCGCCGATACGGCGCGATCATCGCGACGATCACCGAGCTCGCCCAGAACCTGGACATGTCGGTGATCGCCGAGGGGATCGAACGCCCCGAGCAGGTGGCTCTGCTTCAGGGGCTGGCGTGTGACTATGCCCAAGGCTGGCTGTTCAGCCACGCCATCGACGCCGACGCGGCCATCGCGATGCTGGTCGAAGACCGGACGTTCAAAGTCGCGGCATAAAACAGTAGCGGTTCCGGAGGGTTGGGGTAAGCGATAAACGGGTTGCGGGGATAAACTACGGTCTGATCCATCGTTCGGGGATGACCGTTGAGAGTTTGTCTTGCGTACTTCGAGAGTATTGGCGTGTTGGGGGCTTTGGTATCTGGCTGCGATGGTTGGCTGTGCGGCTAACGGCCCAGCTCCTTCTGAACCCATTGCGGTTGATCCGCCCGCGGTGACCAACGTAGAAGAGGTCGCCGAAGCTAAGCCCGCCTACGAGCCGTATATCCCCGATCGCGATGCGGGCTTTGCTCGAGACCGCCAGGCGATCTTGTCGTTGGCGGGGGGGTATCAAGTGGATTACCGCTTTGAAGAGACCGCGGCGCTTCGGCCGGGGTATGAGTTGGCGTCGCCGTACACCGCGTCGGCGGTGGAGTGGGTGGTGGTAGCGCAGGACACGGGTGAGCGGGTGGTGTTGCAGCACCTGCTGGTGATGGGCGAGCCGGCCC
>JBCCWB010000102.1:0-14102 GCA_039194345.1 Planctomycetota bacterium
ATAGCCGCGGGCCGATGGGCGCCGAAGATCTCACCACCTACAACTGGGTCGCCCGCGGCGACGGCCAAATCCGCAGCTAAGTCGCATACAAACCAACCAAGCACCTAAGGGGGTCTCCTTGGACATCACCGAACGCTACGCTTTCGATCAGTACGTACTCCGCCAAAAGTTCTTCAAGCTTTTTGGCGCGAGCTTCCACATCTTCGATCCGCAAGGCAATGTCGTGCTGTTTTCCAAGCAGAAGGCCTTCAAGATCAAAGAAGACATCCGCGTCTACACCGACGAATCACTGGAAACCGAGGCGCTGGTGATCCGCACGCAGAGCATCTTCGACATCGCGGGCACCTACGACGTGTTCGACCCCATCGCCAACGAAACCGTCGGCGCGGTCAAACGCAAAGGTCTCAAGTCGCTGCTCAAAGACGAATGGCTGATTCTCGACGCTCAAGGCAACGAGATCGGCAAGGTGGTCGAAGATTCGACGCTCAAGGCCATTGTCCGCCGGGTTGTCGAAGCCGCGACCCTGATCATCCCCTCGGCCTACCACGTCGAAATCGGCGGCCAAACCGCCGCGGTCTTCAAGCAGGACTTCAACCCGTTCCTCCGCAAGTTCAACCTCGACTTCACCCACGACACCACGGACCAACTCGACCCCCGCCTGGGCATCGCAGCGGCGATCTTGCTCTGCGCGATCGAGGGCGACGGCAACTAAACTCTCGCCGATGCCCGACACCAAAACCGACATCCAACTCGTCATGTTCGACCTCGGCCGGGTGCTACTGCGCATCGCCGACGACTGGGACCACGCCGCGCTGCTCGCCAACCTCCCGGAGTTGGCGGGCCTCACGGGAGACCTGTCGACCAAAGCCGCTCGGGGCAGCCACCACCCGCTCGCCGAGTTGTTCGACCACTTCGAGACCGGCAAGGTCACCGTCGTCGAGTTCTTCGCCACCGCCGCCAAGCTCGCGGATGTGAAGGTGGATGAGGTCCGCCGGGTGACCGAAGCGGTGCTGATCGAAGCGTTCCCCGGCGCGATCGCGTTGCTCGACCGCCTTTCGCTGGAGCCGGTGAAAGTCGGCTGCCTGAGCAATACCAACGCCCACCATTGGCAGATGTTCACCAGCCGTGAACACCCCGCTTACCTCCCGATCGAGCTGTTCGACTACCCGCTGGGCAGCCAGATCGTCGGCCTGGCCAAGCCCGACCCCGCGATCTACCAGTACGTCGAAGACGGCACGAAGATCCCCGCGACAAACATCCTGTTCTTCGACGACCTTCAGGAAAACATCGACGCCGCCCGCGATCGCGGCTGGCAGGCCGAGCTCGTCTCCCGCGACACCGACAACCCCATCCCCGCAGTCATCGCGAAGCTCGAAGCCTATGGTGTGCTATAGGGCCACCACCGCCCTACGATGACCCACCGCCATGCCTGCTCCCGCTGAACAACACGAACGCCCGGGCGTCACCGTCAAGGGCCCCTGGATTGTCGCCGCGACGCTGAGCCTGTTTGTCATCGTGCCGTTGATTGTCGTGGTGATCGTGATGCTCACCGACCAGGAGAGGCAGCCCGACCCGCCGCTAGACTGGTCGCAGCGCAAGACCTGGCCGCGCACGTTCTACACCACGTTCAAATCCCTCGAACGCGGGATGATGTCCAACGCCCGCACCAACGAGGTGTACAAGGACCTGGGCTTCCACGTCACGCCGGATGAGCAGCTAGCGGTGATCCGTTGCATGACCATCGCCAAGCAACCTGAGTTAATGTTTGTGACTCAGGCGACACGGGCGCGCCTGGAATACGAGATCGAACAAAACCCCAATCTGTTCTACGCCCACTTTCTCTTGGCAACTTGGCACGCATGGCACGGCGACGATGCCGCGGCTGAGCCCCACTACACCACCGCCTTCGCCAACGCTCCCGCCGCACTCATGCGTCACCACGTCACCCCCGACGGCGAATCGGCGGCCAACACCCCTGTCCCCACGCTCGCCATCGCCGCTGACCAAATCATCGACGATGAGCTCGACCGCTCGCTCGTCCTGGTGTTCCCGAGCCTCACCACCGACGCCGATGGCACCATCTACCTGCCGATGTATAAAGCCATCCTGCGTTACGAAGACCCCGCCCTTCCACCGGGCGTGGCGGACCTTCAGGAGAAGTACCGCTGGTTCACCTTCGCCGGCCGTATCGGCCGCATGCCCGACGAAACGCTGCCCCTCCAGGTGGATTCCCCGTAGGCGGATCACAGCCAACCCCGATGTGCCGTATCATCCCCGCATGACCGCCCTCGATCACGCCGTTTCCCCCGCCAGCCGAAGTGTCCTCCGGGTCGAAATCCGCCCCAAACCCGGCGAAATCGACGCCCACGGCCACGCCACGCTCGGCCTGGCCCAAACCCACCTCGGCCCCGCCGTCACCGCCGCCCACACCACCGCCGTCTTCCTGATCGAAGCTCCGCTCACCGACGAACAGGCCCAGCAGGTCGCCAGCGAACTGCTCTCTGACCCCGTCAACCAAGTCGCTACCATCGGCGCCGAAGACGCCCAGCCCGGCACCGCCCTGGCCGAGGTCCACTACCTCCCCGGCGTGATGGACCCCGTGGCCGAATCCACCCAAGACGCCATCCGCGAGATGTTGCCCAGCCTCGGCCAAAACGCGGTTCAGGTCCGCACCGGCACCCGCTTCGATTTTGAGACCACCTCGCCCATCGACGAAGCCCAGCTCCGCGCCTTCGCCGAGTCGCAGCTCGCCAACACGGTCGTGCAATCGGTCCACCTCGAGAGCTACCATCCCGCCGAGTTCGTCCACGGCACGCCTTACGACTTCAACCTCACCCACATCCCCATCCGCGACCTCGACGACGCCGCCCTCGAAGTCATGTCGCGCGAGGCCCACCTGTTCCTCTCGCTCGACGAGATGCGCGAGATCCAGCGCTACTACCAAGAAGCGCAGCGCGAACCCACCGACGTCGAGCTCGAGACCCTCGCCCAGACTTGGTCCGAGCACTGCGTGCACAAGACGCTCAAGTCCACCATCCACTACACCCCCCACGCCGACGCTGAGCAAAGCGAAGCGTCTGGTACCGCCATCTTCCAAAACAAAGCCGGCCACGAGATCAACCCCGACGGCACCGTCACCATCCACAACCTGCTCAAATGCACCGTCGCCGCGGCGACCTTCGACCTCAAGAAAAAGTGGGAAGGCACCGACCGCGACGGCTGGCTGGTCAGCGTCTTCGACGACAACGCCGGCATCGTGAAGTTCGACGACACCGACGGTGTGGCGATCAAAGTCGAGACCCACAACCACCCCTCCGCCCTCGAGCCCTACGGCGGCGCCGCCACAGGCATCGGCGGATGCATCCGCGACATCATGGGCACCGGCCTCTCGGCCAAACCCATCGCCAACACCGACACCTTCTGCGTCGCCTTCCCCGACACCGACCCCGACGACCTGCCCAACGGCGTCATCCCGCCCAAGCGCACCCTCCAACGCGTCGTCGACGGCGTCCGCGACTACGGCAACCGCATGGGCATCCCCACCGTCAACGGTGCGGTCTACTTCCACGACGACTTCGTCGCCAACCCGCTGGTCTACGCCGGCTGCGTCGGCATCATCCCGCTGGACAAATGCTTCGGCACCGCACAGCCAGGCGACCGCATCATCATCCTCGGCGGCGCGACCGGCCGCGACGGCATCCACGGCGCAACCTTCTCCTCTGCCGAGCTCACCGACACCCACGCCGACGAGTTCAGCCACGCCGTGCAGATCGGCAACGCGATCACCGAGAAGAAAACCCTCGACGTCATCCTCCAGGCCCGCGACTACGTCGATCCCCAGACCAACGAGGCCCGCTGCCTCTTCACCGCGATCAGCGACTGCGGCGCGGGCGGCTTCAGCTCTGCCGTCGGCGAGATGGCCGAAAAGGTCGGCGCCAAAGTCACCCTCGACACCGCCCCGACCAAGTACGACGGCCTGACCTACACCGAGGTCTGGATCAGCGAAGCCCAGGAACGCATGCCCCTGGCCGTGCCCGCCGAGAACGTCGAGGCGCTGCGTCAGCTCGCCGAAGCCGAGGACGTGCCCTTCTGCGACCTCGGCGAGTTCGGTTACGAAGAAGACGGCGTCCCCACCCTCTCGCTCACCTGGCACGGCCAGGAAGTCGGCAAGCTCGCCATGCCGTTCATGCACGACGGCATCCCCACGCCAACACGCACCGCCGAGTGGCCCGGCTCGATCCAAGCCGCCGAGTCGCCGCAGACCAAAGTCAACCTCAGCGCTGGTGAGCCTTCGTCGCTGGGCCTCCAACTGCGTTCGCTGCTGGCCCACCCCAACCTCGCCAGCAAGCACTGGATCATTCGCCAGTACGACCACGAGGTCCAAGCCGGCAGCGTCGTCAAACCCCTCGTCGGCCCCGGCCAAGACGGCCCGTCCGACGGTGCTGTGCTCCGCCCCAAGCTCGACTCGAGCAAAGGCATCACCCTCAGCAACGGCCTCGCCCCGTACCTCTCGGAGAAAGCCACTGCCGACGGCACCGCGACCGATGGCGACTCGTACTGGGCGACGCTCGCCGCCCTCGACGAAGCGGTGCGGAATGCCGTGTGCGTCGGTGCCGACCCGCGTCACCTGGCGATCCTCGACAACTTCTGCTGGCCCCGCTGCGACGACCCCGCCCAGCTCGGCTCGCTCGTCCGCGCCGCAGAGGCGTGTTACGACGGGGCGATGGCCTACGAAACGCCCTTCGTCTCCGGCAAAGACTCGCTGTCCAACCAGTTCACCACCGAAGAGGGCAAGCTCATCACCATCCCGCCGACGATGCTGATCTCGGCCATGGGCATGGTCGACGACATCACCAAGGCCCGCACGATGGACGCCAAGGCCGCGGGCAACGCCCTGCTCGTCGTCGGCACCACCACGCCGAACCTCGGCGGCTCGCACCTCGCCGCCGTCGGCTTGGCCCCCGCCACCGCCGACCGCCGCATCCCGCGTGTCGACCTCGAAGCCGGCCCGAAACACGCCGCGGCCGTCGCCTTACTGATCGACCAACGCCTCGTCGCCTCGGCCCACGACTGCTCCGAGGGCGGCCTGCTGCCCGCCGCCGCCGAGATGGCCTTCGCCGGCCGCGTCGGCCTGGATCTCGATCTGTCCACCCTGCCCGCCGACGGTGAACTCGACCTCACCGCCAAGTGTTTCGCCGAGACGCCCAGCCGCTACCTCCTCGAGATCTCCCCGGCCCACCTCGACGCCGCGATCAAATCGCTGCGCGACGCCGGCGTCCCCTTCGGCCAGGTCGGCACGTTCGCCAACCACAGCGACCTCACCCTCCGTACCGCGGATCAAGGCCAACTCTTCGCCACCCCGCTCGACGAGTTGCGCGAGGCTTGGCTCAAGCCGCTCGACTGGTAAAGCTCAAGCAAAACCAAACGAATCGGCCGAGCGTCCGGATATCCCTGATTTTGATCTCAGGGGTGCCCAAAGCGCCGGCCATGCTTTACACTTGCCTTTCGTCGCTCGGCGTGCGGGCGGGTGGATTCATTTCAATTTTCCAACACATCACCACGAAGGAAGACCATGAGTTACAAGATCGACGAAATCGAAGGCATCGGCCCCGCCAAGAAGGAAGCCCTCGCCAAGGCCGACATCGCCACGACCGACGCACTGCTCGAAAAGGGTGCCGACCCCGCCGGCCGCAAAGCCGTCGCCGAGGCGTCGGGCCTGTCGGAAAAAGAAATCCTGAAGTTCTGCAACATGGCCGACTTGATGCGGATCAAGGGCGTGGGCGAAGAGTACTCCGAGCTGCTCGAAGCCGCCGGCGTCGACACCGTCAAGGAACTGAAGATGCGCCGGGCCGACAACCTCACCGCCAAGATGGCCGAGGTCAACGAAGGCAAGAACCTGGTCCGCTCGCTGCCCAGCGAAAGCGTCGTGGCCGGCTGGATCGAACAGGCCGGCGAACTGCCCCCGGTCCTGACCTACTAAGCCGCACTCGATCGAAACACCGAACAACCAAGCCCACACATGAGGAAACTTCGTGTGTGGGTTTTTTCGAGACCCGACCATGGCCAAGAAACTCAGCCCACAAACCAAGCGTGTGCTCAAGCAGATCCTGCTGCTGGCGCTGCCGTTGATCATCAAGGCCATCAAGAACCGTAAAGCCCAGGGCAGCAGCAATGTCACAGTCACCGACCGGACCCCGCGTGTCGAAGACAAGGCCCCGCGTACGAAAGCCCGCAAGCGCGAATCAACCGAGCCGTTGCCCGCCCCGGCCGACATCAAGGGCGCCGCGACCGCTCCCGCCAAGCATAAGCCCTCACCGATCGCCGACCTCTATCGCCGCAAGCAGTCCGACGCGATCATCACCGACACCGGCGTTATCGTGCACGTCCTGCCGGATGACAACGAGGGCTCCCGCCACCAACGCTTCCTCGTCGAAGTCGACCACACCGACATCACGATCAAGATCGCCCACAACATCGACCTCGCCCCCCGCGTCCCGGCCCGCGAAGGCGATCGGCTGATCTTCAAAGGTGAATACGAATACAACGACCTGGGCGGCGCGTTGCACTGGACCCACCACGACCCCAAGAAGTGGCGCCCCGGCGGCTGGATCGAGCACGAAGGCAAACGCTACGAGTGACGCCAACCCTCGTGGATGTCTCGATCCGCCCACTCCGCCCGCTACACTCTCGGCGTGCTGCAGATCATCAATTCATTACTCCCGCTCGCCCTGCTGGTTGCCCTCGGCGCGGCGCTGCTTCGGCTGAGGTTCTTCGACCAGGCCTTCCGCAAAGGTTTGGATCGGCTGGTGTACTGGGTGTCGCTGCCCGCGCTGATCGTGGGCGTCTTGGCTGGCGCTCCGGAGGTGGACGTGCTCAGTACCGCCGGGCCGATGGCGTTGTCGCTGTGCCTCGCCACGGTGGCGATGGCGGCGCTGACGTGGGGCTTCGCGGTGATGACCCGCCTGCCCGGGCCGGTGAAGGGCGTTTTTTCACAGGCCGCGTTCCGGGGGAACCTGGCGTTCGTCGGGCTGCCGGTGATCACGCTGGCTTTGGGGCCTTCCGAACAGGACCCCGCCACGCTGGCCAAGGCGGCACTGGCGTTGGCTCCAACCGCGGCGTTGTTCAACGTCCTGGGCGTCATGGTCCTGATTGCCGCGCAGCACCGACTGGACCTAAAACTGCCCGCACGGATGGCCAAGTCCATGGCCACGAACCCGCTGCTGTTGGCGTGCGGGCTCGGGCTGCTGATCTGGGCGTTTGGACTTAAGCTGCCGCAGGCTTCGCTCACCACGCTGAACCTGCTGGGTAAACCCGCTGCGCCGCTGGCGCTCATCAGCCTGGGCGGAGCGTTGGCGACCTACCCCGTGCGTCAGCGGCTCGGCGTCGCCACGTTGGCCACGATCATGAAGTGCGCGGGCATGCCCGTGCTGGCTTGGCTGGTCGCGAACCTGCTGGGTGTTTCGAAAGAGGATCAGTTGATCGTGCTGATCTACGCCGCCTGCCCCACCGCCGTGTCGTCGTACGTCCTGTCGACTCAACTCAAGGGCGACGCCGCCCTTTCCGCCGCCACCATCGTGCTCAGCACCCTCGCCAGCGCGGTCGCGTTGGGTGTGGTGATCGGAACCGCGTAGGCCCCCCCTCGTAACCGGCGATGCTCACCACGTCAGCGCTTGCGCACCAGCAGCAAACCGTCACCTAGCAGCAGCATGCTCGCCTCGACACGCTCGTCCTCGAACGCGCGTTGATTCACGCCGCGGATCGCGACCGTGTCCGCGTCCTGGATGTCGGGGCGGGCGACCGCGCCGTGGCGTAGCGCGTTGTCGAAGACCATCAATCCGCCCGGCCGAAGCAGCTCGTAGCCCAGCTCGTAATACGCGGGGTAGCCGGTCTTATCCGCGTCGATGAAGCCGAAGTCGAACGAGCCCGCCCCGCCAGCATCGATCATGGAACGCAGCGTCTGCGAGGCATCACCGATGCGCAGATCGATGCGGTCCGCCACGCCGGCTTCTTCCCAGAACGGCCGACCGATCGCCGGCCACGTTTCACTCACATCACAACAAACCAATCGCCCATCCTCGGGCAACGCTTCCGCCAAACGCAACGCGCTGTAGCCGGTGAACGTCCCCACCTCGAATCCACGGCGAGCCCCGATCAGCTTGACCAACATCGCCAGCAGCCGTGCCGCTTCAGGCGAGGACTTCATCTCGGCTTCGGGCAGGCGGTCGGAAGTTTCGCTCAGCCGCCGCTGAACATCGGTCTCTTTGCTGGCCAAGGGCGCAAGATAGTCTGCGAGATTGCCCTGAACGAGGAAGCTGCGTGTGGACATCGCTCCATGCTAACCCATAGCTCTGCGATCGAGCCGCAAAACTGCGAATCCAATAGCCCATGAGTTTTGGGTTAATCCCAATGCGATGCCCCTTAGAACCTTTATCAAGCCCATATATTATTAATACTCCTAACCTTCCCGCCTCTGTATCCCCGCCAGGCCCCCACCATGATCTACTTCTCGTTCTTCGTACTGTTTCTGGTGGTCCTGCTCATCGTGCTCCACGAGATCAGCTACAAGCTGGTCAAGAATCGCATCCTCCGCATGCGGACTTGGGACCTGAACATCTGCTGCGGCCACTCCGACGGCGGCGGGCTCAACGTCGACATCTTCCAGCACGATCCCGGCCCGGGGAACTTCCAGAAGATCGACGATATCTACAACCTGCCCTTCGACGACAAGCAATTCGAGCACACCCTCTGCTCGCACACGATCGAGCACGTGGATGACCCCGAAGCGTTTTTCGCCGAGCTCCGCCGGGTGAGTAAAAACGTGACCATTGTGGTGCCGCCGTTGTGGGACCCCGCTGCGGTTTTCAATGTCTTTGAGCACCGCCACATCTTCCTCAACGTCCGCAAGATGTTCGTGAACGAACTTCCGCCGTACGTGAAGCTGCCGATGGCCGAAACCATCCAGGAACGCCTGGGGCAAAAGATCCGCGGCTGATTCTTTTTTTGCCCGCGATTATTATCATCCCGCATCACGCCTGGGTCGGGGTATTACCGGGCATATAATCCGTAAGCCTACGGCGAACTCGCGGCGTAACAACAAGGTTTGCCATGTCTTATCCTGACTTCGCCATGTATTGGCTGTGCCATGCTTTACAAAGACTTTAGAACGGGCTAGGCGGCCGCCGCCACAACGATTATACTCGGCCCCCCATGTCGTACTTTGCCCTCAAAGAAGTTCGGTTAGGCCTCTTGGTGACGACGCTGCTTTTTTTTCTGATTCAATCGCCAAGTCAAAGCCAGGAAAACGAGTCACTCAATCTTTTGCTTGAAGAAGCATCGAAAGAGTTGACGTATTTCAATTTCGATCTGGCTTACAAGCTCTACGGCAAGGCTGTGAGTGAAGCCGACGCCCCGGGTTCAGACACCTGGCTGCAAGTAAGGTTCGGCCTCGCGCTCGCGGCCCAGCACCGCTCGCCCGCCACGCGTGCCCTGATCGACGAGGCGATTGAAAACTACCAATCCATCGCTGACCAATCCCCCGACAGCCCGTTCGCCGCTCGCAGCGTGTTGAACCTCGGACGGATCGACGAGATCCGCGATTACCTGGGCGATGAGATCGACCTCGAAGGCGCACGTGAACACTACCGACAGGTGTTTGAAAACTGGCCAGACCAAGACATCGCCGACCAGGCCGCGCTGTTTTACGCGACCACCTACTTCCAGGACTTCAAAGACCTCGACGGGGTGAACACCGGCCTGGAATTTCTCGAGGGCTGGATCACCAGCCGTGACGATCGTGCGGGCGCATCCATGATCTGGGAAGTCATGGGCCAAGTGCGTTACCACCACCTGCGGGACTACGCAGGGGCGGTCCGTTGCTTCATTAAAGCCGACGACTTGGGGCTGACCGATCCCAATGGGGCTGGCATTTTGTATTGGCAGATCGGGCAGACCGCTCAACAACAGCTCAACGACCTGCCCACCGCGATCCACTACTACAAGAAGATCATCACCGACGCCCCCCGCAGCGGCCGCGCCTTCAACGCACAGCTCGCCCTGGAAGACCTACAAGCGAAACAGCCCGGCCTCAACATCGAGATCCCCGAGGTCAAGCTCTTCCTCGCCAAACCCGAGGAAGTGTTGGACGACGCGAGTGACACGGCCAGCTCGACCGGAGACACGTCATGAAATTCAACATGAACCTCATCGGCCTGATCCTTCTGCTCGGCGGCTTCCTCATCAGCCTCTTCACCGTCGTCTCGCGCTCGTTCGAAGAAGGCGCTCTGAGCCAAAACAACGCGGACGGCAAGAAGGTCATCCAGCTCATGCACTGGCAGCTCGAGCCGGGCTACCGCGAAGCCATGCAGAACGTGATGGACGCCTACAACGCGTTGCCCCACGTCCAGGAAGCCAACGTCGAGGTGCGTCAGCTCGACATCACCGAGCGGGTCTACGCTCAGGTCCTGAATGTGCACGCGGTCAGCGGAACCGCGCCGGACCTCTGCGAGCGTGGTGGTGCCGACAAAGGTGCGATCGCACAGGGCGCGGGCATCGCGAAATACTTCGACTCTTTGGGGGATGAGGGCTTGCTCCCCAACCCCTACAACGCGCCGGAGTACCTGCCCGACGGCCTCGACCCCGAGCTCGCTGATGCGTTGTCCAACGGCCCTTGGCGGGACACGCTGATCGACGGCATGCAGGCGAGCTACGTGTTCGAGCTGCAGGACTTCTACGCCGTGCCCACCAGCTTCGTCGGCTCGGTCAAGATCTTCTACAACGAAAACCTGTTCGCCCAAGCCAAAGCCGTGCTCCGCAAGGCGATGCAGCAGAGCCCCCAGCCGCAGTGGTACCAGGACCTCATCTGGGATACCTCCGGCAATCAAGAAACCGGCTACGTCACCGACTCGCCAGAGCTCCGTGAATGGGTACTCAGCGATAAAGAGCCCGAGACGCTCGGCCGGCTGCTGATGATCTGCGAAGCGCTGTGGCAAGTCGCCGAGCAGACGGGAAACGACCAACTCGTGCCGATCTCCGGCAGCAGCTACTCCGACCTGATGTTCGCCGAGCGTTACAGCGTCCCGTTCACAGCGAGCCTCGCGGAAAAGATGAACTACGACCTGGACAACTGGATCAGCGGTTCGGAGTCTTGGCTGGGTTGGCTGGGTAAACGCTGGAGCTTCGAAGACCCCGCGCACGTGGCGTACTTCGACTGCCTCCGTGAGATCTGCAAGCAGTTCCCCCCGGGCTTTCTCGGGCTGGACCGCGAGCAGGCGCGTCGGCGATTTGTCACCGCACAAGCCGGCATGATCTCCACCGGCGCGTGGGACGCTAAGAGCCTGTTCGAAGCCGCACAAGGCACGGTCGTTACGGAAGACAACCCGCTGCGTCCGGGCGAAACAGCTGTAGATTTCCGTGGTAAGCCCCACAAAAACCACCGCTTCGGCGTCAAGATCATGGACTTTCCCATGCCCGGCCCCAACGAGCGCTGGCACGACTACATCACCTACCCCGCCAGCGACGCCCAGGCCAACGGCAGCGGCCAATACATGATCTCGCAGCGTTCGCCCAACAAGGAATGGGCGCTGGACTTCCTGCAGTTCCTCACCAGCTACACGGTCAACGTCGAGTTCAACCGCACCGCGGAGTGGCTGCCGATCGTCATCGGCGGCCAACCCAAGCCGGAGTTGTCTCCCTTCATCCCCAAACCCGAAGGCTTCTCGACCGGCGACCGGGCCTACCCCCAAGACGGCCAGGCCGGCAACCTGCGGACCCGCTACATCGGCCAGTTCAAAAACTTCCTCTCCGGCGACATCGACTACGACGAGTTTGTCCGCCTGATCCGCGAGGCCGCCATGGACGACCGGACCGGGGCCGAGCGTGTGCTCTTCGATGTCTGGCAACAGCAACGCGATCAGGTCCGCAGCGTCGAAGCCCTGATCGCCGTGCAGTCCGCCCGGGAGCTACTGCAAGATCAACCCGATGCGTCCCTCAAGATCATCCAGGGTTCGCGCCAGTCCGCCATGCTGATGAACGCCACCCGCTTGCGTCACTACTGGCACATGGAATTCCCCGACGAACCGTTCCCCGAGTATTGAGCCCGGCCGCCCCCGTTCCCCCGCCCGTTCATGACCACACTCCCCTCCCAACCCGCGCCGCCCGACTCCGACGCCCCCGCCAAAGCGGCGCCGCGTCGCAACAAGTGGCTCAATAAATCCAAGACCTACGTCTTCCTCTACGCGCTGCTGCTGCCCACGCTGCTGAGCATGGGCGTGTTCGGCTACTACCCTAAGGTCGACGTGCTCTTCAAGTCCGTCTACCGCTGGACACCGGGCAGCATCCTGGAATACGTCGGCAGCAAGAACTACCTCGACGCCTTTGCCGACCCGATCTTTTGGCAGTCGTTCAAGGTCGTCGCCATCATGCTGGTGGCGAACCTCTTCAAGATGTGGCCGGGCATTATCGTGGCGATCGCGCTGCACCGTTTGCTCAGCGACCGTTGGCGGTACATCTACCAAGTGTGCTTCGTGATCCCGATGGTCGTGCCGATGATGGTGTGGCTGCTGGTATGGAAGAGCTTCTTCGACCCAGACTTCGGCATCCTCAACAAGCTATTGAACTTGACCGGCGTCATGCCCTTGCTGGGATGGCTGGACGGCACCGACGCCTCGCCCGGTGTGATGCCTCAGATCGCCACCGCCCTGCAACCGGCACTCGACAACTTCTTCGGCCCGGTGTTCGGCGGCATCTGGGCGATGATGCTCGTGGGCGGCATCTGCCTCACGCTCATGGCCCAACGCATGGACCACAAGCAACGTTGGATCGGCTACGGCCTCGTGCTGCTCATGGCCGCCATCATGCCCTGGCTCGCCGTGAACGCGCTCGGCGGAATGGCCGGGGGAATCTCTTCGCTGGTGATCTTCGTCGGCCTGATGATCGCGATGGCCCGGACGTTGGGCTCGGGCTGGGTGATCTGGCCGTTCCTCTTGCTATACGGCATCTGGGCCTGCCACGGCGAGCCGCTCTGGCGTCTGCCTGTGATGATGGGCGTCGCGATCGGGTTCAGTGAACTCGTCACGGCGAAGACCAGCCGACTCATCGGCCCCGAGATACTACGCTGGGCCGGCATTCTGCTGCTGGTCGTCGGCGGACTCATGGTCTGCTTCGGCTCGATCTGGACCGAACCCACCAACCAATTCACCGGTGGCCGTCCCGCGTGGCTCGGCAACCAGGACCTGATCCTGCCCGCCCTGATCCTCTGGGGCTTCCCGTGGGTCGGCACCGTGGGCGTGCTCATCTACCTCGCGGGCCTGCAACAGATCTCGACCGACGTCTACGAAGCCGCCCAACTCGACGGTGTCGGGCCGATCGGCAAGCTGTTCAAGATCGAGCTACCGTTGATCATGACCCAGGTGCGGATCAACCTGATCATGATGACCATCGGCACGCTCACCGGCTACGAGTTCTACTTCATCCTGCTCGGCCCCGACGGCGGCCCCGGCAACGTCGGCATGGTGCCCGGCCTCTACATGTTCAAGTCGGCGTTTATCGACATGCGATACGGCTACGCCTGTGCCCTGGGCATGGTGCTGTTTGTCGTCATCCTGCTGCTGACCATCGTCTATCAGAAGTACGTGAAGGTGGATAAATAAAATGCCCCAGAAAGTCAGCAAATCCGCCGAAGCGTTCAAGCACGGGATCATCCTCTTCGTGATCGCCTGTGCGCTCTACCCGCTGCTGGTCACCGTCATCATCAGCTTCAAGACCAACGCGCAGTACGAGGCCAACCCGTTCTGGTTCGACCCCATCAGCACCTGGAACTGGGGCAACTGGTCCAAGGCCTGGGACACCGTCAGCCCCTACATCGCCAACTCGATCGTCGTCTCGGTCTCCGCGACCTCGATCGGCCTGGTCATGATCATCCTCTCGTCCTACGCGCTGGCCCGCTACCACTTCCCTGGCCGAAACATCATCTACTACGGCATCATCGCCTCGATGTTCCTGCCCGGAACCGCGGCGACGCTCGTCACCGTGTTCTGGCTGATCCGCAACCTCGGCCTCGTGAACAACCTCTGGGCCCTGATCATCGTCGGGGCGGCGGGCGCTCA
>JBCCWB010000103.1:0-14067 GCA_039194345.1 Planctomycetota bacterium
CATGATGGTGGTATTAAGCAGATCGAATTTTGTTTGATTTCGTAACCCCCTGAACTTATTATTTTCGTTGTGTTGGCGAGGCGCTAACCCTCCTACTCGCCGCCGGTGACGGCCTGCTAAACGTTCCGAAAAGTTTCATTCGTGAATCGAGGCAGCTATCACTACATCTCCATCTACCGATCTGTCCAGCCGTATCCGTATCGTCAGTGATGAGGTGCCCATGCCTCGTACCGACCGCAACGGGGCTTCCGGCATGCGCAACCTAGTCATCCTCGTGCGGGCCGACCCGATTATCTGCGGTCACTCCACCGAGGCCCGCAACCTCGCTGAGGCGGCCCACGCGGCGGGGTTCGACCGCATCCACATCGTCAGCTACCCGATCGAGACGCTGAAAAACTCCGGCCTGCCGCTCAAGCCGTTGGAGTCGGTGCAGTCGTATTCGCAGGGCATCACCGTCGATCGCCCCGAGCCGGTCGGCGACTACAAGGTGCTCGACGGCCGACTGGGCTACGCGATCTCCGGCCACATGATGGACCTGCTCAACGAGTTCGAGGGGCCGACGATGGTGATGGACCTCTACATCGTGCCGCACGGCATGATGGTGATGAACGCCATCGAAGCGTTCGATTACTTCGGCTCGGATCAACGCGTCGCGACCGTCGCCGAGGCGGTGGGCTCGGACATCACCAACGTGGTGAACGCGGCGCTCAAGTCCAACGAGATCGGTGCGGCCCAACTGGTGCTCAGCAGCTTCCTGCGGCACGAGCTGCCCGTCGCGGTGTCGGACTACACGCGCGATCTGATCTTTGAAGCGGGGCGGAAGGTGGATGAAATCGTCGGCACGCGCTACGAAGAAGCGCTACGCAAGCGGGTGAAGATCAGCTACCCCGCGATCGATACGGCTCAGTACCTCCGCGTCGAGCAACACCCCAAGCGGGTCGCCGAAGCGCTCAGCGAGCGCGGCCTGGAGAAGGACGGCTACATTATGTTCCTCAGCCGACTCGCCCGGGCCAAGGGCGTCGACGACCTGGTGCACGCCTACCGCGCCTCGGACGCCTACGGCGAGAAGAAGCTGGTCATCTGCGGCAACGGCCCGGAGAGCGAACGGCTCCACGCCCTAACCGACGCCGATCCGAACATCGTCATCCTGCACGACGTGGGCGACGAAGAAAAGGGCCTGCTCATGCACGGCTGCGCGATGTACTGCCTGCCCAGCAAAGCCCGCCCCGAGTTCACCGAGACGTTCGGCATCGCCATCGCCGAGAAGATGCTCGCCGGCGGACTGGGCCCGGTGGTCACGACCCGCACCGGCGGCATCCCCGAAGCGACCGGTGACCAGTGCATTTACCACGAAGCCGGCAACGTGCAGGACCTGACCCGCGCGCTCGACGAAGCCTTCGGCATGACCACCGAACAGCGGCACCAACTCAGCGCCGATGCACGGCAGTACGCGATGCGGTTCGACCGGGCCGAGGTGTTCAACAACCTGCTGCGTCAGCTGCCGGTGTCGGCTGAAAAACCTGCGGTCGTCACGGCCTGAGCGCCCGGGCGGTTAAGCTACTGCGGATGAGTAAGTCCAACATTCTTGAAGACGTCGATCCGTTCGTCGGCTCTGAGCCGATGGATGTGGTCGTGCCCCAGGGGCTCGCGTCGAAGTGGTTCTTCCCCAAGCCGTTGATCGGCAACACCCATCCCGGCGCGACGCTGCCGTTCGGCATGGTCTCGGCCTGTGCGTACACCGGCGGCTACCCCACGGGTTACGGCCGATGGGGCAAATGCCTGCAAGGCGTGCCCGACACGCTCGACGACGCCAAGCGCGGCCTGGGCTTCACGCACTTTCACCCCTCGGGCGTCGGTGCGATCCGCAAGTACTACAACTACGCCCGGGTCGTCCCGCTCACCGCGGAGATGGGCGGGCTCGATGCGATCGACAAGCCGCACAAGCTCGAGAACGAAGTCGCCCGGCCGGGGTACTACGCCTGTGAACTCAACGGGACGGGGATTAAGGCCGAGCTCTCCGTGACCTCGCGCGGCGCGGTGCACCGTTACACCTTCGCCCATGATTGCGAAGCGATGATCGCCATCGATTTCTCGCACGGCGGCATCGCGATCGAAGACGGCCAAACCATCCCGCTCCGGGGTAACTGCACCACCGATGGGATCAACACCGCCCAGGCCGACGTGGTGCTCGAAGGCGTGTCGCTCTGCACCGCGGCGACGCTCCGCAACTACGAAGACGAGCCCGTCGCGCAGTTGTGGGAAGACGGCAAAGTGTTAGAGGATCAGGAAGACCTGTCCTACCACTACATCCGCCCGTCAACGTTCAAACCGTTCGGTGTCTTGTTCACGATGCCGGTGAAGGCGGGGCATCAGCTCGAACTAAGGATTGGTTTTAGCTTGCGCACGATCCGCAAAGCGCGGAAGAACCAGCCGACCCGGCGGTTTGAGGTCACCGCACAGCGGGCCGCGGATCGCTGGGCGGACAAGCTCGGCGCGATCGAAGTCGAACGTGGCAGCGAGGCGCAGCGCAAGGTGTTTCGCACCTCCCAGTATCGGTGCTTGGTGAAGCCTTGCGAAGCCCGGGACGAGTCGCCGTTTTGGCCTTGGGACGGGCCGTTCTATTTCGACATGTCGACGATGTGGGACATCTACAAGACGCAGCTGCCTTTGGCGCTGAGTCTGTATCCCGACTTCGGCAGCGACTTCGTCAATGCGCTACTCAACATCGTCGAGATCGAAGGCAACTTCCCGATCGGCTACCGCATGGCCCGCGGCTACGACCGCTTCGCGCACCAGGCCAGCGCGTTGGCCCACGTCACGATCGCCGATGCGCTGACGCGTGGGATCGAGGGCATCGACTGGGAACGCGCCGCGACCGTGATGGCCCGCGACATCTCACGCGGCGGCATGGGCGAGGCGTTCATGCAGCAGGGCGTGGTCCACCCGATCACCCACACGCTCGACCTGGCCTACGGCTGCTACTGCACCACCCGCATCGCCCAACACATCGGCGACGACCGCCTCTACGCCCAGATGGCCGAGAAGGCCGCCTACTGGAAAAACGCCTACAACCCCGACACCGGGCTGCTGCAACACTCCACGTTCTACGAGGGCGGCAAGTGGAACTACTCGTTCCGCCTGCTCCACGACATGCCCGGCCGGATCGCCTTGGCGGGCGGGGTCGAGGCGTTGGTCGCCCAGCTCGATGAGTTCTTCGGCTTCGAGGGCGAGCCCGCGCCACGCGTCGGCCTGACGCCGTCCGCGGAAGAGTTGGAAGCCGGCTACCGCATGCACCGGTTCGAGGGGCTGTGTAATGAGCCGGACATGGAGGTGCCCTACCTCTACGCCTTCCTCGGCCGACACGACCGCGTCTGCGACATCGTCCGCGAAGGCCTCAAGCTCTTCACCCCCACGCCCGGCGGCATGGTCGGCAACGACGACTCGGGCGGCATGACCTCGTGGTACGTCTGCTCTGCCGCGGGCCTGTTCCCCGTGGCCGGGCAAGACCTGTTCGCCATCGGCTCCCCCGTTTTCGAGCGATCGGTGATGCATCTGCCCGGCGGCGACTTCGTCATCGAAGCGCCCGGCACCAGCGACACCTGCCGATACGTCGTCGGCGCGACGCTGAACGGCGAACCCCTCGACCAACCCTTCCTGCGCTGGGCCGACCTCAATGGCGGAACGCTGCGGCTTGAAATGAGCGAGCAGGCAGGTGGTTGGGGTGCGTCGCTTGCGTAGGTCTTGAGGCTTGGTGAAGTCGAACTCGTTTTCTATCCTTAGAAGATGAGCCTTCAATACAAACGGTCTCAGCTTGTGGGCTGTCTTGGCGGGGTGGCGTATGTGCTGCTTGGTTGTTCTCCTGGGGTGACCGCGTCCGCGCAAAGCCTCGCGGAACACGCGCCTGCTGGCTATGTCTTGTCGTGGCAGGACCCGTTCGACACCTTCGATCCGGGTAATTGGTCTCGCGGCCTGGAGAGCGATGCGTCCGATGCGACGGTGATCTGGAACCCCAAGACGGGCGGGCCGGGGCTGCTCAACGATGGGTATTGCAGCTACATCATAGACGACGATGCCTACGTTGAAGATGGCAAGCTCGTGCTGCGCGGACAGAAACGGCAGGTCCAAGGCACCGCCCCAGAAGGCGTATTTGAGTACACCGCGGGCTGGGTGAACTCGTTGAACAAACGATTCGTGAACGGCACCCAACGCGGGGTGTACATTGAAATCCGCGCCAAGTTCCCGTCGGGGCGAAAGGTTTGGCCCGCGATCTGGATGGTCAGCGAGACGCGGCACTGGCCGCCAGAAATCGATATCTGGGAGTACTTCGGCACCTACTGGAACGGCAATGACAAGATGTATATGCGCTACATCTATCCGAAGTCCGACACCCAGCGGTGGAAGAAGGAAAACATCGGCGACGCCAGCACGCCGATCAATGGTTTTGACGAAACGTATGACTGCGAAGCGTGGCACGTCTATGGCTATACGTGGACGGACCAGCACATGGCCTGGAGTATCGACGGGGTTGAGGTACACCGCCTCCATCGCGAGCCGATCGACGCGTATTGGCCTGATGAAGATTTTTGCTTGATCCTCAACAACGCTGCGGCGACGAAGGCACCGGATCTCGACACGGTTTGGCCGAACTATCTGGTGATCGATTACTTGGCGGTCTGGGAGGCACAGTAGTCTGAAGCTTGCGAGGTTATTCTGCTTCGAGCCGATCAACTTCCAAAATCGCGGTGCTCACCCGGCCGCCGCTATCGGGGAAAGTCAGCGTGATCTCGTTGTCCTGCGCGATCGCGTCGAGCGGGAGCGGGATAGAGATCGCGCCGAAGAAGCCCTGCTTGCGGTGGGCTTGGTCGCCGCCGATCCAGTCGTTGGGGAAGGGGACTTCATGGCCGTTGACGACAAGCGTGGGTGACTTGCTGAGCCCGTGGTCGCGGGCCAGGCCGAGCCGAAGCGTGGCGGCGGTGATGCCGTTGTGATCAACGCCGGGGAAGCGTACGGCAACGGGTTGCTCTGCAAGGATAGGCTGAAGGAAGTCGTGGCTGTAGAAGCTGCGGCTCGCCACCGTACCCTTCGGCACCACCGGCTCGGCATGGGTCACGTGCAAGATCACGGTTTCGTGCGCTTCCATTGTCAACGAAGAGGGCAGCGCCTCGGCCTTCTTCTTTGTGTAGATCACGGCCTGCTGCTTGGGCACATACATACGTTTAACCGATACCGACGCCACCGCGGGCAACTCGCCGGGCAGGTCGATGGTGACTTCACGCGGCCCGTCTTCAAAGTTATTCAAGCAGATGAATGAGTCGGTCCCGTTGGTGAAGGTGTACGCCACAACATCGGGGTCGGTCGATCGCGTGATCGCCCGGTGACCCCGCACATCTCGCCAGAGGCGATAGAACTCCATCTTCTCGGTTTCGAGAAAGCGGGTCGGCTGGCCGTCCTCAAAGCTCTCAGGGTCGGGCCGCCAGAGGTCGGCCGAGTAGGGCTGCCGTTCGTTGCGCGGCTGGTTGTAATACCACGGGCTCTTGGTCGTGAGGAAGGGCACCGCGATGAGTACGCGGTCTTCCCGGGCGAGCAGTTGGAACAGGAAGTGGTTGTAAGAGTTCAGTTCGGCGGACGAACGGGCTGGGGTGTAGGTCGTGCCTTGAGGCCAGCCGTGCGAGACGTCGCCGTATTCGCTGAAGGCGAACGGCTTGGGCGCGCCCCACTTGATGAAGCCGTAGGTCTCGACCAGGTCGAGTAACGCCTCGGCCCGGCTGCCGCTGCGGCGGTTGTCGGGCTTCTGCATCTGCGTGGCGTCGAGCAGGAGGAAGCACATCGCATCGATGTGCGGTCCCGCGACATCCATGAACATCTGCATGCGGTCTTGCCAGTGCTTGAAATCCCAGTAGTGCATCATCGGCCACGCTGAGGTGTAGCCGAGGACTTGGGTGGATAAGCCGCGGCGGTCGATCTCTTTACCGACCTCGGCGAAGACGGCGGTCATGCGGGCGCGGACCTCGGCGGGGTCATCGCCGTACTTGTCGGCGGCGACGAAGGGAATGGCAATAGGCGAGTAGAAGTCTGGCCGGGTGTCGTCCTCATAGTGATACTCAAGAACGTCGGCGGCGAAGCGGGCCATCTCTTTGGGGTCGGCGTCCATGTGGAACCCGTCGCTCACGCTGTTGGTCATGATGCGCCGCGTCGTGCGGTAGGGGTAGAGCGGGTGTTCGCGTGGGGCGGCAATCACCTCCGCGGCCTCGGCTTTAATCGTTTCGGTGTGGGGATAGGGCGGCCCCGACTTGTGGGCGCTGAACGGTCCGTCGAACGCGCGGCCGAAACCGACGTTGAGTTGTTTGAGCTGTTCGAGGTCGTCGGGCGTGAGCGCGGCCCCAGCGTAGCTGCTGTGCACGTTGAAGAACTTGTTGCGGTCGAGCTCGGACGATTCGCCGAGGATGTGTCGTTGCTGCAGATCGACCGTGACCGCGGCGGGCTCGTCGGCGTGGCTCTTGTGGTTCGACGCAAAGAAGATCAAGACGTTGAAGTACATCAGCAGGCGTGCGTATTTCAAAAACATACCTTTCGGAATCGATCTCTCAGAAGTGTCGAGGTGAGGCGTTGCCCCTGAGCCAACCGTTGCTCAGCGGTTCATGCCCGCCGGGTTCGTGGATCAACGTGGTTTGGAAAATCACGGAAGCGAGGTGGCGATTGTATCGGCCGCATTCGTGGATGTCGGTGTCGCGGCCGTTCAAGTCGCCCAGTAAAATCATTAACAATCTACGCGTGTCTCGTTATCCGTTTATTTATCCATAAGAATCAAAGCCCGCCATGAAAAGGTTTGCGTTTTTGGCCCTGCTTGGGATGTTGTTCGCCGCTCCTTCGTTGGCTCAAGAGAAGCCGAACATCTTGTGGATCGTGACGGACGACCAGCGGTACGACTCGATCCGCGCGTTCAATCAGATGTTGCACGGCCGAGGCGATAATGCGTTGGGCTATGTCGAGTCGCCGCATGTCGATCGGTTGGCGGAGATGGGCACCACGTTTATCAACACGTATTGCCACGCCCCGGGCTGTGCGCCCTCGCGGTCCTCGATGCACCTCGGTCGTTACCCGTTCCGGTCGGGGGTGTATGAGTTCGAGTACTACAACAACCTTGCCGAGCACACGCGGCCGACGCTGCCTGAGCAGATGGCCGAGCTGGGCTATCAGACCGCCCGCGCGGGGAAGCGGGGTGTGCGCCTCCGTACCGTAAAGGATGGCAGGGTCCAGGAGCATAAGATTTATCACAGCGCGATCCGGCACCACGAGATGTGGCTGGACGGGCTCACCGACTGGGGCAAGAGCTGGCTGTATCAGATCGACGGCGAGCAGTTGGGCGAGCCGATGAAAAACGTGATCTATTTCGTGACGCCCGAGGGCGAGCGCGAGTACGCCTCATTGGCGGTGGAGGAGCGTTTCCCGAAGTACGCGGGAATGGCCGAGGCGTTGATGGAGAAGTACGACCACCTGCGTCGGTACAACCCCGGCCAGCCGATGCCGGTGGACCGCGGGCTGGTCCTGGCGGGGGTGAGTTCGCAGCCCGCGGGCAAGACGCGCGACGGCTGGTACGTGAACGCGATGCAGCGTTTCCTTGAGAGCGAAAACACCGAGTTCAGCGTGGGCACGCAGACGGCGGCTGGCGTGGACCCGTCACGCCCGGTGTTCTATCACCTGGGTTTTGATTTCCCGCACACACCGGTGCTCCCGCCCGCGGACTACCGGGAACGCTTCCAGCAGCGCACCTATAACGTGCCCGAGTTTGATCGCGGCGAGTTCGACACGATGCCCGCGCAGATGCGTCACCAGGCCGAGAAGATCCGATACACCGATCACCTGACCGACGTCGAAAAGCAGAAGATGATCCAGGACTACTACGCGTTCTGCGCCTACGGCGATGAGCTGGTCGGGCAGGCGGCAGACACGTTTATCGCCTACAGCGAGCAACACGATCGGCCGTGGATGATCGTATACGTCTGCGGCGACCACGGCTGGCGGCTCAACGAACACGGCTCTGCGGGCAAGTTCGCCCCGTGGGAAATCGACACGCATAACCCGGTCATCGTGGTGTCGTCCGACAAGGCACGGTTCCCGGCGGGCAAGGTGGTGCGCGACTTCACCGAGTTCGTCGACATCGCCCCGACCTGCCTCGCGGCGGGCGGTGCGGACCTGACGGACGAGAAGTTTGACCATCTCGACGGGTACGACCTGGCGGAAGTCGCATCGGGTCAGGCCGAGGCGCGGGACTACATCATCGGCGAGACCCACGCGGTCATCGGCCCGCGTGCTTTTATCCGTACCCGGGATTACGTCTTCTCCATGCAGATCCGCCCGGACCGTGAGCGGGGTAAGCATATGGATTGGGCGTTGCACGCGTCCTACGAAGAACTCGACCCCGGCCTGTACCACACGCCGACCGATCCGGACGAGCTGAACAACCTCGCCTTCGATCCGAAGTACGAAGCGGTGGCCTCGGCGATGAAGGACAAGCTCGTCAACATCGTGCTCGGCGACAACCGCGTGGAAGTCGCTTGGGGCCAAAAAGCGGACGGCACCGAAATCTTCCGCAGCAACTTCGCCCCCGGCGCAGACGACAAGGTGCTGCAGCTGCCGGCCATCTCGGACTCGCGATGACCGGGCCCCCGCCTAGGCGGAGCTTGGGCTGAAGAGTATGGCCCAGGCCTATCAGCCTTGTGTGAACTACCGTTCGCGCCGCAGCACGAGTAAGACGCCCAAATCGTCGCCGTCGAGGCGGGTGCGTTCTTGGATGTCGTGGTGGAACGTGTAGGTGGCCAGGTGCTTGAAGCGGGGGGCTTTACGTAGCAGCGAACGGAGTTGGCCGGGGCTGTAGGTGCGGAAGGTCCAGTTGGATTCGTAGCGTTTGGGCTCGGCGGCGGGGCGTTTGAGGTCGCGTGCCACGATACGGCTGCGCATCGCTTCGGTGCGCTTTCGATAATCAGGCGGGTCGGAGCGGATCGTGCAAATAACATCGAGGTCGTGATGCTGGGCCCGCCAGCGTTCGAGGACGCGTTCGGTTTGGTCGGGCTCGGTGGTGTGCAAGCCGAGCACGAAGACACCGCCGACGCGGAGATGGTCGCACACACAGTTAAGGCAGGCCGCGGCGTCGGTGTCGGTTTGCAGGTACTTGAAAGAGCTGACGAGGATGTGGGCGAGGTCGAACCCGCCGGGCGGGGCGGCGTCGCGCAGGTCGAAGTCTTGCATCGGTGCTTCGAGCATATCGCCGGTGACGTGTTCTTGTTTGAACCGCTTGCGGGCGAAGTCGAGCATGCCCGCCGAGAGATCCACGCCCGCGACCTGGTGGCCGCGCCCAGCCAATTCAGCCATCAATCGCCCGCTGCCGCACGCGGGCTCGAGGATCGACAGTGGGCGGGGTGCGCCGTCTTTCGGATCATTGCGCGGCGTCGCGTGAAGCTCGTGGCACTGCTCGAGGAAGCGGGCTTCTTTCTCGGTATCGACATCGAAGATGATGTCGTAATACACCGGGGTTTCGTACCAATCGAAGGGCTCGTACTTGGGCATGGGCGTAGCTTAAGGCATCCGCGAGGGTGTTAGTTGGATGTGCTCAGCAGGTCGCCGGGCAGGCCGCGGGCGGTGAGGAATTCGGACATGACGACTTGCTTGCCGGTGGCCATGGAGTGTTCAAGCGCCGACATCACCGCGACGGTGCCGATGCCTTCGATCAAGCCCGGCTGCGGCGCACGGCCTTCAGCCAAGTGATCCGCAAAGAAATCGATGTAGTTCTGATATTCCCCGGCGTGGTGCGAATGCCCGCCAAAGCGGAAGTAGTGCTGTCGGCGGTCTTCGTAGGTTTCGATGTGATTCGGCTTGCCGGCGGCCGAGCGGGCGTAACGCAGCTCGGGGTAGTCGGCGTGGCTGGCGCCTTGGGTCCCGCGTAACGTGCAGCGGATCTCCGAAGCGAAGTTGCCCGGTTCGACGGGCGTGTTGTAGCAGCCGCTCATTCGGGCCACGCGGCCATCGGCAGCGCGGAACAGTGCATGAATCGTGTCGGGGTGGGCTAAGCCCACTGCGTCGCCGTTCGGGCTCATGTCGCCGTAGGCCACGACCGTGTCGATCTGCGGCAGGTACCAGCGGACCAGGTCGATCGGGTGGCTGCCCCCGCCGAACAGCGGCTTGTACCGCGTCGGGTCGGTCATGGGTTTGTCGATGAACCAGCGGTGGTCGGCGTGGTAGTGCGTCTCGAGCGTGACCAGTTCGCCAAGCACGCCCTCAGCAAACTCGGCACGCTGCCGCATGAAGCCTTCGAAGAACCGCGTGCTTTGGCCGACGAAGACGTGGCGGTTTGCGGTGGCGGCGAGCTCGAGCAGTCGCGGCGCATCCTTGAGGTCGTCGATCAACGGCTTGGTACAGATCACGTGCTTCCCCGCCGCGAGCGCCTGCTCGATATGGTCGGCGTGAAACCGGTCGGGTGTGTAGATCGCCACGACATCGATCGACGCGTCGGCGAGCATCTCCTCGTACGAAAGCGTGAAACGTTCAAAGTCAAACTCTCGGCCACGTTCCTGGCAAAGCTCTTCATCGAGGTCGCAAAGCATGCGCAACTCCCAGCGATCGCTACTCAACGCTGCGCTGATGACGCTTCGTCCCTCGCCTAGTCCTAGGACGCCGAGGCCGAGGGGTTTTGTGGCGGTGGATTTGGACATGGCATGCCTCTCGATAAGTTGTGCCGAGCCCCGGCGACACGCCGCGGCTTCAATCAAAATGATAATGCGAAGGAAGTGATGCTTCGGGGCAATTCCGCCAATGGCGATTTGGGTTACCCGCTTTCATCGAATGAAAAAGAACTACGGCTCCTACCGGGTGGAGAATTGGTGCTGGCCGGTAGAACGGGAATGAAGCGGCGATCTATCGGCTAAAATCCCTTATGAAAAACGCATGCCCTGGTTGCTGGATTTTGTCGCTGGCCTTGATGCTGTTCCTGTTGGTGCCAACCAGCGGGGCCCTCGAATTCCCCGAGCCGGCCGACACGATTACCGATGAAAACCGGGCGATCCTTGACCCGTGGACCGGGCATTGGGAAGGGCGGTTCAAGGTGTATCGGCCCGATGGGTCGTTGCTGACGGTGTTGGACGTGAAGCAGCACTACCGGTGGGACGGCGTGGTCCAGCGGGCGACGTTTCACGAAACGGATCAGGACGGCAACGTGACCACCGCCGAGGCCGCGAACTACCAGGATGCGCAGGGCCGACTCGTGTGCACCGTGGTGAAGTCCAATGGCGAACGTTCGCTGCACCTCGGCACGTGGAGCGATGGGTATCTGTTCTGGCACGCAGATCGGCCGGGGACATTGGAGAGCTTCAAGGAGCGCGTCGCTGTTGAGCCCGTAGATGGTGAGGCCGTGCAGCGGACCTACGAGATCAACGGCTACGGCATCTACGGCAAATCGTCGTTTCTGTTTGCCGGGTCGTATCGTGAAGTCTTCCCGACGGATTGAAACGACGCCGCGGTGCGCACCGATCTAAAGCGATGCCGCGTAAAAAAGTTGATTCAGGCTATGAAATTATCTGCATAGGATCGTGCTGTTTGCGCTAGGTTACGCGCGGCGAACGACGTCTTCGTGCGCACGCCGGGCACGCCGTGCCCCCTGTTGGAGAGAGGTGTATCGGCACCCGACGGCGGCGGGGCGGTGGCAGGCAAGGACTGTCTCGCCGGGCGTGTCGGGAGGGCCGGGCTCGCGTTTTCAAGCGTGGGGGTTTCGACGTTCGTCGGTGAGCCACCTTGCCGGCAACAGCCACGATGGACTACGGCGTAATCGCGTAGCCACCCCCAACGCGCGGGTCGAGGATGCTGGGGTAAAAAAACCGACCGTGTGGGTCGATACACACGGTCGGGATGCCGCCAAGCATTCGCTCTTTGGCAACTAGGATTGAAATACTGAGGCGGTCGCATTCAGGTGAATGCGCGGGGGTAGGCTGGCTCAGGAAGGAATCGCCCGTTTGGCGGGTGTGCTTTCATCGCACATGTAAAACCCTTCGTCTTGGATTTGCATCCCCTTGGGTGAAAACTGGGGGAACCACTCTTTGCCCTCGGGGCCTGCCACGAACTTCGGGGGCTCGGCCAATCGGGCCTCTTCAGAGTCTGAAGCTGGGGGCTGAATGGTCCGTGATAGAAAACCGATGCGGGCATCGAGGCCTTCCAGATCTTCAATGGTCATGCCTTCAGCGATTTTGGCCGGATTGCCGCAGGAATAAACCATCGCATCCACTTGAGCCCCCGCGGTACCCAGTTTCCCGTAATCGTAAGTGCCGGATCCGCTATCGAATGGCGCCTCCGCCTCAGCCGCAGCAGCGACCAATTGACCCGTGTTGAGATCGTACATCCATTTCGGGTTCGTGAACGATTGTGAGCCGCCCCCCAATTGCCGGAAGATCAGAAAGATAGCCAAGAGAAGAACGACGATTGCGACGGCGGCGGCGGTCGAAGAATTATTCCGGATAGATTCCATCAAGCCCATGGTGAATTTTGCCTTAACTGTGACCGGCATCCTTTCAGGCATGCCGTCTGTGAACAGAAGAGAGGAAAAAACCTCCAAGCAACACTATTGATGCAAGGAGGTTGAAGTGATTAGGGTAAATGCACACCACATGAGAAGGTTTTAAGCTTCTTATGTCAATACTTAGTCGCCAGCGTCCCACTGGGTGCCGACCACGGTGAATTGGCCGCCGAACACGCCGGTCACCGCACCGCCTTCGGTACGACCTTCGTAAGCGACGGAGTTGGACTGAGTCGAGACGTGGCCATCGCCATACATATAGTTAGGTTCGAACTCGGTTTGCGACGAGCCGGTAACCGGGCCTTTGCCGCGTTGTTTGTGGCCGATGGTGCGTTCCACGTTGGGGTTGCGGAAATCGTGTGCGGGTCCCCAGATGGTGACGCCGGCATTGCCACCTAACGTAGCACCGAGGGAGGGCTCGCCTGGGGTGTAGCCGAGATTGTCGGTCAGAGCAATCACGTTGGAGGGGTTGGACATATCTTCGAGGCGGACGGAGATCGCAGCCTCAAACGATGTTGCTGCGCCTCGGGTCGCATCGAAGCCGGTGACGCCGCGACGGTTGTTAAAAAGCTGTCCGTTACCCGTGTTAACTTGCCGGTGGGTCAAGGCATAAGAGCGCAGGACACGATCGGTGGTATCTCCCGCAAAAGCCCGAGGCGGGGCAATACCTGTAGCCAACGGGGAAGCGTAAAGTTCTGCGGCACCATTGCCGCCAACAGCTTCATTTGGCACAAACCCCACGGCATTGAGGCCACCCAGTGAAGCTGCGCTACGGCCGTCGTAGCCGCCGACGGCCAGCCGGTCATCCCATGTGTATTGAGTGCCGCCACCAGACGGGGCAATGGTACGAGCGGAGGGGTAGTACCCGTCCATATCAACTTGATAGGTCGCGATGGCACGGCCGATTTGTTGCTGCTTGGTGGCACAGCTCACAATTTGTGCCGCTTGGCGTGCTGCGCCCAAAGCGGGCAAGAGGATGCCGATCAGCAGGGCAATGATGCTGATGACAACGAGCAGTTCGATGAGGGTGAAACCAGCCGGGGAAAGTCGTGTAGATCTAAAATTCATTGTTTGCTCAATTCCTAATGCGGCAGACAGTGCTAGCACTGTGGCCTAAAAATGGCAGAAGACTGAGCTGAAAGGCCTTCTGAGTTCAAACTACTGATATGAACGGACAAGATTAAGTAGGTAATGTATAATATAGCAAATGAGAGGCAATGTGTAAACCATTAAACGCTATCTATGTTGCATAATCTGTCGCTCAAATTGCCACATAAATCATGCTATATCCGTTAACTTACCGCAAATTTTTGCATTATTTGTATCTTCATGCAAGCCGCCGACCATCACGAAGCGAGTGAAGATAAAATATTAAATCAATCAAATCGACCGCATTGTGTTTGTTAAAGAACTAAAGCAATCGATTTTAAAGTTGTAATTGTTCACGTAAGTCATCCGTGAGGCCTCGGTTTTCAAGACTCGAGTGCAGATGTTTTATAGGGGCGCATGGA
>JBCCWB010000104.1:0-13925 GCA_039194345.1 Planctomycetota bacterium
ACGTAGATCGCCTGCACCGAGGTGATCGCGCCCTTTTCGGTCGAGGTAATGCGTTCTTGCAGTTCGCCCATCTCGGTGGACAGCGTGGGCTGGTAACCCACCGCCGAAGGCATCCGGCCGAGCAGCGCCGACACTTCCGAACCGGCCTGGGTAAAGCGGAACACGTTGTCGACGAAGATCAGCGTTTCCTTACCCGACGCGTCGCGGAACTCTTCGGCCATGGTCAGGCCCGACAGAGCAACACGCAGACGGGCACCCGGAGGTTCGTTCATCTGACCAAAGACCATGGCGACCTTATCGATGACGTGGCTGGTGTTGCCCTCGGCATCGGTGTATTCCGCCTCGGACATTTCGCCCCAAAGGTCGTTGCCTTCACGGGTCCGTTCGCCGACGCCGCAGAACACGGAGTAGCCACCGAACTCACGGGCCACACGGGCGATCATTTCCTGAATGATGACGGTCTTGCCGACGCCCGCACCGCCGAACAGGCCGATCTTGCCGCCGCGGACGAACGGGCAGAGCAGGTCGACGACCTTGATGCCGGTCTCGAGGATCTCGGTCCGGGGGTTCAGCGCGGTGAAGGCCGGGGGCTTGCGGTGGATGGGAGCGGTCTTGCCGGTGTTGACCGGGCCGCGCTCGTCGATGGGCTCACCCAGCAGGTTGAAGACCCGGCCGAGTACGCCTTCGCCGACGGGTACCGCGACGGGTTCGCCCTGGTCAACGCAGTCCATACCCCGCATCACGCCGTCGGTCGAGCCGAGGGCGACCGCCCGGACTTGGCCGCCGCCGAGGTGCTGCTGCACTTCACCGGTGAGGTTGATGTCGATGCCGTTGTGGCTGCCAGTGATCTTGATCGCGTTGTAGATCTCGGGCAGGTCCGATTCGGGGAACTGGGCGTCAAAGGTCGAGCCGATGACTTGGGTAACGGTGCCGGTGCTTGCCATAGTTTTATTCGTCAAGGGTTTATGAAAAATCGCCGCAGATCGTCCACGGCCTAGGGGTGGCACTGTAGCGATGAACGAGTTTATACTCAAGCTCACATATATCGCTTTACGATATATAAAATTCAGATATATTGAGGTTCGATATGAATGGTCTTGATGACAAATCCCGACGCGACCTGTTCCGCGGCAGCCTGGATGTGATGGTGCTGGCCGTCCTGGCCGACGGCAAGCAGTACGGCTACTCGATCCAGAAGCGGGTCCGCGACGCCTCGGGGCAAACCATCAAGGCCGGCACGCTCTATCCGCTGCTGCACCGCCTCGAAGCCGACGGGCTGGTCCAAGCCACCTGGGAATCCGACACCGGCCGCGACCGCAAGTGGTACACCCTTACCGCCGCCGGCCAGCGCCGCCTCAAAACCGCCGCCGCCGACTGGCAAGCCGCGTTCGCCCGCATGCAGGCCCTCGTCCTGCCCGCACTCCGCCAAGTCACCAACCACCCAGCCGCCAACTAGGTCCACCCAGCTCAGGGGGTCTCATGTCCGAACGCGAATTCGAAGCCTATCTCAACCTACTCGCCCGGACGCTGAAGCTCTCCAAAGCGCAACGTGACCGCATCGCCGGCGAGCTCCGCGACCACCTCGAAGAACGCATGGCTGAACTCGTCGATGAAGGCGTTGATCGCGAAGACGCCATCCTCCAAGCCCTCGACGAGTTCGGCGACGCCAACGTCTTGGCTCGAAACCTGACCAACCACCAAAAACGTAAAACCATGAAACAACTCGTACGGATCGCTCGGCCACACCAAGTTGTACTCAGCATGCTCGCAATCGCATTAATGGCTGCATTGGTTTATCGCGTTGCCTTGTACACCCCCTCGCTGGATATCAACCAAACCATGGCCAACGGCCATCAAGAATCCGCTTCGTCAACTACTGATCCATTCGAACCTATCCCCCAGGTGTTGATCGAGGCCCGGATCTATGACGCCGACCCCGCGTTTTGGAACAAGCTAACCCAACTCAGCGAGAATGATGCTAAGCCGACTGCCGACGTATTACTGCTTAACGACGACGTTGCTCAATCGATAGCTCAGCACTTAGAACCCGAAATCAACATCACCCCTATCGCCAGTCCCAACATGTTGGTCCCGTTCGGCGAAAATGGAAATGTTTTGATCGGTACGAGCAAGTTGGGGGACCAACCCAACCATGTTCACGAGTCGGGTGTCGGTTTCGCCATCACCCCGTGGTGGCACACCGAAATCGAAACCTTAGAGCTAGCGATCACCCTGTACACACATCGCTCCTTCGACTCGAAAACTCAACAACTGATTACGGCGGCCCCGCCAGCACACCCGGACGTAACACTAGAAAGCACCACCTCCCGCGCCTGGCTGCAAAGCGGGCAGGCCGTGGCAATCCGGACTGCCATGAATATTCCTCAGCACAGCGGCCAGCATCATGACCGCGTGCTTCTGGTCATGGGCAACCCCATGGTCTTACCCAACGGCGAGCGTGTAACCACCAAACATCGGCTGCTTCCCCCAGACATCCAAACCCGAGAAGACCTCGCCAAGCTAATCGCCGCCGAGACAAGATGGGATCGTGTCCGACTTGACGTACTACTCGAAAGGAGCGGCCTGGAAATAGAACCATTGAAAGAGGCCCTCGTACAACAACTTGATTCCAGATTGAAGATTTGGGAAACCCTCGAACCCGAAGCCAACACCAGCCTATCGAATCCACCTGTACGCAAATTCACATCCGTGCCCCAGCTCGACAGCTAGCTTGGCGAAACACGAGCCTAATGCAGGCAAAGCACACTTTCTTACAATGCCGTCAACATGCCCGACTCCGTTGACGTCTATCTCCTGGCCGGCCAATCCAATATGTCCGGCAGCGGCTACAGCCACGAGCTGCCCGATGTCCTCAAGGCCCCGCACGCCTCGGCCCGCATCTACTTCGCGCCGCTCAACTCGCCCGGCAACGAACGGCTCGATCGGCCGCACGTCCGCCAATGGTCCTCGCTAGGGCCCAACAGCGGCGAGCACCCCGACGGTTTTGGCCCCGAACTCTCCCTCGGCCACACTCTCGCTGCCCGCAGCGCGAACCCTATTGCCATCATCAAGTCCGAACGCGGCGGCACGTCGCTCTACGGCGACTGGCGGCCCGAAGACCATGACGACCCGTCCACGCTGACCAACCTCATGCTCGCCGCCGCGGCCGAGGCGTGGGAAGCGCTGCTCGAGGAAGGACTCAACCCCCGGCTCGCGGGCATCGTCTGGTACCAGGGCGAATCCGACACCAGCCTCAACAACCCCGACCCCCACGCCTACAGCCAACAACTCCAAACGATCTTCGAGTTGGTCAGCGATGAGCTGAACGACGGCCAACCCGTGCCCAAAGCCATCGTCCGCATCCGGCCCGCGACCGAGCCCAACCACAGTTATGACCACCTCATCCGCCAACTGCAGGTGAAAGTCGCCGAGGCCGATCCGCTGGCGACGTGGATCAACACTGACGACCTTCATCAGATCGAAGGCGATGCCTGGCATATCAATGGACAATCGCTGCTCACCCTCGGCGACCGCGCTGCGGCGGCTTTGCTCTCGCTCAGCCCTGCCCAAGCCGTGGCACCGGTGATGGAAACTGCCGAACCAGAAATAGCCTCGATTCCAGCTACTTCGCAGATGGAAGCCCAGCCGGTAGCAAGCGAACAAGCAGCAGCTCAAGAGCCCGCCGCTGTAGCTCCAGTTCCGGTCGAAGCCGCTGCGGCCGTGATGTCGGAACCTGTTCCGGTGGAAGCAGTTGCCCCGACCGCTGAAGTTGAATCCGCCAAGATCGCCCCAGAGCCTGAACCTGTAACCCAAGAACCCGCCGAGGCTGTGCACGAAGCACAGGAAACGCCAGAGCCCGAAGTCCAGGCCCCCGTGACCCTCGAGCCGCTGCCCAAGCCCGAATCCACCCGCGTCCTGGCGCTCATGAACCAGAAGGGCGGCGTCGGCAAGACCACCACCGCGGTGAATGTCGGTGCGGCACTGGCCAACCTCGGGCTCAACGTATTGTGCATCGACCTCGACCCGCAGGCCCACCTCACGCTCTCGCTCGGGATCGAGCCGGACGAGATCGAGAAGTCCAACTACGACCTGTTCACCGACCCCGAGACCAGCGCGATGGAGGTCGTGCGTTACACCGCGCGGGACGACAAACGCCTGGCCGTGCTCCCCGCCGAGACGAACCTCGCCGGCGTCGAGTCCGAGCTCTCAGACATGATCGCCACGGGCCTCGCCCAGACAATCCTCCGCAACAAGTGTCAAGACCTGATCAAGCAGTTCGACTACGTGCTGATCGACTGCCCGCCGAGCCTGGGCCTGCTGACGATCAACGCGCTGACCCTGGCGTCGCAGATCGTGGTGCCGATGCAGGCCCACTTCCTTGCGCTGCAGGGCATGACCAAGCTCTTCGAAACCATCGGCATGGTCCGCCAAGGCATCAATCCCAAACTCACCGTCGCCGGCGTCGTGCTGTGCATGCACGAAGGCAACACGCTCCTGGCCAGCGAAGTCATCGGCGAGCTCAACGGCTTCTTCGAGGGTGCCCGCGGCACCACCCAGCCCTGGGCGGATGGCCAGGTCTTCCAGCCGCCGGTCCGCCGGAACATCAAGCTCGCCGAGGCACCCAGCTTCGGCCAGTCGGTCCACGCGTACGCCCCCGACTCCAACGGCGCCAAAGACTACCTCGCCCTGGCCCGCTCGATCGCTGGCGAGTGATCGTTCCCAAAAGCAGCCATCATTCTCCTTAGCGCCGCGTCCCAGTCCGGGTAAGCTGAAGCTGTTACCACGCCACTTCAAGCACTCTGAGGGAGGGTCGCCCCATGTCCATGTTCCGCTGCACCGGATTCGCCGCGCTGTTCGCGTTGCTGTTTACACTCGCCGCCCCCGCGCTCGCCGACACCAAGGCCGACGTCGACAAGATCAACGGCCTGCTGCGTCGCGCCGAAAGCAACCTCCAATCCGTCGAGCAAAACCTCGCCGGCCGCACCTCGCCACCCAAAGGCTCGGCCGGCAAACTGCTCGCCCAACGCCTCAAACAGGCCTACGGCGACCTCGAACCTGCGGGCAAACTCGTCGCCGGGCTCCCCGCCGGTGAAGAAGGCGTCGCCGAGGCCACAGAGCGTTACAACACCAACGTGACGCTTTACCAAAAGCTCGCCGCGATCATGAACGGCGGCAGCGCACCCGCCGACGCCGGGCCCAAAGACGGCGAGGTCAAGCTCGGCTACCCCCATGCTGACAATTTCAAAAACACCCAGTTCACCTACCGCCAAAAAGTCGAAGCCCCCGCCAACGGCCTCACCAAGCTCCACGCCGAGCTGCTGCCCGTTGAAGATCAGATGCTGATCAACCACCGCGTCACCGCCCAGGCCCTCGCCACCATCGCCGAAGCCCGGCGCCAAGCCGGCTTCGTCGAAGAAGGCCTCGCAAAACTCCCCGCGAACGGCCAAGGCGTCGCCGGTGCCAAAGACGCGCTCGCCAAATCGCTCGAACAGATCCAAGGCAGCGAAGACTATTTCAAGCCACTGCACACCAAGCTTATGGCCATGATCGATCCGGCCAAGTTCCCCAACTTCGACGCCGACCGCAAACGCCTATCCGGCCTCAGCGGCGACTACCGCCAGGACTGGATCTTCACCGACGACCGCGCCCGCGCCGCCGAGCTGTTCACCCAACGTACTGCGGCCCAAGAAGAACTCATCCGCATCGCCAAAGCCTACCAACGCCAGATGCAGCAGCAGACCGAGATGGGCAAGACCATCGAAGCGGTAGGCAACGGCGCTCTCAAAAGCTTCCAAGAGTTCGACGCCAAGATCGTCGAACAGAAACAGCTGCTCCCCGCTTCGATCCGCGAAGACATGGCCGAGGCCGACAAATACGCGACCGAGGCCGTCGAGAACCAGAAACCCATGTGGTTCCAAGGCGGCATCCCGCAGCGCATGGGCTGGGCGGAAGACAAGCTCGCCCTGCTGGTGGTGATCGATCCCGAGAACGGCCCCGCCGTCCAAAAGGAGTACGACGCCCTGCAGGCCAGCCTGAACCAGCGGGCCGATTCGCTCAAGGAACTGATCATCCGCGAAAACCAGCCGCCGGCCGACAACTTCGCTGGCGCTGACCGCGACGCCGCGATCGAGATCGCCAAGTCCGGCTGGGCCGTGCAGCAACCCGACGCCGAGATCCTCGACATCCGCATCCCCAGCGAAGCCTGGAAACGTGAGACCAAGTGGACCTACAGCAACGGCACCTGGTACTTCAGCGACCGCTCCCGACTCCAAGTCCGCCTCTTCGTCGCCGACCACGAAAACCCCAAGCAGGTCATCGACCGCCCGGTCAACGTGATCAAAGACCACCAGAAGGGCGACACCATGATCGGCGTACCGATGCGCAGCTTTGATGAAGCATTGCAGCCAAGCGAGTATTTACTGAAAGACAAGTTCAAGTAAAACCCACGGCAGTAGCACCAAGCCCGCAAACCAAGAATACTTCCCGACTAGTTCGTGTCGCCAGCGACTGCCTTAAAGCCCTCGTAGTGCGTCTTGGCATTCTCGTAGTTGCTCCCCCGGTTACTCAAACCCTCGGCCCCGACATTAAATCTCGGATTTGGCACAGGCAACTCTGCTCCCATGGATTGAAGCTCGTCGCGCAAAAGCTTCGCCATCAACCCCACTCGTTCCGGATACGCGTCCGACAAGTCTTGCTGCTCTCCTTCATCTTTAGTCAAATCGAACAGCAAGTATCGCCCCTGCTCATCGTTGTAGAACTCAATCAACTTCCAGCCGCCATCTACAACCGATGAATACGGACTCGTGCTGCCCGTGTAGTGCGGGAAATGAAAAATCAGTGGGCGCCTTACTAATGCTTGAGTCCCCTTAAAGATCGGAAGCAGGCTGACGCCGTCAAGCTGTTGATCTGCTGGTACAGAAACCTCGGCTACCTCCAGAAAGGTCGGGTAATAATCCATTCCAACCGCACGTTCCTCGGTCACTTGCCCCGCCTTGATCACATCGGGCCAGCTGGCAATCAACGGCACACGCACCCCACCCTCAAAGCATGTGCTCTTGCCCCCGAGCAGCGGATAGTTAGATGTCTGCCTTGGAGACAACCCGCCGTTGTCCGAGGTGAAAATCACCAAAGTGTTTTCGGCGATACCCAGTTCGTTTAGGCATCCCACAATCCGCCCAACACTTTCATCCACCGACGCCAGCATCGCCGCGTACCCCGAATTGCTTTGATCCGCTTTGGCTTTTTTCTCGAAGTACTGGACCCGTTCGAGTTTTCCCTCAATGGGCGAATGAACCAGATAATGAGACAGCACCGCGACAAATGGTTTTTCCTGGCTGTCTTGAATGAAGTCAATGCACTTGTCGGTCAGATAATCCGCGACATAATCGTCATCCCTCATATCCTCCATGCCCACGCCGTATTGCCTGAAGGTTCTCCCCCAGTGCCTCGACCTCGCCGTCGGGATATGCGTGTGGCGATAACCGATGGCCACCTCAAACCCTCTTTGGTCTGGGCGATAGTCTTCGTGGGAACCGCAGTGCCACTTTCCGAAAAAGCCTGTCGCGTAACCCACGCCGCGTAATGATTCCGAAAACAACGTTGCGGTGCTTGGCAAGTTGTGACGATGTAACGCCTCGTACATCTGATTCTGCCCATTCTTGCCCGCACGCTGCTTGCTGACTTCATAGAGACGATCATCGCTGGCGGCCTCCTTTCCCGCGTGATAGACCGTCGTGAATTTCGTGCGTGCAGGATGCAGGCCGGAAAAGATTGCGCCGCGCGAAGGGGCGCATACCGGCGAGGCCGAGTAAGCATTTACGAAACGTAATCCTGAACGAGCGAGCTGATCGATATGAGGGGTTTCGTAGAACGTACTCCCCGCACACCCCATATCCTTCCAGCCCATGTCATCGATAAGGATGAAAACAATATTGGGCGGATCGGCTGCCTGAACCCAAGCCGGCGAAATCAACAACAGAACCAATACGAACCATCGCTTCATTTCGGTCGATCCAACACAATTTCGCCATCACCCTGGGCTCCCAAGGCAAGATGGCCTGAACCTATGGGCGCGTTGAAGTAATCCATTTCGCCAGCTTGGATTGCGACATTGTATTCACTACATCATTTGTGGTCGCGCCCGCCCGCCGGGCGGTGACGACGCCGAAGCGCAGGTTGTCGAGGTGGTCTTCGCTGTGGGCGTCGGTGTTGATGGCGAGCTTGCCGCCGTACTCCTGGACCCAGGTGCGGGCGTGGGTGTCGCGGAGGTCGAGGCGGTAGGGGCTGGCGTTGATCTCCAGGGCGATGCCGCGGTCCTTGGCGGCTTTGAAGATCGTCTCCATATCGGGCGACAGGCCTTCACGGCGGTTGACGATCCGGCCGGTGGGGTGGCCGACGATAGTGACGTAGGGGTTCTCGATCGCTTTGAGTAGTCGTTTGGTCGCCTTGGCGGGGTCTTGGGTGAGAGCCGCGTGGGGCGAGGCGACGACGATGTCGAGCTCGGCGAGCAGGTCGTCGTCGTAGTCGAGCGAGCCGTCGGCGAGGATGTCGACTTCGCTGCCGGCCAGAACGGTGATCGTGCCTTCGAGTTTCTTGGCGACTTTGCGCACCGCTTCGATGTGTTGGACAAGGCGTTTTTCGTTGAGGCCGTTGGCCTGGGCTTGGCCCTTTGAGTGGTCGGTGATGGCAACGGTGTGGAAGCCGCGGGCCGCGGCACCCAAGGCATTTTCTTCGATACTCCACCGGCCATCCGATGCGGTGGTGTGGCTGTGCAACTCAGCTTTGATGTCGGCGAGCTCCAAGAGCTTGGGAAGACCGCCGATGCCATCGGCGGCTTTGTGCGATTGCTCAGCCAACGTAAGTTCGCCCCGATCTTCCCGCAGCTCAGGCGCGACCCATGCGAGGTTTAACGCAGAGAAGACCTCTTCTTCGGAAGCCCCCGCAACGGGTTCGCCGTCTTTCGACAGCGAATACTCGTTGAGCGACATGCCTTGGGCGATGGCCCGCTCGCGCATCTTGACGTTGTGCTCTTTGCTGCCGGTGAAGTACATGAGGGCCGCGCCGAAGTTCACGGGGGCGACGACGCGGAGATCGACCTGCATCCCCTTGGATTCCTCGTGGGTGCGGACCGACGCCTTGGTGTCGCCGTGGGCGATCACGTCCGCCACCGCGACGTGGTTGACGAAGGCGTCGAAGATGGCTTTCTTCTGTTCGTCGGTGCCTGACGACGCGACCAGGATGTCGACATCCCCGATCGTCTCTTTGCCCCGGCGCAGACTGCCGGCGTACCCGATCTTCTCAATCGAGGGCAGGTCCTTGAGGTCTTCGATCAGCATGGTCGCCAACGCATATGCCAAGCCGATCCGCTGGCGGTCGCCCGCAGACTCGGCGAACTTAAGGTTCTTCTGGATGTTCTCGATCTTCTTCTTGCCGAAGCCTTTGAGGGCTTCGAGTTCGCCGGTCTCGATCTTGGCTTTGAGGTCGTCGATCGACTCGATGCCCACCTCGTTCCACAAAAGTGCAACAGTCTTGGGCCCGAGCCCGGGCACATCCATCACCTTGAGCAGGCCGCTCGGCACCTGATCCAGCAGCTCCTCGTGGTCAGCGATCTTCCCGGTCTCGAGAAACTCGGCGATCCGCTCGGCGGTCCCCTTGCCGATGCCTTCGACCTTGGGCAGCAGGGCGGGGTCGATCTCCGAGACCTGCTTGGTCATGTCTTCGAGGACCCGCCCGGCCTTGGCGAAGGCGTTGACCTTGAACCGGTTCCCGCCGGTGATCTCGGTCAGGTCGGCCATTTGGTGGAAAATCGCGGCGAGTTGGGCGTTGGTGGTGGGCATCGGGTCTCGGCGGGGCGGTATGATCTAGGGTCAACGGCCACTATCGGACGTAAGCCGTAGCGGCCCCAAAGGGATCATCTTATGCCACATCACCGCTCTTGGACTGCTCTTGTCCTACCGCTCACCGTCGCCTGCGGAATCGCCACGTCCACCGTCGCCGAGCCGGAAAAGCCCACGCTGCTGGACATGCAGGTCGAGGCCATGCCCGAGGTCGATCCCCAAGCCCCGGTCATCGAGCAGCTCGACATCAAGGCCAGTCGCAACCACGCCAACCCCAAAGCGTTCTACTCCATCGCCGTCCGCGGCACCCTCGCCCGCCCCGACGGCCTCGACCACGCCTACGGCCCGCTCGCCTGGGCCGTCACCGCCGCCCACGACGCCGACGACCAGCCGATGCGCTACAATACCGACGGCTACCCCACGCCCGACGCGCTGCTCAACGAGCCCGTGGACGAGCTGTACCGCCGACTAGGTCCGACCATGGTCCGTGTCGATTCGCAGCGGCTGACCTTCAACGTATTGCTGCGTGACCTGGACTACCTCACGCCCCGCTTCGCGCGTTTGGCGATCCGCAGCTACGCGATCCTGGCCGACGACGAGCAGACGCTCGACCTGGACCTGCCCGCAGTCGGCGGCTCAGCCGATGTCGCTGGAGCGTGGGTTCTCACGGTGCAGCCCACCGAGGATCGGCAGGAGTTGCAACTGCACTCGGTCAACCCCGAGCCGGGCGTATGGCCGCTCCGGCTGGAGCTGATCGACGCCGAGGACAACGTGGTGTCGACGGGGTATCGCCGCGGCACCATCACCCTCGACGACACGATGGCCACCCAGTGGCGATTCAGTCAGCCTACAATCGTCCCCGGCCCGGACGAGGAAGCCACCGGCTGGCGGCTCCGCGTCCACCACACCACGAACCTGCACCTAAAGCAGCTCGATGCTGTGCTGGGCGATGTGCAGCTGATCGACCTGACCGCCCCGGCCACGCCCGACGCTTCTTGAACACACCCGGGTGATTCCCTGGGGTTTCATCCGCCACACGGCCGGGGACTTCCGCGCTGGCGTAGACTAATTTAGCCCTGCTCGCTCCCGCCTAGGAATACCTCCGATGCCCCCGACCGCTGCCTCGAACTCGACCCCCGCCACCACCCTCGCCCCGCTGGACACCTTCCCGCGTCGGCACATGGGTTTTTCCGAGGCCGACCTGCAGCAGATGCTCGACACCGTCGGCGTAGGCTCGATCGATGCGTTGATCGAGCAGACCGTGCCACGGGATATCCGCCTGGATGGGCCGCTGAAGCTTGACGGGTTGGACGACGCCCAGCCGCTGGGCGAATCGGCAGCGTTGGCGAAGCTGCAAGCCTATGCCGACCAGAACCAGCCGATGACCTCTATGATCGGCATGGGCTACCACGGCACGATTACGCCGCCGGTCATCCTGCGCAACGTGCTCGAGAACCCGCTGTGGTACACGCCCTACACCCCGTACCAAGCCGAGATCGCCCAGGGCCGGCTCGAAGCGCTGCTCAACTTCCAAACCATGGTCAGCGACCTGGTGGGTCTGCCCCTGGCCGGAGCATCACTGCTCGACGAAGCGACCGCCGCCGCGGAAGCGATGGCGATGTGTTTCAACATCACGCGGCAAAAGAAGGCCAAGTTCTACGTGGCGGAAGACTGCCACCCGCAGACGATCGCGGTGGTCAAGACACGGGCAGAGGGTTTGGGGATTGAGGTAGAAGTCGGACCGGCTGATGACGCCGACCTGAGCAGCAAAGAGTACTCGGGCATCCTGCTGCAATATCCCGCGACCGATGGCGATATTTCTGATTACTCGTCCATCACCGAACAAGCCCACGAACACGGGTCCCTCGTTGTGGCCGCGACCGATCTGCTCGCCTGTTGCCTGATCACGCCGCCCGGCGAGTGGGGGGCCGACATCGCGGTGGGCAGCGCCCAGCGCTTCGGCGTGCCCATGGGGTACGGCGGCCCGCACGCCGCGTTCCTTGCCACCCAAGAAAAGTACGCCCGCAAAATGCCCGGCCGACTCATCGGTGTCTCCAAAGACGTCCACGGCAACCTCGCCCTGCGCATGGCGATCCAAACCCGCGAACAACACATTAAGCGCGACAAGGCCACGAGCAATATCTGCACCGCCCAAGCGCTGCTCGCCAACATCGCGGGGTTTTATGCGGTGTATCACGGGCCGGAAGGGTTGAAGGCGATTGCCCAACGCGTTCACAATACAGCACAAGCACTGGCTTCTCGCCTCGCAGACCTCGGCCTGGAACTCGCCAACGACCGCTACTTCGATACGGTCAGCTTCTTCGTCGGTAATGACCGCACTGAGCATGTTCTGGAGACCGCGGCCGGCCTCGGGGTGAATCTGCGCATCGTTCATGATGAGATCATCAACCTGGTCATTGATGAATCGACTACGCCAGAAGACTTGGACAAGGCCACAGAAGCTTTTGGGCAGCTAACCAATGCCGCCGAACCGAAGCACAGCTTTCCGACTCACGGCTTGCCCGAAGAACTGAAACGGGAATCCCACTACCTCACCCACCCCGTCTTCAACAGCTACCACACCGAACACGAGATGATGCGTTACCTTCAACGCCTCGTCTCCCGCGACTACGGGCTGTGCCACGGCATGATCCCGCTCGGGTCGTGCACCATGAAGCTCAACGCCGCGGCGGAGATGATCCCCGTGACCTGGCCGGGCTTCGCCGACCTGCACCCGTATTGCCCGACCGACCAAGCCCAGGGTTACGCCAAGCTGTTTGAAGACCTCGAAAGCTGGCTCGCCGAGATCACCGGCTTCGCCGCCGTGTCGCTCCAGCCCAACGCCGGGTCGCAGGGCGAGTACGCCGGGCTGATGGCGATCCGCTCCTACCACCACGCCAACGGCGACACGCAGCGCACCAAGTGCCTCATCCCCACCAGCGCCCACGGCACCAACCCCGCCTCGGCGGTGATCGCGGGCATGACCGTCGTGCCCGTCGCCTGCCGGGACAACGGCGACATCGACATGGACGACCTCGCCGCCAAGGCCAAGCAGCACGCCGACGAGTTGTCCTGCCTGATGATCACCTACCCCTCGACCCACGGCGTGTTCGAGGACACCATCCGTCAAGCCTGCGACCTCATCCACCAGCACGGCGGACAGGTCTACATGGACGGCGCGAACATGAACGCCCAGGTCGGCCTCACGTCACCCGGCAAGATCGGGGCCGACGTCTGCCACCTCAACCTCCACAAGACCTTCTGCATCCCCCACGGCGGCGGCGGGCCGGGCATGGGACCCATCGGCGTCGTCGCACACCTCGCCGAGCACCTGCCGGGCAACCCCGCGGAAGGCGAAGGCTATGCGATCAGCGCCGCGCCCTACGGCAGCCCGATGATCCTGCCCATCTCCTGGATGTACATCGCCATGATGGGACCAGCGGGTCTCAAGCAAGCGACCGAACAAGCCATCCTCAACGCCAACTACATGGCCGCCCGCCTCCGCGGCCACTACGACATCCTCTACACCGGCCCGTCCGGCACCGTCGCCCACGAGTTCATCGTCGATGTCCGCCCGTTCGAGAAGTCGGCTGGGATCACCGTCGACGACTTCGCCAAACGCCTCATGGACTACGGCTTCCACGCCCCGACCATGTCTTGGCCGGTCGCGGGCACGCTCATGATCGAGCCGACCGAGAGTGAATCCAAGGCCGAGCTCGACCGCTTCTGCGACGCGATGATCTCGATCAAGGAGGAGATCGGCCGCGTCGAGGCCGGCGAATGGCCGCGCGAGGACAACCCACTCAAGGGAGCCCCTCACACCGCAGACCACGTCACCTCCGACGACTGGCCTCACGCCTACCCCCGCCAAACCGCGGCATACCCCGACCCGCGTCAGCGCGAGCTGGGCGCCAAGTTCTGGCCGGCCGTGGGCCGCATCGACAACCCCTACGGCGACCGTAATCTCGTGTGCACGTGTGCGCCGATGGAGAGCTATAAGGAAATGTAGCCATGCAACGGTATCTGCTCATCCTTGTGCTGATCGCTTTCCTGAAACCCATCCCGCGATCGGCTGCGGAGATACCCGAG
>JBCCWB010000105.1:0-13890 GCA_039194345.1 Planctomycetota bacterium
AACCGGGCCGAGGGTGGTTCGCCCGGTTCCGGGTTTCGTGTTGATTGTGTGGGGCAGCGCGGATCTGCGATCCGCGGCTAAGCGGGAGGTGGGGTGGGTGCGTTAGCCCGAGACGCGGTTGAGGTAGTCGCGGGTTTCGGTGTTGATGCGGACGACTTCGCCTTCTTTGATGAAGGGGGGGACGCGGACCTTGAGGCCGGTCTCGCAGACGGCTTCCTTCATGACGTTGGTCGCGGTGGCGTTCTTGATGCCCGGCTCGGTCTCGGTGATCTCTAGCTCGACGGCCAGGGGCAGCTCGACGGTGATGCAGTTGCCCTCGAGGAACAAGCCCTTGAGGGATTCGTTGGGCTTGATGAAAAGCAGGGTGTCGCCGAGGATGTCTTCGGGGATGGTGAACTGGTCGTAGGTTTCCGAGTCCATGAAGATGGCGCCGCTGCCGTCGGAGTAGAGGTACTCGACGTCGCGGCGGTCGAGAGTGGTGCCGTCGACGTCGTCGGCGGTGCGGAAGCGTTTTTCGGTAACGTTGCCGTGCTTGATGGACTTGAGCTTGGTCTGGACAAAGGCGCCGCCCTTGCCGGGCTTGACGTTTTCGGTCTTGGTGACGAGGTAGGCGGTGCCGTCGATGTTGAGGACCTGTCCGGGGCGGATTTCGTTGGCTTTCATGGGGGGACTCCGTCGGGGTTGAGCGGCGTATTGTGCGGGAGGATGGGCTGGTTGTCGAGCGGTGTTGGGGCAGGGAGTAGGGAAATAGGCAGTAGGGAGTAGGGCGTACGCAAGCGATGGGAGTAAGCCGCTTGCGGCTTAGCGTGGGTGAACTGCCGGAAATACGATTTCCCTACTCCCTACTCCCTACTCCCTTCGTGATCTCGCGCACCACCATCGTTGCGAACGCCCCGCGTCCTAGCGTGAAAGCCAGACGCAGATACGGCCCGTGCTCGTCGACGCCGCTGGAGTATTCGGGGTCGAGCAGGCGTTCGCGGAGGGGGCGGCGGGTGCCGTCGGTGGAGAGGTGGCGTTGGGCGGCGAAGTCCTCCTCGGCCATGCCCAGGTCGTCCAACGCAGCGCGTTCCGCAGCGAGGACGTCGCCGGTGGCCTGGGTCATGCCCGGGCCCCAGAACGGGCCGGAGGGCGAGACGTCGAGTCTGGCGACCCGGCCGTCGGGGCCGTTCTCCAACTCGGCGGTCTCGGCATCCACGGTGAAACATGAGCGATTATTGTGCTTCCAGGCCAAGTCGCCGGGCAGGAGTTTCGACAGGGTGCCGTCGCGGAGGCGGCGGTCTATGACCGCGTTGAAGATGGCCGACTGGGCGGCGGTGACCAGGAAGTCACGCTGGGTGCGGTCGATGCTGTTCACAGCTTTTTCGGGTGTCTTGTGTTGGCGAAGCGCATCGAGCGCTTGCCGATCCCCGCGGAGCGATTTGGGCATGTGTTCGAGCGCTAAGTCGTAGTCGCCAGCTTCGTACGCAGCCCGGGCTTGCTGCACGGCTTCGCTTTCGTGGGGTAACGGCTTGCCGAGCATCTCGTCGAGGAAGGCCTGCCACTCGCCGCGCAGCATGTGCTTGCCCAAGACGTGCGAGTTGTTGCGGTAGCCGAAGCGTTGCTCGCCGAGGTAGTTCGGGAAGCCCTCGGCGGCGAGGCGTTCGAGGATCGGCTTGGCCTTGATCACCGCGGTGGGGTCGACGTCGCGGAGTTTGATGACAAAGCGGTTCCCGCCGTGGTGCCCCCGCCGGAGCTTGTTGGTGTGGCGGTCGGCCCAGATGACCTGGGCGTAGGGATACTCCTTGAACCGCTCCAGGCATTCGTGGTCTTCCTCGGCCGAGGTCCCGGGCCGGTAGATCGACAGGTGCTGCCGGGTCACCGCGTGCTTGTCTTTCTGCCCCGCATACCCCACATCCAACCGCTTCACGCGAAACGCCTTGGCGACCCGGCGGATCAGGTCTTGCGTCGTCGCCTGCTCCTTCTCGATGAACAGATACAGGTGCTCGCCCTCGCCGCATGGCTCGTAGAGCGGCTGCTCATCCACGAGAAAATCCTCGGGCCGCTGCTTAAGCGTTCCGCCGGTGCCGGGGAGGTCGGCGGTGAGGTAGGTGAGGGAAGTAATCACAAAAAGTAATAAATTATCTGATTAAATACACCCGCGATTTTTTAGATCGACACGCAGCTTCAAGAGTTGTTCAGGTGAATCGCTCCAAATCTCGGCGAAGACCTCATCATCCCTCTCTACCTCGTTCTCCACTCGTTTGTCTGGGTATAGAGCGACAGCCTCAGTGAATGCTTCGTTTTGATTCATAGGAAGCAGACATATTTTGAAAGCTTTGGGCATTTCCTTTTCCACAGTCGCATGGCTCTGGCTGTAAGGCCATGGCAAGTGATGTTTGATCCAGACTTCTTGATGCGATTCCGCAACTTGTTCAAACAAGATAAAATTCGAGTCGGTACTGACCAAGCATTGGCGTGGCGGAAATAGCAGGAAATCACTCAAAAGCGGCTTCGGGAACTCACCTTCAAACAGAATTTCATACTTGCGGTAATCCTCGAAATGAAATGATGGTTTAGGCATGACCTATGGCCTTGCAAGGGCGATTAGTCTTCCGGCGCATCCTTCACCAACTCCCGGAACGCGGTGATGAGTTGCTTGGTCACCGGGCCGACTTCGCCTTCAGCGTGGCTGCTGCCGGGGGCGATGGGGCCGATGAGGCGTTTGTCGAGTTTGACCACGGGGATCACCTCGGCGCCGGTGCCGGTGAGGAACATTTCGTCGGCGGTGTAGAGGTCGTGACGGGTGATGTTCGCTTCACGCACCTCCAGGCCCGCGGCGCGGGCGAGGTCGATCACAAGGTTGCGCGTCACGCCTTCGAGGCAGCCCGCGGTGAGCGGGGGGGTGGTCACGACGGGCTTGCCGTTGATGTTCTTGATGGTGAACAGGTTGTCGGCCGTGGCTTCGGCGACGTGGCCCTGATCGTTGTACATCACCGCTTCGAACACGCCCGCTTCGAGCGCTTCGGTCTTGGCGAGGATGTTGTTGAGGTAGTTCAGGCTCTTGATGCGTGGCGAGAAGGCCTGCGCACTCACGCGGGTGTACGACGAGCTGATCAGCTCGAGACCGTTGTCGTAGAACTCTTGGGGGTAGAGCTTGATGGGGGCGACGATGATGTACACGCACGGCCGGGGGCAGGGCACCGGGTCGATGCCGAGGGTGCCGGGGCCGCGGGTGGCGACGAGGCGGATGTAGCCGTTGTCCATGCCGTTGGCGGCGACGGTTTCCTTTACCGCGTCGAACATTTCGTCGGGGGTGTAGGGCATGTTCAGCTTGATCGCCTTGGCCGACTCGTAGAGGCGGTTGAGGTGGGTGGCGAGCTTGAGGACCTTGCCGTGGTAGATGCGGATGCCCTCGAAGATGCCGTCGCCGTAGAGCACGCCGTGGTCGAAGACCGAGACCGAGGCCTCGGCCGCGGGCTTGAGTTGGCCGTCGATCCAAACCTGCCGGCCTTCGTAGGCGGCGAGGGGGTCTGCGGCGGTGGCTTGTACGGGCTGGGGCGGGGTGTTCACGGGGGGCACAGCGGTTCCTTTCTCAAGACGTAATATTCTATCGGATCGGGCTGCCGGGGCATGAAAGGTATTGAGAATTCGGGGGATACGCCGGTCTCGTGCGAGGGTTCAACCCCGCGGGGGGTGTGGCCGATAATGGTGTTGGGTTAATGTCTCATGGCCCGTGTCTCTGCGCCATATCGGAGTGCATTTCGATGAATGTCAAAATCGCTGCTTCAGTTCTGGTTTTGTTGACAAGCTTGCCGGGTACCGCAATAGCCGACTCGATGGGTTTTTCCCGAGCAGAAGGATTCACCACAGGCCCGGCAAACAATCAGTTGGGGATCATGTCGCAGAGCATGGTTACGATCGACGCCAGCGGTTCGGGGCTGCTTGAAGTCTCGGCGGTGGGGTTTCAGCGAGCGATCTTGATGCACGGGCATCCCGATGCCGACGTATCGACGTTGGCCGATGGCGAGACGTTGACCTTGGTCGCGTCTGGGGTCACCATCGATCGCCCCGCAGCCAAGCTTCCGACGTTCATGTTTGGCCTGACCGAATTCTCCGAAATTGGCAAGTCCGCGGTTAAGCTCGGCGGTCAGCTTCTGTTGAACGAGAAAGGCGATGTGTTGCTTGACGACCAAGCCTTTGAATTGGGCAAAGCAGTCGACACAGGCTTCGATGTTGGCGAGACGTTTGACTTCCGTATCGAGATAAACCGCAACGAAGACGGTACCTACGACGTAACTTCGACGGTCGGGGAGGCCACGCTCCAGACCGCCAAGGGGATCGCGGTCGCCTCTACTGCAGCGCTCTTTGTTCAGAGCCAGGGGCGGGGCAAAGAGGCTCCTGGTAAGGTGACGATCGAGACGGTTTCGATCGGTGAGCCGCCTTCGAACGAAGTCGCAGAGCCAGAGTGATTTGATTTCGGTTTGAGTCTTGCGGGTTTTTCGGGATGCGAAAAACACATTTTGTAGTTCACTCGGGAACTGTTTTGGGGGCATCGTCTCGCAACGCGTCGGAGATCACGCGGAGTTCGTCTTGGATGCGGAGAAAAGCATCGACCACATCCGGATCAAACTGTGTGCCTCGGCCTTCTTCGATAATGGATGCCGCTTTCGCGTGGGGCATCGCGGGCTTGTACACGCGGGCCACGGTCAGGGCATCGTATACATCGGCGACCGAGACGATCCGCGCGGACAGAGGGATCGCGTCTTCCTTGAGCCCGAAGGGGTAGCCCCCGCCGTCCCACCGCTCGTGGTGGCTGAGCGTGACCTCAACGCTCATATCAACCAGCGGATCGGCGTCGAACTGCTTGCGGATCGCCATCAGGGTGTCGGCTCCCATGGTGGGGTGCTGCTTGATGGCATCGTACTCCTCGTCGGTGAGTCGGCCGGGCTTGAGCAGCACTTCGTCGGGAACGCCGACCTTGCCGATGTCGTGCATCGAGGCTGCCATACGCAATTGGTTGATCCACGCGTCGTCGATCTCGTGCTTGCCGACTCGAGATAGCTCCTCCGCCAAAAGCACGGAGTACTGGCAGATGCGTTCGAGGTGTTTGCCGGTTTCGTTATCGCGGAAGTCAGCCAGCTTGGCCAAGCCCATCACCAAAGCGTCGCGTGACTTGCCGAACTGTTGGACCCGCCGCTCGACTTCGTCTTCGAGTTCGTGGTTCCATTTCATCAAGGCGTTGTGGTGCCGTTTGATTCCGTACCAAGATAGAAGACCGGAGGGGATGATGATCAAAAGACCAATGAGTAGAGAGGTGAGTAGTAGGCCGCCGGTGATCAGAGAGCGGGCCGCGGTGAGCCCGCCGACGGGCTGGTGAACCATGAGGCGGTAGCCCGCGTCGTTGAGTTCGTGGGTTGAGACGTAGTGCACCCCGTCGCCAAAGAAGGTCATGGTCCCCGCCACGGGTTGCGGCGCATCAACCTCGAACAAGGCCAATTCTTCGCCGTCGTGAGTCTTGAGGAACGGGTGGTTGGCCAGCGTGATATCGCCAATCGTTGGGCTGCTGCGGTACTCGGGGTGGGCGATGATGTAGCCGTCTTCGTTGAGCACGCAGGTGAAGCCTGCGCCCGGGAGTTCGATGGATTCGATGGTGGTCTGGATGCGTTCCCACTCGGGGTCGCCGACTTTGAGGCCGCTTGTGACTCCGCCGAGCGCCTGGGACACACTTTCTGCAAAGTCGGCGTTTGAGCGGACGATCAATTCTTCGACGCCTCGCGATACCCGCTCGTGGAGGTATTCAAAAGTCAGGGTCCAGCCGCCAATGAGCAGCAACGCCTGCAGGGCCACCACCCCGCTAATCAGCAGGCGGTCACGCCATCGACTGGAGACATGCAGCTTCATCTGGTGGAGTTATCGCCCGCTTTGGATCGTGACGTGATTAGTGCGAGGGTTGGCAGAGGCCGCGATGAAGAAGAAACCTTTATGGGACGCGAATAATTCCGGGGCTCTAGTGAGAATTGGGGTAAAGCAAAAACGCCCGCCGAGGATGTCCTCGGCGGGCGTTTGGATGATTGCTCTGGGGTTGGGTTTACACCGCGAAGCGGGTGTAGTTGGTGATGGTGGTGCCGGCGGGGATGTAGTCCTTGATGGGCTTCTTGGCGTCCATCTCTTTGATGTAGGTTTGGCCCAGCAGGGTGTTGTCGCTGATCCACTTGTTCATCTTTCCGCCGGCGATCTTCTCGGCGATCTCGGCGGGCTTTCCGGTGGCTTGAGCTTCTTCGACGAAGCCCTTGAGTGCTTCAGCCTTGGATTCTTTGGGCAGGCCGGCTTCGTCGATAGCCAGAGGAGTGGGGCACATCGGCGGGGCGGCAGCGGTGACGTGCATGCACAGGCCACGCAGGAGATCCCCGTCGATGTCGCCGTCGACCGTGATGATCGCGCCGGTCTTGCGGTTGGTGTGGACGTAGCTGGCGACATTGGCACCGGTCAGGCGGATGCCTTCACCGAACGCGATGTTTTCCTTGATGGTCAGACGCAGGTCTTCGATCAGGGCGGCCATGGTTTCGTTAGGCTCGATCTTGCCGGTGGCGTCGAGTTTCACAGCTTCCTCAGCGACCGTTTGGATCTTGGCCAGGAAGTCTTCGTTGCGGGCCGAGAAGTCCGTCTCGGTCATGACCTTGACGATGGCGATGGCACCGTCGGCTTGGGCAACCGCGATCGCGCCTTCGCCGGCCTCGGCTTCACGGGTGTCCATCTTGCCGCCGGCGCGTTCACGCAGCAGCTCGATGGCTTTTTCGACGTCGCCGTCGGCGTCGGTCAGGGCCTTTTTGCATTCCATCATGCCCATGCCGGTCTGCTGGCGGAGGGCGTTAACGTCTTTGGCGGTGATCGCCATGGGATTTCTCCGGGTATACGGGGTCAAAATCGAAAGGTCGGTCGTCCGGACGCGTTAGGCGACGGACTGCGGGACGATAGCATGCGAAACGCGGGGGCTTCGCGTGAATTTTGTGCTAAGCCGCGGCCCCGCGGGTGCGGGGCCGCGGGTGGGTTGCGGAGATTAGCTTGCGGGCTGAGCCTCGGGAGCAGGGGCTTCCGAAGGGGTGTCTTCCGCGGTCGGCGCCGGGGCGTCGGCGGAGAACTGGGACCGGCTGCTGCGGCGGCGGGGCTTGTCCTCGGCGGGGGAGTCTTTGCCTTCGGCAGCCACGGTGCGCGACTGCTTGCCTTCTTGCACCGCACGGCAGAGCTGGTCGATCACGATCTCGATCGAACGCATCGCGTCGTCGTTGCCGGGGATCGGAATGTCGGCGAAGTCGGGGTCGCTGTCGGTATCGATCAGGCAGACAGTGGGGATCCCGAGCTTGCGGGCTTCTTTGACGGCGTTCATCTCGTTGTTCACGTCGACGATGACCATCAGGCCGGGCAGCTTGTTCATGTTGCGGATGCCTTCGAGGTTCCGCAGGATCTTGGCTTTTTCACGGTTGAGTTGCGACTCCATCTTCTTGGAGTAGCTCTTCATCTCGCCGGACTCTTCGATGCGCTCGAGCTCTTCGAGACGCTTGAGGCGTTGGCGGATGGTGGAGAAGTTGGTCAGGGTGCCGCCGAGCCAGCGCTCGGTGCAGTAGTGCATACCGCACTCGGTGACGTGCTTCTCGATGATGTTGCGGGCTTGACGCTTGGTGCCCACGAACAGGACGTCTTTGCCGCCGGCGACGGTCTTGGTGACGAACTTACGGGCGAGCAGAAGGCCCTTGATCGTCTGCTTGACGTCGATGATGTGGATGCGGTTGCGTTTGCCGAAGATGTAGGGTTCCATCTTCGGGTTCCAGTGGGTGGAGCGGTGGCCGAAGTGGATACCGGCTTCAATAAGTTCATTAACGAGCGAGGCCATGTGCGAAACTCCTGACGGTGGGGGGCTTACTAAATCGAGCCGTCCCTTGGGGAAAAAATGTGGTCGGTCACACGGGGTTCGCCAACGTGGCGAGGCGGTGAGCGACACGGGTTGATGTTGCCTGGGGTGTTCCTGGTGGGTCCCAGGAGTGGGGGACGATACCCCTTCCGCTTGGGCATAGGCCGGAGCGGTGGGGGAGGATAAGCTGGCGTCCTGCCTGCTGTCCCGCCTTGACCGAGGGCAACTGAATACAAAACAGGCCTAAACCGAGCTGTTTTCTCCCTGAGAAGGGTAAAAACACGGTCTAGACCGACTTCTGACGTTCGCGGCAGCTCCGCCGCGTGTCGTATTGTAATCCGATCTCGGGTGCCTGCAAGCCGAGCGGCTGGGTTTAATTCCGCGAGGCGGGGTCGATCGGTGGGGAAAGCTCTACCGCGCTGTCCCCATTGGCACCATTGTGAGCGGGCGTCGGGCGGTTGATGGGGGCCGCGTCTGGGATATCCGGCTCGGTCTGGCTCTGGAGCAGTTTGTCCTGAGCGATGCAGTAGGCTCCGTATTTGAATGCCGTGACCATGATGAAGCCGTAGATCACGAAGAAAATCGCCAGGGTGTAACGCCACTGCAGGTCGAGTCCGATCATGGCCACGCCGATCACCGCGAAGACGATGGCTGCGGCGTACATCACGAAAACGGACTTCTTGACCGACAGACCTGACCGCCGCAGGAGATGGTGCAGGTGTTGGTTATCCGGGCTGAAAATAGGTTGGCCCCGCATCTTCCGACGGATGATGGCTAAGGAAGTGTCGGTCATCGGTACGGCAAAAACAATTAGAGAGGCTGTGACAAGCTTTAGCGACCAACCACCCGCATCGCCGAATAGCAGAATAGCGGTGACCGCGAGGAAGCCAAGCAGAAGGGAGCCCGCATCGCCCATGAAGATGCTGGCGGGGTTGAAGTTGTAGGGCAGGAAGCCCAGGATTGCTCCGATCGCGGCGAGACAAAGGACGATCCGTTTGGGGTTGTCCAGTGCAGCAACCGTTGCGTCAGGGTTTTGGCTAACGAGCAGCGCAATGACCAGAAAGCCAATCATTGAGATGGCCATTACACCGGATGCTAAGCCGTCGAGGCCGTCGATGAGGTTTACGGCGTTGCATGCTCCCAGTACGAAGACTGCTACTAGGAAGGTTGCGGTGAAATACACCACAGTAGTGGACGGCATGAAGCCGACGAGGTTGAATAAAGTTTCGGTCAGGTCTATTCCGATACGGTCCCAGGTTAGTGCGGCGGCGGCGAACAACTGGCCACCGATTTTTACCCGAGCACGGATCCCATAGACGTCGTCGAATAGGCCGGTGAGGGTGATTACACCTGCGCCGATTAGGATCGACAACGGGAAGCTTTGAAGCAGAAGTCGACCGCTGCCGTTGGGAGAGATCGACATTTCTGGAGTCACGACGTAACTAGAAAAAACTCCGCACACCCAACCGATGAAAATGGCTACCCCACCCAGATAGGCAACCGGCATTGCATGGTTCTTGCGTTTAAGGTCGGGCCAATCGACGATTCCGTTTTTGAGTGCAAGATGTTTCATCGTCGGCGTAAATACGATTGCCACGAAAAACGCAACAAAAAATACACCCATAAATGGGCTTAGCTCTTGCACCATACCGCTGAATTCAGCAAATGTAGCGGGAGGCCGGAGAGTCTGTTCGAGATACGTTACGTTCATCCCTTCTCTTCTTCTGAATGCCCTGACGGCTCAGCGAGTATAGTTCGAGCTTGTTCAGCATCGATGAGTTCGCTCAATGTTTGCTGGAGCCTGACTTTGGGCGAGAACCCGATGGCCTCGTGCAGCCGGCTCATGTCGGGCAAGCGATGGGGGGGGTCTTCAAAGCCCTCTCCATAAACCGCCTCATATGAGACAAAGCTTTTTTCGACGCGCGGGCCGCCTGCCTCCGCTACGAGTTCAATCACTTGATCGGCGAGTTGCTCGATGGTGATCTGTTTCGTTGAGCCGACATTAAACACACGGCCGTATGCATCGTCATGATCCAGTAGCTTGGCCAGTGCATCTACTACGTCACGGACATCGCAGAACGCACGGGTTTGCTTGCCATCGCCGTATAGTGTCAAGTTCTTGCCAGCCACGGCCTGTGATACAAAGCGAGGTACTACCATCCCGTACCGACCGACCTGGCGAGGTCCAATCGTATTAAACAAACGCACAACCACACTACGAAGACCTATACGGCGCGCTAGGTCGATCGCCAGGTGTTCGTCGATGGCTTTAGAGAGGCCATAGCTCCAGCGCGACGCGGTGGTTGGGCCATAAACTAATTCCATGTCTTCCTGCAGAGGTAGTACGGGGCACTTGCCGTATACCTCGCTGGAGGAGGTGATGAGTACCGACGCGCCAGCTCGAGCTGCGGCACGGAGCACGACATCGGTCTCATCGATGTTGTTGCGGATCATCGCGGCGGGGTCGTCGACGACGAGCTTGACGCCGACCGCCGCGGCTAAATGATAAATACGAGAAACCCCTTCGAGGAGATCGATATCGGACAACGCCTCGGCGGCGGTTGATTCTACAACCCGGCAGCGATCCCCAATAAGGTGATCAATATTATGGCGCTGGCCAGTGGAAAAATTATCGACCAAAACCAAGTTGTGGCCTGCGCTTAGGAGGCGTTCAGCGAGGTGGGAGCCGATGAAACCGGCACCTCCAGTAATAATCGTCTTGGTTTTTTCCAAAGGGGTAGTCCTCTACACCGAAAGGGTGGGCAATGCTGGCCCCCGGTTTTGATGCCGGGAAAGTGAGGATCGAATTTATCACCTTCGGTCATCGAGGTGAAACCGAGAGACGCCGGACGGTTTGAACCGCCCGACGAGTTCGGTGTTAGGAAACAATCTGGGCTCTAGGCCTTCAGATCGTCATCTGAGAAGTCTAAGTCGATGTCGAGTTCATCGATCTCAGCTACGACGGACGGAGTTTCCTGTTTTTCGTCCATCGGGGGGCGCACAACAGTGGCTTCTTTATCCAAATCACGGCCTTTTTTAACCCTAGAGGCTTTTTGTTTCTTTGGCTTGCCGTTACGGGTGTTTTCCAAAGACTCAGGCTGGCGGTAGCGGTAGAAGTCCTCGTACGACTTACGGAAGTAGCCGCCAGCCGAAGATTTGACACCATTGAGCACAATACCCAGTACGTCTGCACGTTGGCCGTCGAGTTGATTAAGCATCCGGCCGAGCATGCCACGTTTGTCCGAACCGGCATTGACGACCACGGCGATCGCGTCGACGTGTTTTGACAACATTTGGCTGTCTGAAGTTAGCAAGGCGGGCGGGGTATCAATCAGGACAACGTCGTACTCGGTTTCGAGCTGACCCAGCAGGCCACGGAACACGGCCCCTTCGAGCAGTTCGGGAGGTGAGTCAGACGCATGGCCTGTTGGTAGGACAGACATTGACAGCTCCGGATGCTGCACGATCACATTGGCAACATCAACATCATCCTTAAGCACGTCAACTAGGCCACGGCTGTTACTGCAATCCATAAGCTTGTGCTGTGAGGGACGACGGAAGTTGGCGTCAATGATGAGTACGTCTCGGCCGTTGTAGGCGAGACTGGCCGCGAGGTTTTGGATGACCGTAGAGGTGCCTGAGCCGGGCTGGGCCGCGACGCAAACCAGGGTCTTGTAGCCACGGCGGTCCATCTTGGAGAGGACAGCAGTTCGCACTTGACGATAAGACTCGGTGAGCAGCCCTGTAGGTGATAGCTCTACGGTCCTCTCGGCGGAGCTACCTCCCGAGGGGTCTTCGTTGGCATGCGGGATAAGGCCTAGCAGGTTAGTTTCTATCGGAAGGAGTTTTAGGTCTTGGGGACTACGGACACGTTGGTCGAGCGTCTCACGGAGGATCACTAGGCCTCCGACGAGGCCCACGACCATAAAGGTTACGCCAGGTACGACGACAAGTTTCGGGAATGTGAGTTCGGGCTCACTGGGACTGACCTGTGTTTTAACGCGTATATAGTCGTCACGGTTGCTGATTGTTCTAAGGGTGTCTAGAGCTGCATCGGCCCGCTGTTTCTTTTCGATCACAATTTCCAAGTCGATCTCTAATGCGGCGTATTCATTGAGTTTCTGAGTCAGTTCTTGGAGGCGGGTTTTGGTCTCGGCCAATTTCGGTTCAAGGGCTGCAAGTTGCCCCATTAGCCCTTCGATACTATTAGCGGCAGTTTGAATCTGTAGAGCCCGTAGTTCACCAAGTTGCTTGTCAATTTCACGATTGAGCTCAAAATCTACTGCGTTGCGGCGAGTATCAAGTTGTTTGATTTGAGGGTGTTGGTCTTTTAAACCTGATGCGATAAGTTGGCGACGTGTCTCGTTGATCGTTCGGACTTCTTCTTCACGACTCGCAATTTGTGGAACCAGTTGCAGATAAGCGTTTTCTTCATCGGTCATTTCGGGCTTTGAAGCGCTAGCTTTCATACTTTCGTAGCTGCCTTGCAAGGCGGCGATTTCACCAGCTAGCTCGAACTGCTCTGATAGTAAGAGGTTGTAGCCAACTTGCTCTTCGGATGCCGCGAGGCCAAGGGTTTCGATCTCATTGTCCCGGATAAAGCGAGCCATTTGATTGCGAATTGAGCGAATGTCATCCTCGTAACGATTGGTTTCACCTAGAAAAAGATTGCGAAGTGATGAGCCGGCTTGGTCGTTAATAATTTTTTTGCGGTTGAGATAGGTCGCCATAATCTCATCCAGTAAGATTTGGGCGTCGTCAGGATTAGGCGCTGTCATCCTGAGATTGATGAGGGTGGTGCCACGTAGTGGACTAACCCTTAACATGGATTCTTGCATTTCTTCGCGAGCACGGTTGCTGTCGCCTTTGAAGCTGATGAACCAGTCGGTGGATTGGGCCCGGGGACGAATCAATGTATCCCGGATGATCTCGTCAGAAAGTATAAAATTCGATTCGTTGGCCATGTAGCTTTCGACGTCGGTGTTGTTTGACGCTCCGCTATTCGCAACAGTCGGATCGAACGGATTGGTTACAGTACGACTTTCAACCAAGAGCTGGGCATCTGAAGTAAATTTAGGTGCCGTTTTAAGTAAAGCAACGTACAAACCGACACCGATGATCATGCCAATAATCCCCGCTAGGATCAGCACTTTGTAGTGCTGACGTAACAAGCGGACCGGATCAATCGGCTTGAGACGACCCGTTGGGGGGGGGGTCATGCCGGTTGCGGGCCCAATAGGCGGGATGGTTGATAGTGGATTAGCAGTCATAGCTAGGCTCCTCCCCGAGGTATTTTTCTGCTGGATATTCCCTAGTCGGGTTATTTAGTTTGACCGATAGAACGGAATATTCAAATTTCTTCGTTGTTTTCACTAAAGTTGTTTCAAAAATCCACGTGCGAGGTCGGCTGTTTCGTCATCTCCTGCCTGTTCTGACAGTTCGATAGATCGTTCGAGTAGTTGGCGGGCTCGGCGTGAATTTCCCGTTTCCAGATAAATTCGGCCTAAATGTAGAGTATTGGCGGGGATTTCACGGGCTTGGACACTGCGTTCGAGTGTGGCACGCGCGTTCTCCGTGTCACCAACGCTGTAATAAGTCCAACCTAGCGTATCCAGAATTTCAGCGCTATCAGGAGCCCGATCGGCAGCTTGTTTCGCAAGCGGTAGGGCCGCTTCGGGATCATCCAAATGGGTTGAGAGAATGTAAGCGAGATTATTCAGAACCTCAATGTTGTCTGGATCGGTATCAAGAAGACGGAGGTAGGCATCCTTGGCTCCGGAATAATCGCCGTTTTGGAGCATCGCCAGCCCTGTGAGTCGTTCGATTTGGATGTGGGCGGACGTGTTGGAGGCGGGGACTGTACTACGTAGAGTTTCGAGTCGCTGAAGCGCACCGGTGATGTCCTTTTCTCTCAAAGAGCGATTGGCAAGTATGAGGCCGATCCAACTGGGGTCTTGCATTTCCTGAACGTCCTCGGCTAATGCCAAAGCATCAGAATCCCCAAG
>JBCCWB010000106.1:0-13869 GCA_039194345.1 Planctomycetota bacterium
ATGCCCAGGCCCAGTCCGCTGACGGGGCCCACGCCGGTTAGATAGACACGTCTGCTCATAGGGGAAACAGTTTAGCCGTGGTCGCCCCGCCACGCGATACAGCCCGGAATATTGGAGTATGCTGCGGGTTGGGCCGATTAAATCATGGGGAGAAGCTATGCATAAACCACATCGCACCATCCTGTTCGCCGGGGTTTTGGCCGCCGCGGTCATCGCGGCGCCCACCCACGCCAGCCTGTTGACGGTCTCGGGCAGCATGTCCGGCACAGCCTCGGTCAGCAACCCCGCCGGCGACGGTGACGAAGACAACCAAGACTCGGTTAGCCTTGGGTTCGATAACCCCGGCCCCCGCACGCTCTCGGTCACCAGCCCCGAAGGCACCGAGGACGAGCAAACCACGATTCAGCAGACCTTTTCCGCCGATACCCAGAGCTTCACCGCTTCGGGGACCAGCGACTCGGCCGATAACCGCTCGGGCTTCGAGACCCAGGGCAGCATGACCCTGTCGGTTGCCTTCACCGTCGACGAATCCGCGCTCTACGCGTTCTCCTTCACTAAGGACAACGACCCCGGCGAGAGCATTACCGCCCAGCTCGTTGGCAGCGACAGCCCTTCGACCCCGCTGTTCTCCTTCAACAACAACAGCCAGGGCGGTGCCGTCACCCAGCTCGCTGAGTACACCCTCAACCCCGGCGTGACCTACACCCTCAGCGCCCTCTTCGAATCCGCCGCCGGCGGCAACGGCTCAGCTCAGAGCACCACGACCTACCTCATCGGCTTGGAGCTAGTGCCCGAGCCCAGCGCTGGCTTGGTTTTGGTGGCAGGGGTCTTGGCATTGGCCCGTCGCCGGGTGCGATAGTTTTGATCCAGCGTTATAGTCCGGGCATGCTGACGCACCGCATTATCCCGTGTTTGGATGTCAAAGCTGGCCGAGTGGTCAAGGGCGTGAACTTCGTCGAGCTCCGCGACGCGGGGGACCCCGTAGAGATCGCCCGGGAGTACGACGAGGCCGGGGCCGACGAGCTGGTGTTTCTGGACATCACCGCCAGCCACGAGAATCGCGACATCACCTACGACATGGTCCGTCGGGTGGCGGAGCAGTGCTTCATGCCGTTCACCGTGGGCGGGGGGATCCGGACGATTGATGATGTGACCGCGCTGGTCCAGGCCGGGGCCGAGAAGGTGAGCATCAACACCGCGGCGGTGCTGAACCCCGAGATCGTCGCTCAAACGGCGGGGCGGTTCGGTCGTTGCGCGACGGTGGTGAACATCGACCCCAAACGGGTGGACGCGGCCGACTTCGAGCAGCGGACCGGCCAAACCCCGCAGCACGTGAGCCCCGACGGCAAGGTTTTTGAGGTCCACACCCACGGCGGACGCACGCCGACGGGGCTTGAGGCCTTGGGCTATGCCGTGAAGGTCGTGGAGCTGGGTGCCGGTGAAATCGTGCTGACCAGCATGGACGCCGACGGGATGAAGACCGGCTACGACATCGAGATCACCCAAGCGATCGCCGACGCGGTGGACGTGCCGATCGTGGCGTCGGGCGGCTGCGGCAGCCCGCAGCACATGATCGATGTGCTCACCCAGACCCGGGCGGACGCGGCGCTGGCGGCGAGCATCTTCCACTACGGCGAGTACACCATCGCCGAGACGAAAGACGCCCTGGCCGAGGCAGGGCTGCCCGTAAGACGCTTGCAAACAAGCTGAGGCCCTTGTCGTGTCTGACGATTTGGATGTTCAGGATTGGCAGCCGCTGACCGTACCGGAGGCTGTCTCAGCGATGCGTGGGGCGGCGTGTCGTTGGTGGATCGCTGGCGGGTGGTCGATCGATTTATTTCTTGGGCGGCAGACGCGCGACCATGCCGACACTGACGTATTGGTACTCACGTCGGAGCAGCTGGCCGCACAGCAACACCTTTCTGATTGGGTTCTCTACAAGACCAAGCAGCCGACGCCGACCAAGCTCGCGCTCTGGCCTGCCGAAGAGTACCTCGCCCCGGAAACCGACATCCACGACATCTGGATCAAGCGGGAAGTCGGCGGCCCGTGGCGTTTCCAGTTGATGTTCACCGAGGACGATGCCGATCGCTGGGTGTTTCGGCGTGACCGGCGGATTGGCGGGGCGTTGGCGGATCTGGGATGGACCCACCCCGACGGTTTTGAGGTGCTTCGGCCGGAGGTGCAGCTGCTGTACAAAGCCCGTCCAGAAGCCCGCCGGTCGAAGGATCAGGCCGACTTCGAGTCCGTCGCTGATGCCCTGACGCCGACCGCACGTGTCTGGCTGGCGGAGGCATTGATGAAACAGTACGGCCCGACGCACGACTGGTTGCCTCGACTCACCACAAAGGAACGGTTTGGAACAGCCGAATCGCCCTAGTCGGCGGTTTGCAAAGGTTTTGCAAGCTCAGTTAGGCTTGACGGCGAACCGGGTTCGGGCGAGCATACGGTTTCCAGCTTTGTTCGTTCCCTATCCTGTGTGAGGCCCGTCTTGAGTAAGCATGTCAGCCCCCATGATTCGGTGGTCGCCGGTGATCCCTTGGTCTTGCATGAGACCCTCGCCGACACCCCGTTGGCCAAGTATTTCAAAGCCGCGGTGAAGTTCGAGTCATCTGACCTGATTATGCGTGGCGGGCAGGCCCCCAAACTGCGTCTGCGGGGCGACCTCAAGGCCCTGGATACGCCCGCTCCTTCCGTGGAAGACTTCAATAAGTGGATTCACGACGGGCTGACCGATGAGCAGGTCCAGGAGTATGCCGACAACGGCTCGCTGGATATCGGCGTCGATTTCAATGTCGATGGCGAGTCGCACCGCTTCCGGGTCAACATCTTCCTCACCCGTGGTCGTAGTGCGATTGCGGCACGTCGTGTGAGCAATGAGATTCTCGACTTTAGCCAGCTCCACCTGCCGGAAGTAATGAACCGTATCGTGGAGGCGCGGCAGGGCCTGATCCTGCTCTGCGGCGTCACCGGCTCGGGTAAATCGACCACCATCGCGGCGATGCTCGACTACATCAATAAGACCCGGGCCTGCCATATCCTGACGATTGAGGACCCTATCGAATACTTGTTCGAAGACAAGAAGGCGATGATCAACCAGCGTGAGATCGGGCTGGACGTGCCCAACTTCCCCACCGCGCTCCGCGGCATGGTCCGCGAAAACCCCGATGTCGTGCTCATCGGCGAGATGCGGGACAAAGAAACCTTTGAAGCGGCCCTCCAAGCCTCGGAAACCGGCCACCTCGTGTTCGGCACGATCCACGCGTCGTCGGCTTCCCAAGCGTTCAATCGGATTTACGACCTGTTTGAGCCCGAAGAACGCGAACCCATCCGTAACATCCTCGCCTACCAAATGCAGGCCTTTGTGTATCAGAAGCTGCTGCCGACGATCCGCGAAGACCTGCCACGGGTCCCCGCGGTTGAGGTGCTGCTGCAGAGCCCGCCGACGCGGAAGCACATCCTTGAAGGACGCGAAGACGAGCTTGAAAAAGTCATCAAGGACGGCCGGGAAGAAGGCATGCGGACCTACGTTGACAGTCTCGTGGAGTTGGTCGAGACCAATTACATCCACCCCCGGGTCGCTCAGGCCAACGCGCCTTCGCCCGAAGAGATCAAGATGCGTCTCCGCGGAATCAGCACGGGTTGATGCCCGGGGAGGTTTGAATTTCAGATTGAGAGCGATTGGTTGAACAGAACTCTCGGTTTGAAAACTCCCGCGTCTTGCGTTTGCCATCAAACATCATCAATCCCCAAGTCAATAATCACATGACCGAAACCCTTGCTCAAAGCGTGTTCCTGATGAGTTTCATCAAGCCGGTGCTCTTCTTCGCCGCCGTAGGCGGCTGGGCATGGGTGGTGTCTCAGCTCGATAAGGATGCGGGGTTCTATTACCTCAAACGCAACGAATTCAACCTGATCCAGCTCGCTGCGGCGGTCCTGGGCTTCGGCGCGATGCTCCTGATCCCGATCTTCTGGTTGGGTTTCCCGCTGGGACTCATCCTTTTGGCGGGGGGCGTTGCGGGCTATGTGGCGTATCGAAATGGGCAGGTGCCCGAGAACGAGAAGTGGACCGCCGATCTGGATTCTTTCCGTCAGAAGCGTGCCGCGAAGGCCGAAGCCAAAATGCAGAGTCAGGCCACGCTGACCATGACCGACAGCGACGGCAAGGCGGTGCCCATCCCGGGCCCGGGCGAACCCAACTTAGGCCCCTACATGGTGCTCGACGAGCTCATGGCTTTCGCCTTGCCGCGCAACGCCAACCAGGTCGATCTCGCGGTCGATACCGAGAAGGCCAAGTACCGGGTCCACATCGATGGTGTGCGCTACCCTCAAGAAGCCCCCGAGCCTGCTGAGGCCGTCAAGCTGATCGACTACATCAAGACCATCTCGGGCATGGACACCGAGGACCGTCGCCGCAAGCAAGAAGCCAAGATGGCCATCCGAGTAGAAGGATCTGGCACCCACCAACTGCAGATCATCTCGGCGGGTTCGACCCGCGGTCTGCAGATGCAGATCAATATCGACGGCGAGCGCTCCAGCAACATCCCGCTCGAACACCTCGGTTTTGCGCCGAATCAATACAACGCGGTCAAAGATCTGATCGCCAAGCCCGGCAAGGCGATCATCGTGACCGGGGCGCCCAAGTCGGGCAAGACCACCACGATGTACAGCCTGCTCCAGGAGCACGACCCCTACACCTCGATGGTCGTGACCCTGGAAGAGGAAAGCCTGTACGAACTCGAGGGTGTGGATCACAACATCATCCCCGCGGGCAAGGCCGTTAGCGAATTCAACGACAAACTCGGCGTGCTGCTTCGCAGCGACCCCAGTGTGATCATGGTCTCCAAAATTGCTGACGATCAGAGCGCGAAGATGATCGCACGCAGCGCCGAAGACTCGCGCTGCTACATCCCGATGGATCAGCCCGACACGCTCCATGCCCTCCGGGCTTGGATCAAGCAGGTCGGCGATCCACGGCTGGTTGCTGAGAACCTCGGTGCGATCGTGGCCCAGCGCCTGATGCGTCGATTGTGCCACACCTGCCGGGTCCCCTATAACCCCGACCCCGAGGCCCTCAAGAAACTCAATCTCCCCGCTGACAAGGTCACCGAGTTGTACCGCAGCTCGGGCAAGGTCATGGTCAAGGACAAAGAGATCCTCTGCCCCGACTGTCACGGCCTCGGCTACCGCGGACGGATTGCGATCTATGAGCTCATGCTCATCGACGAACAAGCCGCTCGCTACATCGCGGCCAACGAACTCGACAGCCTCCGCCTCCACCTCCGCAAACAGAAGATGCTGTACCTCCAGGAAGCGGCACTCACCAAGGTTGTCGACGGCACCACCGACATCAAGGAAGTCACCCGCGTCATGGCCGGGAGGTAAGCGCCCCAGCCACTTCAGCGTGACCGTTCCCCGACGCATCACCTCAATCAAACCTCAAACATGATCATTAACCTCATCATCATCGTCTTCGTGATCGCCATGGCCGTCATGTGGTCGACTTACGGATTGTTTTCCGCGTTGCTCCACCTGTTGGTGGTGATCGTATCGGGTGCGCTGGCGTTTGCCTTCTGGGAACTTTGGGTGAGCAAGGTCTTTATCGGTTTTATGCCCGCTTACGCCTGGGGCGTCGGGCTGGTCTTGCCGTTCGCTGTTTTTCTGATCGTCTTACGCCAGGTGCTCGACAACCTGGTGGGGGGCAACATGCAGTTCCCCCGCTTGGTGAACCAACTCGTCGGCGGGGCGGTCGGAGCCTGCAGCGGCATCCTCACGGCGGGCATCACCATCATCGGCGTCGGTTTCTTGCCTCTGCCCAGCAACATTGCCGGCTGGGGGCCCTATGAGGTGAATACGGTTGGTGATGTGGTCCCCACCGCCGAGGGCGGCAAGCTCTGGCTGAAGGTGGACTCGATGACCGCCAACTTCTTCAACCGTCTCTCGGTCGGCGCGTTTGCCACCTCGACGCCGTTGGCTTATTACCAGCCCGATATCGCCAAGGCCGCGGTCGTGCACCGGTTGGCCAAGTGGTACGACGTCAACCAGTCGCTGGTTATTTCGCCCGACACGGTCTCGGTCAAAGAAGAAGGGCTTGTCCTTTACACCGACGACCGTGTGCCCGGCATCGGTGGCGGGGCCAACGCCTACCTCGAAGGGCGGCGAAACATCGCTGCTGGAGACAAGCTGATCATGGTCCAAACCACTTGGTCCAAAGGTGATGGCGCAGCGACCTACGACACCGACAGCATCCTCCGCGTTCCGCCCACCCAGGTCCGTCTGCTGGTCGACACCGGCCAAGGCCCATGGGAATCGCTTGCCCCGATCGGGTTCTCCCGCCCCGATCCCAACGGTGTGATGCAGTTTTATGCCATCAACAACAGCAGCATCTTCGCGTCCGCTGCGGGCAAACCTTCTCTCGATATCAACTGGCTCTTCAGCCTCAGCGATCGGGCGAAGCCAACCTATGTGATGCTCCGCAATACCCGCTTCGAACTGCCCGAAGCGAAGCAACTCGACGGTGGGGATTTTGCACCTCTGGTCGGAGCCCTGGCCGACCCCACCAGTGTCAACGTCGGTAACAGTGCTCCCAAAGCGACCGCCTCTAAAGGCAGCACGACGATCACCACCGATCCTGTCGGATACGCCACCCACAAGATCATCGGCATCGAAGCCACCAACGCCCTGCCTGCTAAAGTCTCTAAGAACAAGGCCCAGGGCCTCAGCTACTCCAAAGAGGATGGCGACGCCGAGGTTCTCAGCGGAGATGCCATCGTCAACAAAGGGGCTGGCGGCGGGGGCAACTCGGTGGATCGTGTTGCGGTGAGCGACAGCCTCAGCGCCTTGCGGGTACAGATTGCTAAATTCACGCCCACCAGTATCGGTGCCGCCCAGAGTACGGTGCAGCCTATTCGCTTGGTGACCGTTAGCGGCGATGAATATTTCCCCTTCGCCTACGCGCTCAAAATGAGTGACGGCCGGCAACGTATCCGGGTCGAGAAAACCGATGCCTTGACCAGCAACACCGACCTTCCGCTCAACGAAATGAAAGACGGCGACGAGCTCTACGTCTACTGGCGGATGGAGCGTGGCGTCACGATTGAGTCGTACCAGATCGGCACCGCCATCCAATCGATCGACTACACCGCGCCGTGATCCCCGCTTTAGGGCAGCCCGTTTAGCAGGCGATCGTAGATCGCCGTGGTTTAGTGGCAGTCGAAGTATCATGCGGGGCATGATCACCGAGTATCAGGACAAACAGATCACCGTCATGGGCCTGGGCCGATTCGGCGGCGGAGTGGGTGTGACACGCTTCCTTGCTGAGCGTGGCGCGGACGTGCTGGTCACCGATACATTGCCCGCCGATGAGTTGAAAGATTCGGTCGCGCAGCTGGCCGACCTCGAAGCGAGTGGGGCGGTGCGGTATCGGCTCGGGGAACACAACGTCAGCGATTTCACGACCTGTGATCTGGTTGTGGTCAACCCCGCGGTAAAGCCGGACAACCGGTTTGTGCGTGCCACGCGAGCGGCCGATATTCCGATCACCAGCGAGATCCGTCTGCTGGTCAAGCACCTACCCAACCGCCTGCGCACCATCGGCGTGACGGGGAGTGCGGGCAAGTCCACGACCACCGCGATGATCGCCCACATCCTGCGGAAAGTGCTGGGGCAGGATGGCGAGACGCCATGCGGGGACTGGGGGGAATTAACGCCAAGACGCCAAGGCGCCAAGACGCCAAGCAGAAGCTTGGAAAGCCCAGGCGTGTGGATGGGCGGGAACATCGGCGGGTCTTTGTTGCCGTTCGTTGAGTCGATCCGCGATGACGATTGGGTGGTGTTGGAGTTGTCGAGTTTCATGCTCGAGGGGTTGCGCGAAGACGAGTGGTCGCCCCACATCGCGGTGATTACTAACATCAGCCCGAACCACTTAGATTGGCACGGGTCGATGGAGAACTATGTTGCGGCGAAGCAGACGATTATTCGCTTCCAGCAAGTGCCAGATCCTGCTAGTGGGAGAGGAAATCCTCTTAACGATTTATGTGTCGTTCCCGAGCAATACAGGAATCTTGTATTTGATTGGATAATTGATTCTGGTCCGCGTCTTACGTTAGTAGCCGGTACGTTGTCACAAGATCTGGCTATTCCAGGTGATCACAACCGCATCAATGCATCATTAGCATTGGCAGTTGCTTCCCGGGCTATCCGCAGTGAGGCCTCCGGACATGCGACACGTCTTGAAATTATTAATTCTTTTTCGGGCCTACCCCACCGCTTGGAGTACGTTGGCGAGTTTGGCCAGGTGATCGCATATAACGACTCGAAATCCACAACACCTGAAGCGGCGAAGCTTGCGATCGAGGCGTTTGATGCAGGGCAGGTACGCATCATCCTCGGCGGCTACGACAAGGGATCAGATTTCAGCGAACTCGCGACGTTGGCGGCGGAGCGGTGTGCGGGGGTGTACACAATCGGGGCGATGGGGGACGTGATCGCAGATAGGGTGGAGGCGGCCGCGGGGGAAGCGGCAACGTCGGGGCGGCCCGAGACGTGTGGCGGGGTGGCGTGGCCTGAGCCGGGGGTGACGGTGGAGCGTTGCGGGACGTTGGACGTGGCGGTGGCGCGGGCGATGCGGGATGCGAAGGCTTCCGGCGGCGGGGAGGTTTTGGTGCTGTCGCCGGGGTGTGCGTCGTGGGATCAGTTTGCGAATTACGAGGAGCGTGGGGCGCGGTTTATTGAATTGGTGAAGCAACATGGCGCGGTGTGAAGATCATGTGTGGGCTTGGTGGCCGTTCATCAAGCTCGGGTTAGCACCTTCCAATTCTAGGTTTAGCGGGTGACGCGCAGCGTCCCGCGAGATACGCTCGGGTTGCGCGGGGCACTTCGTGCCACCCGCTAAACGTGAGGCTAAATCTGCGCTCTAGATCGCCGCCATCTTCCAGCAGGCGACCAGCATCAGCGCGATGAATGCGATGCGGATCGTGCGCAGCGGCAGGCGGTGGGTGAGTGTCGCGCCGAGGCGTCCGCCGAGCCAAGCGGTGGGCGCGAGCAGGAGGCCGAGGGTGAGGCCGGTCTGCCAGGACAGCGAGGCGTTGCCGGCCGTGGCGTGCTCGGCGAGGGTGGCGTTTTTGTAGATCGCCCCGAGCGTCGCGCTGAAGCAGATCACCGCTGAACTATTGGCGATGCAGGTCCGCAGGGGCAGCTTCATCAGCGTCTGCTGCAACGGCACCGCCAACCCGCCGCCGCCCACGCCCATGAGCCCGGCGGTCGTGCCCATGATCGTCCCGACCAGCGTGCTCCGGCCCGGCGTCACGCGGTCGTTGCCCGCCGGCGATTCATCTTGCGGTGCGGTAGGCGCTTTGGGCGTCAGCAGCTTCCGCACGTTCACATAGATCACGTACAGCAGGAACAGGGCGAGCACGCGTCCCAGCCAGATCCCGCCTTCCTGACCGTGGAACACCGGCAAGTTGCTCAGGCTCACGCCGATCACGATGCAGACCAGCGCCGCGGGCAGCATCCACCGCAGCACCCGCCGGTCCATCGCCCCGGCCTTACGGTGGCGCAGCGCTGCGGGGACCGAGACTGCGACGTTAGCAATCATGGCGCTGGCTTGATACAGGTGCTGCTCCGTGCCGGTCGCCCGGCCGAGGATGAACACCAGCCCGGGGATCATCACCACGCTGCCGCCCACGCCGAGCATCCCGCCCAGAGTCCCCGCGCCCAGGCCCAGCAGGGCGACCAGAGCGAGTTCGTAAAGACTGTAAGCGTCGAGCATCGGCGGTAGAATCGTCGGGCGATTGATGTCAGGATCGTGTGATGAACGGGGCGAATTTGATGCCCCGCCAGGCGAGGCAGCGGGGTCAAGGATACCGATAACTCGTGGAATGATTTTTTCCTCGTCCAGGGCGTATCATCGGGTGGGTGAGTTCGGGGCTTGGTGCTATGCTACGGGTAGGCCTGTAGTGTTCGTTGATGTAGAGACGTGTCGCCGTCTATGGCCGTGCCGATTTGCCCCGGCACGTTAAACCCAAGGGGCGAAAGGCAATCATGGTAGAGCCCGATCACTCGTTTCCCGACAGCGCCAACCTCGCCTACGTCGAGGCGATGTACAACGACTATCTCGAAGACCCGACTAGCGTCGATGCTTCGTGGCACCAGCTCTTCTCGCAGTGGGGCATGAACACCGGCCGACGCGTGGGCACCTCGCTCAAACCCCGCGGCCTGTTCGACATCGGCGGCGGCGCTCCGGCAACCAACGGCCACCCCATCACCAACGGTCACGCCCACACCAACGGTAAACCCGCGACGCCCTCCCAACACCCCGCCGCGGGCGATGCCTCGTCGCTGCAGCACCGCGTGGACATGCTCGTCCGCAACTACCGGGTTCGCGGCCACATCGCCGCACACCTCAACCCCCTCGCGGCGAGCACCGAGGTCCCCGACGAACTCCAGCCGGGCTACTACGGCTTCACCGAGGCCGACTACGACCGGCCCTTCTCGTTCACCTCCACGGTGCCCGGCGACAAGGTCCGCACCCTCCGCGACATCATCGAGCAGATGACCCACACCTACTGTGGCAGCGTCGCCGCCCAGTTCATGCACATCGACGATCTCGAAGTGCGTCAGTGGCTGCAGCGTCGTATGGAGTCGACCGAAAACACGGTCAAGCTCACCCGCAAAGAACAGATCCGCATCCTCACCCGCCTGACCGACGCGGTGATCTTCGAAGAGTTCATCCAGCGGAAATTCATCGGGGCCAAGTCGTTCAGCCTCGAAGGCGGTGAATCGCTCATCCCACTGCTCGACCTCGCGTTCGAAAAAGCCGGTGAGCAAGGCACCAAAGAGATCGTCATCGGCATGGCCCACCGCGGCCGGCTGAATGTGCTCGCCAACATCCTGGGTAAGAGCCCGCAGCGCATCTTCCGCGAGTTCGAAGATGCTGACCCCATGCTCCATCTCGGCGGGGGGGACGTGAAATACCACATGGGCTACTCCGGCGACTGGCGCACCCGCGGCGGCAAGAACATCCACCTGTCGCTGTGCTTCAACCCGTCGCACCTCGAATACGTCGGCCCGGTCGCGCTTGGCCGATTGCGTGCGAAGCAGGACCGAGCGAGTGCCCCGACACGCGGCGAGATCGGGCTGGGCCTGCTCATCCACGGCGACGCCGCGTTCGCCGGCGAAGGCGTGGTCCAGGAAACCCTCAACCTCTCTCAGCTCGAGGGTTACCACACCGGCGGCACCGTCCACGTCATCATCAACAACCAGATCGGCTTCACCACCGCGCCGACCGACTCCCGCTCGATGCGTTACTGCACCGACATCGGCAAGATGCTGCAGGTTCCGATCTTCCACGTCAACGGCGAAGACCCCGAGGCCGTGGCCCAGGTTGTTCAGCTCGCGATGGAGTTCCGCTTCGAGTTCAAACGCGATGTCATCATCGACATGTACTGCTACCGCCGCCGGGGCCACAACGAAGGCGACGAGCCCAGCTACACCCAGCCGAAGATGTACAAGCAGATCGACCAACGCCAGACCGTCCGCCTGGCCTACCTCGAACGCCTGAAACAACTCGGCGGTGTCAGCGACGACGACGCCAAACGCATCGCCACCCGCCGCACCGAGCTGCTCGAAAAAGAACTCACCGCCGCCCGCTCCGACGACTTCAAGCAGCCCTCCGCCAAGCCCAAGGGTTTATGGATGGGTTACACCGGCGGCCTCGAACGCGACAGCGACGACCCCGACTTGGGCGTCGAAGTCGACGCATTGAAGGAGCTGCTGCACAAGCAGACCCAGCTCCCCGAAGACTTCAACCTCCACCCCAAGCTCAAGCGTCTACTGCGGCTCAAAAACGAGATCGTCGACGGCAAGCGCCCGCTCGACTGGGCCGCCGGCGAGTCGTTGGCCTTTGCCAGCCTGTGTGTGCAGGGCCACCGCGTCCGCATTTCCGGCCAAGACTCGCAGCGCGGCACCTTCAGCCACCGCCACGCCGTGCTGCACGACGTGAAAGACGAAGGCACCACCTACACGCCGCTGCAACACCTCAGCGAAGACCAGGCCCCGATCGACATCATCAACTCCCCGCTCTCTGAAGCGGGCGTGCTCGGGTTCGACTACGGCTACTCGCTCGACTACCCCTGCGGCCTGACCATCTGGGAAGCCCAGTTCGGCGACTTTGTCAACTGCGCTCAGGTCATCATCGACCAGTTCATCTCCAGTGCCGAGGACAAGTGGAAACGCCTCAGCGGCATCGTCATGCTGCTGCCCCATGGCATGGAAGGCCAGGGCCCCGAACACTCCTCCGCCCGCCTCGAACGCTTCCTCAACCAGTGTGCCGAGGACAACATCCAGGTCGCCGAGCCCTCGACGCCCGCCCAGATGTTCCGCCTGCTGCGTCGTCAGGTCGTCCGCAAGTGGCGTAAGCCGCTGATCGTGATGACGCCCAAGAGCTTGCTCCGCAACCCGCGCTGCGTCTCGTCTTGGGAAGACCTCGCCCCCGGCACCGAAGACAACCCCAACGTCTACCAGCGTGTCATCGGCGACCCAGACGTCGGCCCCGACAAAGCCAAGAAGCTCCTGCTCTGCTCCGGCAAGATCTACTACGACCTGATCGCCCGCCGCGAGAAGCTCGAGCGCGACGACGTGGCCATCCTCCGCCTTGAGCAGTACTACCCCTTCCCCGTGACCGAACTCACCCAGGCCCTCGAGCCCTACGGCGACGATATGGTCGTCCATTGGGTCCAGGAAGAGCCCCGCAACATGGGCGCCTGGCAGTTCCTCAAGGGCGGCTACGGCCACGAACTGCTACACCGCTGGCACATGGAACGCATCACCCGCCCGCCGTCCGCCAGCCCCGCGACCGGCAGCAAAGCCGCCCACGCCGTCGAACAAGAAGAACTCCTGCAAGAGGCGTTCAAGCTCTAACCAATCAACCTGCCCAAAGCCCACACATGATTTTCAATCATGTGTGGGCTTGACCCGTAATCATTCACCCCCACGCGACTCCCACCATGCCCACCGAATTGATCGTCCCCGAAGTCGGCGAATCTATCACCGAAGTTGAGATCGGCCAATGGCTCAAAGCCGAGGGCGACGCCGTCTCCAAAGACGACCCGCTCGTTGAGATCGAGACCGACAAGGTCACCCTCGAACTCCCCGCCCCGGCCGACGGCGCGATCCTCAAGATCACCCACCCCCAGGGCACCCCCGCCAACGTCGGCGACGTCATCGGCACCTTCGAAGAAGGCGCCGCTGGCAGCGCCCCCGCACCCGCCGCGCCAACCGAAACCGCGCCGCAGATGGCTGAGAAACTCGAAGCCGCTGCTCCGCCGCCCGCCGCCAGCAACGGCACGCCCGGCGCGTCGGTCATCATGCCCGCCGCCCAGCGCCTCGTCGACGAGAACAAGCTCGACGCAGCGAATATCCCCGCCACCGGCCCCGGCGGCCGCCTCCTCAAGGAAGACGTCCAGAACTTCCTCAAGACCGGCGCCCCCGCCAAACCTGCACCTGCTCCGGCGTCTACCCCCGCGCCGTCCGAAGGCACTTCCGGGGGCGGCGACCGCTCCGAAGAAGTCGTCCCCATGACCTCGCTGCGAAAGCGCATCGCCGCCAACCTCGTCGACGCCCAGCAGACCGCCGCGCTGCTCACGACGTTCAACGAAGTCGACATGACCAACGTCATGGCCCTGCGCAACCAATACAAGGACCAGTTCCTCAAGTCGCACGACGTGAAGCTCGGCTTCATGTCCTTCTTCGTCCGCGCCGCGATTGATGCGCTCAAGCAGTCCCCCGCGATCAACGCCGAGGTCCGCGGCACCGACATCGTCTACAAAAACTACTACGACATCGGCATCGCCATCGGCGGCGGCAAGGGCC
>JBCCWB010000107.1:0-13807 GCA_039194345.1 Planctomycetota bacterium
AGCCAGGCCTGCCCGCCGGGGGTCTGGTCGAAGGTGGACTGCCACAGGGCGTCGCTGCCCGAGGGCTGGTCGTGGTTGCCCGGGGTCATGATGATGTTCTGCAGGCCGCCGTTGAACTGCGAGGCCTGGGTGATCCACTGGTCCCATGTACTCGCGCCACCGGTACCGACCAGGTCACCCGGAACAACCATCCGGCTGGCGTTGTGCTGGTTGATGCTGCTGATGAGCGAGGGCATAAACTCACGCGGCCCGGACTCGTTGTCGCCTTGGGTGTCCCCGACAACGATGAAACGCTGTGTCACCGTGGGCGCCATCCGGGTGACTGTCACATCCCGCGCAAGAATCTGGGAGGCGGTCGGGAGTACGCCGTGCGTATGCGCTTCCCCGTCGTGGGTGTGGCCGGTGGCGCAACAATCACAACTGCCACAGGCGGACGCGGAAGCGGCGAACATGACCACCGACCCCAGAGCAAGGGTGGCGGCGACGAGTTGGCGAGTGGTGATGTCGGGCATTCTGGTTCTTGATCAAGTGTGGTTGAAGGTGTTAGGCGACACGGGTAGGCCTATTCGGAAGGCTATCGCCGTCGCCGCGCCACCAGCAGCCCTCCGAGGGCCAGTAGCGCCAGCGACGTCGGTTCCGGGACCGAAAGCGCAGCGGCTCCGGGGTTGGCATCGGCATAGGCCTGCTGAAACAGGGCGAAATCGCTGAGGTCACTGACACCGTCCCCGTTAAAGTCCCCGTGGGTCGGGCTGGCATCACCGAAGTTCGCGAGGAACATCAGCCAGTCCTCGGTATCGATGTCGTCGTCGTCGTTGATGTCAAACGCGGTGTTGACGTTTCCGATGTCGAGGATGCGGAGGTCGTCGAGCCAGCCGTTGAAGTCCCCCGCCCCGCCGGACAGGCTGCCGATATAGAGCGAGCCGGCGCCGGCCCCGGAGGCCGACTCGGTGAAGTAGAGCCGGTTACCCAGCGCTTCCCCATTGACAAAGAACTGCACGCCGTTGGTCTTGTGGTCTCGGACGACCTTGAGGTCGTTCCACTGGCTCAGGTCGGACACCGCCTCGGTAGAGTTCACCGTCTCGACGACTCGGCCGTCGTGCTCCCATTCCAGGCGGAGCGTGCCGTCGGCATTGATCGCGAAGATGTAGGCGTAGTTGCCCGACTCGCGCGACTCGACGCCCCCGTTAAGGGCTCCCTCGGAGCGGCCGAAGCTGGCCAGGACGCTGTTGCTGCCCGGGCTGCCGTTGAGCCGGACCGCGAGTTCCAGTGTCAGGTCGCCGACGATCGCGAAGTTGCCCTCGCCCAGGTTCTTGGCGTCCACGTAGTCGCCGCTGCCGGTGAGGTCGAGCACGCCGCCGCGTGCGCCATCCACGACCACCGAAGCCCCGCCGTTGAAGTGCAACTCGTGGCGTTTGGAAAGCGAGGAGAGTGAGGAGTCCTGGTTCTCGGCCCCCACGTTGAACTGGTAGTACGCCTGCTCACCGCGCGGGACCACCCCGCCCTGGATCAGGTAGGTCGTATCGAGGAGTTGGAAATTCGCGCCGTTGTCGCGGCCGTCGAGGTCGCCGTAGTACTCGGTGATGACGTCCCCGCCGTTGACGGTGATCCGCGTGAAGCCCCAGATGTTACGTTGGGTCGGACCTTCGAAGAAGGAGCCGTTGCCCGTGCCCTGAACGATCTCCGCGGTGTCGGTGTTGGGGTCGGGGCGGGAGTTCTGGTAGAGATGCCAATGGCCAGAGAGGTGGGCTGTCGCGGCAGCACCCCCCGTTCCACTTTGCCCGGACAGGCTCTCCCACCATCCACTTTGGGTCCCGGCTTCAAGCGTAATCGGCTTGTGCGAAAACGCGAAGACACGGTCGATGTCGTTCGTCGGGTCCGCGTCGGCGTTGCGGTTGGCGACATCGAGCATCACCTCGTCAAACCATGCCTGGGCACGGGGGACACTGCTGCCGAACTCGCCGGGGATGTCGGTGGCGATCGAGATAATCCGTACGTTCTCGCGGTCGACAAAATAGTCGATCTGGTCGGTGCCTTGCTGGCCATTGAGGACCTGGCTGTCGGGCAGCCAATCAAAGGTGTTCTGCCAGTTGGCGACCGATCCGTCCGGGCCACGGTCGTGGTTGCCCGGCACCATCAACCGCCGGTCACCCAGTATGCTTGTCTGCTGCTCCCAGTCCACCCACTCGGCTAAACCGCCGTCGGTGACCAGGTCCCCGGGGAATACCACGAAGTCGGGGTTGAGTGCGTTCACAGCAGGCATCATGACCTCGGCCCGGCCGTTGCCCACGCTGGTCTCCGCATCGCCGATGACAATAAACGACACCGGGCCGAACGCGTTTTGCGAGTTTGCGCCGGTATTCAGGCTCAGCAGGGCTCCGCCGGGGCCGTGCGATGTGCCACCGCTATGGGCGTGGCCGCCGCAACCGTCACAGGCAAATGCAGCCGGGCTGCCGGCCATGCCGGCGACGCATGTGATGCCAAGCCCTAAGCGTTGCAAGGTCGTTACAGATGATGGTCTAGCGTGTTTCATAGATCGAAACTACTGCAGGGGTATTTATGGGCGACCGACGGGTAGGCCGATGGAGCGTGGTGTCGTGTCGGCTGCTTGAGCTTGTCAGTGCGCGAGTTTAGTTTGCGCGTCGCCGACGCCGCCCAAGCATCAGGCCGCCCAGCGCCAACAACGCCAGCGACCCGGGCTCGGGGACAGCGAGCGGTGCCGCGCCGGGGTTGGCGGCGAGGTAGGCACCTTGGAAGGCGTCGAAGTCGAGCAGATCGACGTCGCCATCGAAGTCCAGGTCGCCCATCGCGAGCGTGGCCAGCGAGCCGGTGTCGGCAAGCTGGTCGCCGAAGTGGGCCAGGAGGATATTGAAGTCGGTCAGGTCGATGCCGTCATCGCCGTTGATGTCCCCGGCCTTGGGTCCGACGTAGACCTGCCCGGGCAGGCGGACATCGTTGTAGATCGTCAGCTCGTCGAGCATGCCGTCGAAGCCGCCGCCGTCATTGTGCCCCGCCCCGACGCGCAGGAAGCCGGCACCGCCGCCGGTGGGCTGCTGAGCATCGGTGAACGACAACGCGTCCCCGAGTTGAGTGCCATCGACGTAGAAGACCAATTCGTTGCTGTCGATGTCGCGCGAGACGACATAGTGGTGCCACGCGTTGGCATCGACGTCGGCCGCAGCCGTCGAGGTCATCGTGATCAGTTGGCCGTTCTCACGTTCCCAGACGATCTCCAGGCGTTTGTCGTCGCGGATCCTCAGCGAATAGGTGATATTGACCGCTTCCGAGTTGGTTGAGGGGTGGCCGGTCGCCGAGCCATACGACACCAGCGTGTTTTCATCCCCCCCGCTGGCGAGCGTGTCGTAGTTGGCGTGGATCGAGAGGGTCAGGTTGCCGTTGATGGCCAGGTTGTAGTCGTGGAAGGTCTCGCCGTCGGCGAAGTCGCCGTTGCCGTCGAGCGAGAGTGCGTTGCCGTTGATCCCGCCGCCCAGGGTGGTGGCGTTGCCGTTGAAGCCGCCGTGGTTCTGCCGCGCCAGAGGCCCGGGCGCGGTGTCGAGGTTCCGGCTGCCGTAGTTGAAGCTGTAGTAGCCGACGAGCCCGGCGGCGGGCGGGTTGGGGTCGGCGATGTTGAAGCGGTCCAAGATGTCGTTGAACTCCCAGCCGTTGGCCGAGCCGTCCTCATCGCCGTAGAAGGTCGACTGGATCACGCCGTTGGACATGATGTCGATGACGTTGAACCCGTGCTGGTTCTGGGAGGCCCGGCCCTCGAGCCCGCCGCCGCCCGTGCCGCTGACCACTTCCCAGACATCGGGGTTGTCCGGGTCCGGGGTGCTGGGCTGGTACAGGTGCCAGTGCCCGGCAAACAAGGCGCGGACCTTGTTCGAGTCGTTCACGATCGACTGCCACATCTCCGCCTCGGTGCCCGCGCGGTTCATTGAGGCGCCCTGGCCGACGCTGTCGAAGGTGACCGGGTGGTGGGTGAACACGAACACGTTCTCGATTGCGGCGTTGCTTTCCGCATCCGCGAGTGCCGCCCGCATCCACTGCAGCGAGCTGTTTGCGAGCTGCGAGGAACCATGAGCCTGTGTGTCGGTCGTGACCGAGATAAAACGCGTTGAGCCCTGATCGACGTAGTAGTCCATCTGGTCGAAGCCGGTCACCGTGCCGCCTCCGCTGACCGCAGGCAGCGCCTGGCTATCGGGCAGCCAGGCCTGGCCGCCGGGCGTCTGATCGAAGGTGGACTGCCACAGTGCATCGCTGCCTGCGGGGAGGTCGTGGTTGCCCGGGGTCATGATGATGTTCTGCAGACCGCCGTTGAACTGGGAGGCGTGGTTGATCCACTGGCCCCAACTGCCTGCCCCGCCGGTGCCGACCAGGTCGCCGGGCTGGACAATCCGGCTGGGGTTGTGCTGGTTGATGCTGCTGATGAGTTGGGGCATGATCGAGAGCCCCTGGGTATCGCCGACCACAACGAAGCGCTGCACGACCGAGGGGCCCATGCGCGATGCCGAGACATTGCGGGCCAGGATATCCGAGGCATTGGGCAGGAGGTCGTGGGAATGCCCACCGTCGCCATGCGTGTGGCCGGTATCGCAGCAGCTACAGTCGCCGCAGGCCCAGGCCGCAGGGGCGAGCAGCGAGACCGCTCCAAGTGTCATCGAAGCAAGCAGGAGTTGGCGAGTCGTGTGGTTTTGGATGGTGTGTCTCGAAGGTGGATCGCAAGCAGTAGATCGCCGGCAAGTCGTGGGCAAGTGGTTCAAAAAACTACCGCCGTCGGCGGATGAGGATGCAGCCGCCCAGGGCAAGCAGCGCAGTCGATGTTGGTTCAGGGATATTGACGTTTGGCGGGGTGCCATCACCCCAGTTGTCTAAAACGACCTGCAGGTCGGCGTTGTTGACGGTGCCATCTGCGACGGGGTCGCCCAAGTTGTACGCGCCCGCCGGAACCGTTTGGCCCCAGTGGGCGAGCAGGATGTCCAGGTCTTCAGCGCCGACGAATCCGTCGGCATTGAGGTCGCCGGGTGCAGGCGGTGTGGTGCTATAGGAGATAGGCAGGCGGACGGGGGTCGCGCTTCCGACAGGCAGATACTCGAAGACCAGGTCTTCACCGCCGCCCGGGCCGCCGAGGTACACCGAGCCCAGGCCACGCTGTTCATCCAGCGCGATCTCCGAGTTGCCAAGCAGGTTGAGCTCGGCGAGTTGGGTCGACGAAGGGTTCGCCTCGGACCACGTCCCGCCGTCCAGAGACTGGCTCTCGAAGCTGCTCCATTGGCCTGTACCCAGCAGGCCGGACGTGGAGGTGAGCTGGTAGCCCCGCATGACCAGATTCGGTGAGGCGCCGTTGGTCAGCGTCACCTGGCCGGTGACTTTGTTGACCTCGATGCCGGTCTGTTGTTCGAATCCTGTGCCGTCCGTGATCCGGATGCCCTGGATGTGTGGCACAGCGCCGTCAACCAGAACACTGAGTGTTCCGCTGGAGAGATCGACATTGTTCGCAGTCAGGATCGTGCCGTTGGTCCAGTGGTCGAGCGTTTCGATGTCGCTGGCCACGGTTGCGCCATTGAGCGCCAGTCGGATGTCTGCCGGGGCAACATGATTCAGCCCGATCCAAACCGAGACATTGGCGGAGTTCGACTGAAAATGCCCGGCGAGCCCGGTCACATCAAAAGCAACACGCGGCGAACTGCCGCCGTAGGCGAACAGGAGCGAGGTCGTCATGCTGTCGAGTTGCCGGTTGCCGCCAAAACCGACGCCATTCGGGTCGCTCGGGTTCGCCCCTGACGTGCCTGAGCCCGAGAAGTTGGTGCTCGAAACCCCTACGCCTGCTGCCGTCGTGCCGTTGGCAAACAGCACGTTGCCACTGGCGATGCCGTTGGTCCCGCCCACGTTGGTCCATGTCTGGCCGAAGATAAACTCACTTCCGTCCGCCGACTCCCCGAGGTTGAGATTGAGTGTGGTCGCGCCGGCTTGGCCGACAAAGACCGATGATGCTGCCAGGGCAATCAGCCGGTTTTGGATGTACGAAAGCGAGTATTTCAATCCTTCTCCCATCTAATGAATACCGCATCATGCTTTTGGGCTGATACGGAACATTGTTTTTGCAAGTAGGTCCAGCCCTAGCGCCTGCGACGCAAGAGGGCCATCCCGCCCAGCGCAAGAAGCGCCAGCGATCCGGGCTCAGGGACGTTTACATCCGGCGGTGTGCCGTCGCTCCAGTTGTTCAACACTGCGTCCAGGTCGCCTTGACCGACCACGCCGTCGCCGTCCAAGTCGCCGTTGACCAGTGAGCTGCGGGTGACGCTGTCGCCCCAGTTCGCGAGCAGGACGTCGAGGTCTTCAACGCCGACCAGGCCATCGGCATTAATGTCGCCGGTGAGCGTCCAGTCCAGACTAAACGAGAGGTTGTCGGCATAGCCATCGTTACCGGTGGTGGTCAACACCACTTCAACGATGCGGGTCCCGCTGGCGAGTGTGCCGTCGGCCTCGCGCAGAAGCAGCCCGGTCTGGTCGCCTCGGTCACTGTTGGTGACGGTACCCACGGTCGATGTAGCCAGTTCGCTGCCGTTCGCATCAAGGAAACGCACGAAGAACTCGGACCGGTCGTTCTGGTTGCTGAATCCCCCGAGGTAGCCCGACAGGTCAAAGTCGATTTGCCCGGCGTCGATCTGGGCCGCCATCGCCGAGATATCGATCTGCTGGAACATCTCGCTGGAGGTGCTGCCCGCTCCCGCGGAGAAGAAGTTGTCGCCTCGGTTGCTCGGCCCGGGGTTGCCCGCGTCGGGGAAGCCGCCGGACGTGCCGTACTGAAGGATGGTCGCGGTCTGGCCGCCGTTGCGCGACGAAGTTTCGTTGATGAAGTCGGCGTCCCGGAACTCTTCCCAGCCCGAGACGGCCTGGTCCATACCGTGGTCGGTAAAGCCGCGGTCGTACTCGGCGTCGCCGTTGAACACGAGGTTATGGCCTAGGCCTAGTGTCGGCCGCGGGTCGGCGACACTGTTGAGCCCGATCGCGTGGCCGGACATATACGAAGGCAAAGCGATGCCGAGATGCGTCAGTGCTGTCGCCGCAGCATCGACGTTTTTCGCATCAAAGCCGAGTTCCCCGTTGCGCACCGAGTTGCCGCTGACGATGAACGGTACTTCGCGCTGCCAAACGGCGTTGCCCGAGTGGCCGCCATTGATACTGCCGCCGTGGTCTGCGGCGATGATGAAGACCCAGTCTTCTTCGAGGAAGTTTTCGCGGCCTTGGATCGCGGTGATCACACTACCGATTTCCGCGTCGGTCTGCGTGATGCGGTCGGTGTATGCGGTGACGTTGGGGTGGAAGCCATTGGCGTGGCCGGAGTAGTCCGGCTCGGCCAGGTAGATAAACCCGACCTGAGCATCGTTGGCGTTGTTGCCGTAATACGCCGCCGCATTGGCGGTGGCTGCTGCGTCACTGCCGACGAAGGTGTATTCGGATCCGCCGGGGCTGCGCGTCGTGTGTGCCGGGTTCCAGCCGCCGGTGAATCGCGCGGTTTGGAGCGAGGGCTGCGCGGCATTCGCAATCGCCAGGAAGTCTGGCGTGTTGTGCATGTTGCTGCCGCTGTAGATCTGGAATTGCGGGTCGGCTTCGGAAGGGTTGTCCGAGGTGCTGTTCGTCACCGCGCCGTGCTGGTCACGATGCACCCCGGTCAAAACATCCGTCTGACCCGGGCCGGAGAACGTGAGGTCCGAAGTCGTAGAGTTGCTGGAGTAGGTGCCGTTGGCGATAAGCGCATCGATAAAGGGGGTGCTTGCGGCCTCCATGGCGTCGGGGCGCAGGCCATCGATCGTGAACACAAGGACATGCGGATCGGCCAAGGCGTGTCCTGAGGAGAGGAGGGCGGCCGTCGTAAAAACCAGTGCAGAACGGGTCATATTGTCTCTCCTCAACTGGTTCGGCACGTTTACGAAACGCCAGTCCAAGCCAATCGATTGTTGCTACGCTCAAAAAATGTGCCAAGCGGGGGGCACTGAGGCTGAAGAAGGGTAGCACGGAATGTCAGCTGGGCCGCTAGAATAACGCGCAGCCAACATGACGCATTGCGCATAAACGGCACGCATGTACGCAGTAGGCAATATGGGTGGGCTACGCGCGCGTCCGGGCGATCACCCGGAACTGGTTGGGCGTCTGGCCAGACTCACGCTTAAAGGCCCGGGAGAAGGTCTCGGGGTAGTCGTAACCGCAGGCCTCGCCGATCTGATTGAGCGGCCAGTCGGTTGAAAGGATCAGTTGCTTGGCCTGCTGGATCCGACACCGGCGGATCTCGGCGGCGGGAGAACGCCTGAGTTCTTTCTGGAACCGCACCTCCAGCGAACGGCGAGATACCCCGATTGCCTGGCAGAGCTGCTCTACCCCGAAGCTGCTCTTGAGGTTCGCACGGATGTATCGCAGCGACTTCGCCACGACCTCATCCGGCACCGCGAGGGTATCTGTCGAGCCCATCGAGATTACCGTGTTGGGCGGCACCAAACGTGTGGATGATTCAGGCATCTCCCCGCGCATCATCCCGTCCAGCATCGCCGCCGCCTCGTAGCCGATCCGTGTCGGTGCGGTATCGATCGACGACAGCGTCGGCTGGGACACCATGCTCATCAAGTCGTCCTGCTCGCCGCAGAGCACCGCGACCTCTTCCGGAACACGCACCCCCGCCGCGCGGCAGGCCCCTGTGATCCGAAGTCCTTCGACGTCCGACCAGGTGAAAAGCCCCACCGGCTTAGGCAGCTTCTTAAGCCAGGCGAGCAGTTTCGTATCGAAGCTCCCGCGGCGGGTACGCTGCTCGAGTTCTTCGGGGATGCGGTGGGTGGTGTGGCAGTCAAAGCCCTGGGCACGGATCGTCTGGACAAACACATCGCCGGGCTTGTCGGAGTACCCGGGGCGGTCGGACGGGCCGTAGTATGCGAAGTGGCGCAGCCCGCGGTCCATCAGATGCGCCGCAGCCATCTCGCCGACGATCTGCTCGTTGGCCGTGCATTGCGGGATCTGGGGCAGGCCGTGGTCGTAGCACGAGACATTGACCGCGGGTGCGCCGCAGGCGAGGATTTCCTCGGCGATCCGGGCGTTGCTCACGCGCGCGATAATGCCATCGCCGACCCAGTCCGGGTGCAAGTGCAACTGCTCAGACCGGCCCGCCGGGGCGACACCCAGCCGCCACCCCCCCACTTTCCGAGCGTACTGGGCGATCCCCTCGATCAGCCCACTCCCCCACGACGTGGAGGTATCGACGAGCAGCTCGACATATTTTTCTGTTTCAGTCATCGGCACCATCGCGACGCGAATGCGCTATTTATCAAAGTCGGTCACGGTTTATGATCGCAAAAAGAGACATGGGCAGGGTTGGGCGAATTGAGTCTCGATTGCCCCGGAATCCGCCTGGTCGCTTTGCGGTCAAAAACCCGGGAAAAACAAGATGTACCACGCCTGTGAACTATATCGCGTAACGCCCGCATCTGGGTCGGGGGCGACAGGCGAAATGCGCAGGCAAACCCGCGTATCGCGCCGCAGCGTGTTTGGGGTGTCGTTTCCATGCCGTGAGGGCCTACCGAGTCGGGGTGTCTTGGGTGTCGGTTGTCAGGCCGGTGGCCTCACCACCTGCTGCCTTCCCGTGCTTTGGCCCGCCACTGTGTGGGGGTGTGTCCGGTCTGACGACGGAAGAAACGCGAGAGGTCCTCGGAGGCTTGGAACCCGCACTGGAACGCGATGTGCTTGATCGGGGTCTCGCTGGTCTGCAGGAGTTGCTGCACGCGCCGCAGGCGGGTCTCGTCGATCGCGGACTTGACCGATCGGCCGGTGGCTTCCCGAAAGCGGCGACGCAGCGTCGGCTCGGCGATCGCTAAGTGGGTCGCAACCTCGCGCACGCTCACAGCATGCCGCTGCGGATTCTGTTTGAGGAAGAGCCAGACCTGGCTCACCAGCGGGTCCTCATAGCCGTACACCATGGTGGATTGCCGCTCGACGACCTGGGTGACCGGGAGCAGCGTCCGTTCGTCCGGCGTCCAGTCGGGCCGCGACAGCATCTGGTTGAGCAGAGCCGCCGCATTCCACCCGATCTCGTAGGCGGGGTAGGCCACGCTCGTCAGGCTCGGCGTCGAGGTGTAGACAAAGGCCGGATCGTTGTTGCATCCAATGACCGCGACATCTTCCGGGACGCGCAGCCCAATCAACTGACACGCACGGATCACACTGATCGCCGAGATATCATCCTTCGCGAAGAAACCCAGCGGGGGCTCCAGGTCGGGCAGGAATCGGCATAGTTTCTCCTCAATCGACTTCCACCGCTGTGCCATCGGTATCTTGGAGATCGACTTCGCGATGACCTGTGCGTCGTAGCCTGTCTCCTGAAGTCGGCTGCGGAATCCATCGATCCGTTCGCGCGAGTATCGGCGGGTCGGGTCACTCCAGCAGGCAAACCGGCTAAGCCCGCGCCCCAGCAGGTGCTCGGCCGCCAGCCGCCCCACCGTGTCGTTGTCCATGCCCACGCTCGCGATCGGGGATCGCAGGCCGGGTGGTGCTTCGCTGGAGATGTGTACGACGCGGATGCCCCGGCGTTTCCAGGCGTGGTACTCCTGCCGGGTGCAGCGGAAGACGATGAGGCCGTCCCCCTGCCAGTGCTCGTCGATGGTGACGGGCGGGATTTCCTGCGTCGTGTTTTCGGAGGTCTCGATCCGCCAGGGGCTGTGCTGCTGGATGTAGGCCATCAGCCCCGGGTAGACCCCTCGGGCAAAAGTCGTCCAGGGCGGGATCCGGACACCTACCGAGAACGGGGGCTCGCTCGGGCTGATCGTTTTTGCCATTGGCAATATCATAACTGCTCTTACGCCAGTTTGCCATCAGGCTTAGCATGCGTCCCGCTCATATTGATCGCAGTGTTCTGCCCGAGCGTGACGGGTATCAAACGTTGCGAATCCACCGCCATACTCTGTGTGCAAACTATGAAAATCGGTATCCCCAAAGAGATTAAGCCGCAGGAAAGCCGCGTCTCGACGACCCCCAGCACGGTGGCCGAGCTCGTCCGCCGAGGGCATCAGGTTTCTGTCCAGGCGTCGGCCGGTGACGGCTGCGGCTTTACAGACGAGGCCTTCCGTAACGCGGGTGCGGAGATCCTGGCGGATGCGCCGGCCGTGTTCGCTGCAGCCGACATGATCATCAAGGTCAAAGAGCCCCAGCCCCCCGAGGTGGCGATGCTGGAGCCGCGTCACCTGCTGTTCACCTACCTGCACCTTGCCGCAGATAAGAAGCTCACGGAGTCGTTGGTCGCAACGGGGTGTACGGGCATCGCCTACGAGACCGTGAGCGTGAACCGTAAGCTGCCGATGCTTGAGCCCATGAGCGAGATCGCCGGGCGGATGAGCGCGATCTACGGCGCGGCGATGCTGGCCAAGCATCACGACGGGTCGGGTGTGCTGCTGCCGGGTGTGCCGGGCGTGCCGTCGGGCAATGTCACTGTCATCGGCGGCGGGACCGCGGGCTTCAACGCCGCGCGGATCGCGTCGGGGATGGGCGCGCAGGTGACGATCCTCGAACTCAACCAGGAGCGCATCACCTACATCGACAACACGCTCAAGAACGTGCGTACCTACTACTCGTCGCCTGAGAACCTGGACCGCCTGCTGCCGCAGACCGACCTGCTGATCGGTGCCGTGCTGGTGCCGGGCGCGGCTGCGCCGAAGCTGGTGACGCGCGAGAAGCTGCGGCTGATGAAGCCGGGCAGCGTGTTCGTGGATATCGCCGTCGATCAGGGCGGCTGCGCCGAAACGACCCGCGCTACGACGCACGAAGAGCCGGTCTATGTCGAAGAAGGCGTGGTCCATTACTGCGTGGCGAACATGCCCGGTGCCTACGCCCGCACCTCGACCGAGGCCCTGTCCAACAGCACACGCGACTGGACGCTGCTCCTCGCGGATCACGGCGCGGCCGCGGCCTGCCAGCAACGGCCCGAACTGGTCGGCGGCATCAACTGTGCCGGCGGCAAGCTGACCTGCCCGCCGGTGGGCGCGGCGCACGGCCTGCCGACGTCCGACCCGCTCGAAGCGCTGGCAGGCAGCCCGGTCGGCGCGTGATGAGCCGTGTGTAGTTGTGGCGTCCCTTCAACCCTATTGGCATGTCTATGAACGATAGCGCAACGCAACCCGATCCCGGCAACGTCCCCCTCTCCCGCCTCGCCGCGTGGATCGACCGCCAACCCCGCGTGGTCCTCACGATCTACGCCATGACGGCCGCGTTCCTCGCGTACATGAGCATGTACGCCTTCCGCAAGCCGTGGTCGGCAGACAAGTACGAGGCCCAGGCCGAGGTGACATTGTTCGGCGTGGCGTTTGGGTACAAAGTGGTCGCCGCGATTGCGCAGTTGGCAGGCTACATGGGCTCGAAGTTCCTGGGCATCAAGTTCGCGTCCGAGGCCTCGATGCGTCAGCGCGTCCCGATCGTCATCGGGCTCATCCTGTTCGCCGAGTGCATGCTGCTGGGTTTTGCGCTGGTCCCTGCCCCCTACAACATCCTCTTCCTGGTCCTCAACGGCCTGCCGCTGGGCATGGTCTGGTCGATGCTCTTTGGCATCGTCGAGGGCCGGAAGATCACCGAGTTCCTCGCGCTGGGCATGAGCGTCAGCGTGATCTTCTCATCCGCCTGGGTGAAAGATGTCGGCCGCTGGACCATGAGCGAACTCGGGACCGAGGTGTTCTGGATGCCGTTTGTGACCGGGGCGATCTTCATCCCGGTTCTTGCGTTGTCGATGTTCATGCTCTGGCACGTCCCCCCGCCGACGGCCGAGGACATCGAGGCCCGGACCGACCGCGAGCCGATGACGCGCACCGAACGCCGGGCGTTCATCCGGAAGTATTTTATCGGTGTGCTGGCGCTTGTGATGGGCTATACGATGCTGATGGGGTATCGCAATGTCCGCGATGATTTCATGCCGGACATTTTGGCGGACCTGGGCCACAAACTGTATAGCGACGAGCAGGTTGCGGCACTTTCGGCTTTAGATGAAGTCGATGTCGCGTCTGAGTCGCTAGTCGCTTTGGGCTACACCGCCGAACAGTCCGCGTTTCTTGCCGATCCGATCTCGGTTCTTAGGAACGGCGGCTCGGAGATCGCCTACGCATCTTCGCACGATGGGATTTTTGAAAATCTTGCAGGCGTTGCTGATGCAGAGTCGCTTGTGGCGGTCGGTTACAGCGAAGAACAGGCGGCTTTCCTGGAAGACCCGCAGTCGGGGATGGACACTTTGGAGTACAAGACTGTCAGCTTCGGCTCGATGGAGAACTGGGTGGGTGTGGCGGTCATCGCGCTGCTGTGTCTCTTGTGGTTCTTCAAGAACAACCGGCACGCGGTCTACGCGAACCTCGCGTTCATCACCGTCGGCTCGCTCCTTGTCGGCGCGACGACCCTGATGGTCAGCAACAAGATTATTGATCCCAAGATGTTCTATATCTTGAACGGCATCGGCCTATACATGGCTTTCGTGCCTTACCAGAGCATCTTCATGGACCGTATCCTCGCCTCGCTCCACACCGTCGCGACCGCCAGCTTCTTGATTGCACTCGGCGATGCCTACGGCTATCTCACGGTTTTGAGCACGTATCTCGGCAAAGATATCTACCCCGCCTTTACGGGTGGCACGCTCGATTGGGCTCAACTCCTGAGTATCGGCGCATACATTGTCTTGGTCGGCGTGCCGATCTGTGTCGCCGTGATGATCGGCTACTTCAACAAACACTTGAAAAACTAACCTGTTTCTTTCTGTAACCCTGGCTTGTCCAACTCACCCTCTATCACGGCAACCCGCCTC
>JBCCWB010000108.1:0-13724 GCA_039194345.1 Planctomycetota bacterium
CGATCAAGCGGGCGGCCAACACATCGCCGCTGGGCTCGAAGACGGTGAACACGATGGGCTTGAGGTTCTCCACGGCGTGACAGTCTACCGACAACCGCGTCGCCCCGGCTGACCTGCGATATGCTAAAGCCACCGGGCGGGGGCCCGGATGTTCCGCTGCCCATGGAGTCCCTGCTGTGACCGACGATGCCAATGCCCTGCCCCCGGAAAATGCCTCCAATACGCCCGCGGAGTCGCTGGCGGACTCTGCCCCGGCGACGATGCCCGAACCCGTTCCCGCGTCTTTGCTGGATGTAAAGGCCGACACCCCTGCGGCTTCGCCGTTGGTCCGCCGACTCGATGCCGCTCGGCAAGACCTGCTCGAACTCTCGACCCGCAACCGCCTGCTCAACACGCCCCGTCGGCGGAAGCGCTCGCGTGCGCTGGAGATCGTCGAGGAGCAGTCCGACGCGGTCTTCCACCTGCTCGTGGAGAAGGGCAACGCGCTGTCGTTCGTGCCCGCGCCCGAGAAGGATGAGCAAGAACCCGAGCCGGTCGAAACCCCCGCCGAAGCTGAAGTCAAGTCTGAGTCTGAGGTGGAAGCACTGCCCGAGGTGGAGGAAGGCTCGGCCGGGGCGATCTTCCGTGAGCCGGAGGATGATCCTGCTCCGGAAGAAGCGGAACCCTCGGAAGACACTGCGGACGACGAGGCCGAGGACGGCGAAGCCTCCGAGATCGACCCCGCCCGGCTGACCGATCGCAAGCTGCAGACCCTGCTCAACGCCGAGGACCTGCAGAAGCGGCTGCTGCGCACGTTCTACGACGCCCGCAGCTCGCATCAGGAGCAAGGCGTCAACACGCTGTTCCTGGCCCTGGGCTTTCTCAAGTGGTTCGAGGACGAGCGCCCGGACAAAGCCCGCCATGCGCCGCTGCTGCTGGTGCCCGTGCACCTCGAGCGCAAGAACGCCCGCACCCGTTTCTCGCTGACCTACGACGATAGCGAGATCACGACCAACCTCTCGCTCCAGGCCAAGCTCAAAGCCGAATTCGGCCTCGACCTACCCGACGTCCCCGAGCTCGATGATGAATTCAAGCCTTCGACTTACATCGACCAGGTCCGCCAACTCGTCGAAGGCATCGAGGGCTGGGAAGTGCTCGGCGACGACATCGTGTTGTCGTTCTTCTCGTTCTCCAAATTCCTGATGTACCGCGACCTGGACCCAGAAAACTGGCAGGACGAAAAAGAGCTCGCCGAGCACCCGCTGCTCGAACAACTGCTCGGTGACAGCGGGTTCCAGGACCACGAGCCCGTCGTGCCCGGGGACGTGATGCTGGACGAGGTCATCGGCCCGAAGGAGATGATCCACGTCGTCCCGGCCGATACGTCGCAGGCCATCGCCGTCGAAGGCGTGCGCCAGGGCAGAAACATGGTGGTTCAAGGCCCGCCCGGCACCGGCAAGTCGCAGACCATCGCCAACCTCATCGCCGCGGCGGTCAAGGAAGGCAAGAAGGTGCTGTTCGTCGCCGAGAAGATGGCGGCGCTGGAGGTCGTTAAACGCCGGCTGACCAACGTGGGCATCGGCGACATGTGCCTCGAATTGCACTCGCACAAGGCCCGCAAGCGCGCGGTGCTCGACGACTTGGAGCACACGCTCGCTCTGGGCGGCCCGAAGCACCAATCCACCGAAGCGTATTTCGAGAAGCTCGCCTCGACCCGCGACACGCTCAACGAACACGCCCAGGCGTTGCACCAAGCGATCGGCGAGTCGGAGGTGACGCCGTACCACGCGATCGGCGAACTCGTACAGCTGCGCGCGGCGGGCGTGTCACCCGCCGACTTCACGCTGGACAACCCCGCCGCCTGGACCGCGGCCCAGGCCGAGTCGGCCCGGCAGACGCTGGGTGAGTTTGTCGAGCAGGTCGAATCCATCGGCACGCCGGGCGAGCACCCGTGGCGCGGCGTGTCGATCGACAGCATCCTGCCGATGGACCTGCAACGGCTGGTCGAAAAACTGCCCAGCGCCGCCGCGTCGCTGCGTGGAGCCCAAACCAAGGCACGGGCGCTGGCGGATGCGTTGGAAGACGACGCGCAAATCACGGCCGGCCACACCCAGACACTGGCAGGCCGTGCCCGCCGACTCGCGGCCGTGCCGATGCTCGACCGCGAAGCGATCAAGAACGACGTCTGGGCTCAGCAAGCGATCGCACTTTCCGAGCTCTTCGAGCACGGCCTGAACCTCACGGCCGTCCGCAAGCAGCTCGACGGCAAGGTCAATGACGCGGGGTGGTCGGCCGACCTCACGCAGACCCGCCTGGACCTGGCGAGCTTTGGCAAGTCCCTTCTGCGTTGGCTCAACCCGGCCTACAAACGCGCCAAGCGCCAAATGGCCGCGGTGCTGACCGGCCCGCCGCCTAAGCCGTTGGAAGAACGTCTGAAGCTCGTCGATCAATTGCTCGAAGCCCAAAAGACCCTCAAGGCCATCGAGCGCGACGACGCCATCGGCCGATACGCCTTCGGCACGATGTGGCGGGGCGAGGCGTCCGATTGGGATGCACTCGGCAAGCTTCACGGCTGGAACCGCCGCAACGACGAGCAGGGCGATGCGGAACGTTGCCGTGAGTTGGTTGCGAAGATCGATGACGTGTCACCGTTGACGGGGCTGGCCGACGAAGCCGACGACGCGGTCGCCTCGGCGGGGCGGGCCTTCGAGGCGGCGACGGGCCCGGTACAGCTCGATCTGAACGAAGCCTTTGGCGTCGAGCAGGTCAGCGATGTGCCGCTCGGACTCGCCGCACAACGTATCGAGGCCTGGGTGGAACAGCCCGATGGATTAACGCGGTGGATCAGCGTCCGCGACCGCCGGGCCTCGGCCCAAGCGCTGGGCATGGCCCAACTCGTCGAGCAGCTCAACGACGGCGAACGCGCCCCGGCCGACGCCGCCCACGCGTTTGATATGGCGTACTACGAAGCCCTGCTCCGCCACACCTTCGAGGCCCACCCCGAGCTCGCTCGCTTCACCGGCGAAAGCCACGAACACACCCTCGAACAGTTCCGCAAGCTCGACGGCGACCGCCTCGCCCTCGCCCGCCACGAAGTCGCCACTGCCCACCACGACGGCCTGCCCCGCGGCGGCGGCGAGGTCGGACAAGTCGGCTTGCTTCGGCGTGAGTTCCAGAAGAAGCGTCGGCACCTGCCTCTGCGACGATTGCTGCGCGAGGCGGGCCTTGCGATCCAGGCGATCAAGCCGGTCTTCATGATGAGCCCGATGTCGGTGGCGCAATACCTCGAGCCGGGTGGCCTCGAGTTCGACCTGATGCTGATGGACGAGGCGTCGCAAGTCCGCCCCGTGGATGCGTTGGGCGCGGTCAGCCGGTGTCAGCAGATCGTGGTGGTGGGCGATGACAAGCAGCTCCCGCCGACGCGGTTCTTCGACGCGATGACTTCTGGGGGTGAAGAGGACGACCTCGACGACACCGAGCTGGACACCTCCGACCTCGAGTCGATTTTGGGTCTATGCACCGCTCAGAACATGCCCAGCGCCATGCTGCGTTGGCACTACCGCAGCCAACACCCGTCGCTGATCGCGGTGAGCAACCGTGAGTTCTACGAGAGCAACCTGTTTGTCATCCCCAGCCCGCGCCGCGATCCCGAGGAGCTGGGCCTGCGTTTCCACAAGATCACCGAGGGCCATTTCGACCGCGGCGGCACCGCGACCCACCGCGTCGAGGCGCAGACCATCGCCGAGGCCGTCATACGTCACGCCACCGAGACCCCCGAGCTAACGCTGGGCGTTGGGGCGTTCAGCGTCCGCCAGCGCGACGCGATCCTGGATGAGATCGAACACCTGCGGCGTAAGAACAAGGAGGTGGAAGGCTTCTTCGTCGAGGGCACCGAGGAGCCGTTCTTTGTGAAGAACCTGGAGAATATCCAGGGCGACGAGCGCGACGTGATCTTCATTTCCGTGGGCTACGGCCCGGACGAAGAGGGCAACCTCACCATGAACTTCGGCCCGCTGTCCAACGACGGCGGCGAGCGTCGGCTTAACGTGCTCATCACCCGGGCCAAGAAACGCCTGGAGGTGTTCAGCTCGATGACGGCTGACGACATCGACCTCTCGCGTGTCAGCAAGCGTGGCCCGGCCGCGTTCCGCACGTTCCTCCGCTACGCCCAGACCGGCACGTTCGACGGCCGAGCGCCCGAACGCAGCGATGAACTCTCGGTATTCGAACAGAGCGTGACCGATGCGCTGGCCGAAGCGGGCCACGCCGTAGAAGCCCACGTCGGCGAAGCGGGGTTCTACGTCGACCTCGCGGTGGTCGATCCCGAAACCCCGGGGCGATATCTCCTGGGTATCACCCTCGACGGCCCGGGCTACGGGGCGTGCCGCTCGGCCCGGGAACGCGATTCGAGCCGGGAGTTCATCCTGAAGATGCGCGGCTGGGCGATCCACCGCCTGTGGTCGATCGACTGGTTCAACCGCCCGCACGAGCAGTTGCAAAAGATCCTCGACGCGGTCGAAACGGCACGTGCGGGTCAGGCCGAGTCGGGCAGCAAACCCGCCAATTCTCGCCCGGTGATCGAGCGTGAAGTGGTTGACCCCGAACAGGAAACCGACCGTTTCGCCGGTATCCCGAGTGGGCCGTACGTCGAGGCGAGCTTCAAGAAGCTGCCACGCAAAGACCTGGAAGACCTTGACAACTTTCAGCTCATCGAGCTGGTGACGAAAGTCGTCGAGATCGAAGAGCCGGTCCACGGCGAAGAGGTCATGCGTCGCGCCGCGGACATCTACAAAGTCGACCGCATGACCAGCAAGGTCACCCGATTGCTCGAGTCGGCCCTGGCCGACGCGGTGAACGCGGGCAAGCTGGAGAACGGCCTTGGCTTCTACTCGTTGCCCGGTGTTTCCACGGTGTCGCAGGTACGCAGCCGGGCGGACGTCGAGTCGCCGGGCCTGCGCAAGCCCGAATTCCTCCCGCCCGCCGAGGTGCGTTTCGCGCTGGAGAGTGTGGCCCGCGTCGCGATCGGTGTGAGCAAAGAAGACGCGGTGATCGAATCGTCCCGCCTGCTGGGCTTTGCGTCGACCCGCAGCAACCTGCGTGAGGTGATCGAGCGTGAGCTCGAAGCCTTGCTGGGCCGAGGCGTCTTGGAAGAGCGTGAAGGCGCGGTTTTTATTGCGGGGGCGTAAGCGTCAGGTCCGCCACGATCGGGCGGTGATCGGACAGCAGCGAGTCGATGACGCGGTAGTCCTGGAATGCGAACTCGTGAGTGATCATGATCCAATCGATCACGTTGATCGGATTCTCGGCGTGAAACGTAAGCTCGGCCGGGTCGGTCGGCGGATCGACCGGCCGCCGGGCGAACAGGCCCGAAGCGTCGATCTTGTCGATGGCGTTGCCGTGGTCTTCGGAGGTGGTGCTGCGGGGGAAGCCGGTCGGCGTGGAGTTCAGATCCCCAGCAATGATCGTGGGTAGGTCGGGTTGGGCGATCAGTAGGTCGGTGGAGCGGGACCGCAGAGATTCGCTGCGGTGGGAGAGATGCGAGGCGAGGATGCGGATGCCTTGGCCGTACCAATCGATGGTGCAGGCCAAGCCGCGTTTCTTGCCGGCCAGTAGGGTTTCGGTGTTTGAGAAGCCGGGGGAGTTGATCACGTCATAGTGCGTGATCGGATGGCGTGAGAGCACCGCGTTGCCGAACTTCCAGGTCCGCCAAAGCATCCGGAAATCGAGGTTGCGTTGTTCAGCCACGTACGGGTAGCCCGCGGCCTCGGCGAGGAACTCGGCTTGGTTGATGTGGTTGCTCCAGCTCGCATCGAAGTCGACTTCATTGAGCACGACGACGTCGGCATCGAGGGTTTTCAAGAGCTCGGCGATGTCGGTGAGCCGTTGGATGCGTTCGTTGGGCGTGCCGCCGGACCAGTTGTCTGGGGCGAGCCCACGGCCGTGGGCGATGTTGTAGCAGGCCACGCGCAGCGGGGCGGTGGGTTCAGACGGGGTGGCGTCAAAGGATGGCGTCACTTCGTAGCTGCTCACCACACGGAACGGCGAGAGTGCCCGCGAGATCACATACGGCCCAAAGATCACCGCCAAGACGACGAGCAGAGCCCCCAAAATTCGCCGGAAGATTTTGAAACGTCGCCGCATGCTCTGGGTCTTTACCCCATCAAGCCACACATAGTTCGTCATTCGCCTGATTGCTTTCGGGGTGCAGAGGCAGAGCCCCTGCCGCTCGCCGCGCAGGCGACAGGCCAAGCAAAGTTCTTCGAATCGACCATCAACGCCGAAAAGAACCCATCAATTATGAAATCTTCAAAATACCGGAGGTGGGACTCGAACCCACAAGGTGTTGCCACCAGTGGATTTTGAATCCACCGCGTCTGCCAATTCCGCCACTCCGGCGAGTCTCGGATCGCACAGTTTACGTCTCGCAGCGCACAACGCAACGCCCACCCCACGGGCTAAACTGAACTATCCATTTGCGAAGGAAGTTGCCCATGATCCGTCCCGGCCTGGTTTCCATTACGTTTCGTCAACTGTCCGCTGAAGAAGTCTGCCGCTGGGCCGCTGATGCCCAGCTCGAAGGTATCGAGTGGGGCAGCGACATCCACGTCCCGGTTGGCCAAATCGGCACGGCCGTCCACGTCGCCGAGCTCACCCGTGAACACGGCCTCGAGGTCGCGGCTTATGGCTCGTATCACTGGCTGGGCGTGAACGAGCCGGACGAGTGGCAGAAGACCGTAGACACCGCTACCGAGCTCGGCGCGAAGATCATCCGTGTGTGGTGCGGGAACAAGGGCTCGGCCGATGCGGATGCGGACTGGCGTCAACGCGTGGCCGAGGCGGGGCGGAACGCCGCCGAGGTCGCCGACCAAGCGGGCATCACCCTCGCCTGCGAGTGGCACGGCAAGACGCTGACCGATACCGCAGAATCCGCCCAGGCGCTCTTCGATGCGGTGGACCACCCGGCGTTCCGGACCTATTGGCAGCCGCACCAACGCATGTCGTTTGCCGATTGCCTGGAGGACATGGAGACGGCGTTGCCCCGGCTCGTGGGGCTGCACGTGTTCCAGTGGGATGTGGAAACGGTCGAGCGGCATCCGTTGGCCGAGGGCCAGGGCTTGTGGCCGACGTACTTGCGGCAGGCTTCCACCTGCCCGCGTCTGGCCGAGGGCGGCGAGATGTTTGCGCTGCTGGAATTTGTCCGCGACAACGACCCGGCCAACCTCGCGGCGGATGCCGAGACGCTTCGCCTCTGGCTGAATTCGGTGAACGCCAAGCGTTAGGCCCAGGGCTGCCGTCGGCGAAAACGGCATCAAGACAGGGCGGATGGAGCACCCACCGCGACCCGGTATACTCATTGACTTCAGGGGGCGGGCCTTTGCCGGGCCGGTGTGACCGTGTACTTATCTCCTTGACCAATCTTCCATGGCTAAATCTTCCAGCAACAACTCGGCGAATGCGTCTGCCCCCAACCCCGATGCCGCGAGCCTCGACAAGGTGCGCGATATCTTGTTTGGCAGCCAAGCTCGGCAGAGCGAGAAACGTTTTGACGGGATCGAGAAACGCCTGTCCAAAGAGATCGCGACCCTCCGCAAGGACCAAGATAAGGCCATCGCGGCGCTAAAGGCCGACCTAGAGAAGAAACTCGACACGCTCGGCAAAGCCCTCGACACCGAGACCGCCGAGCGCAGCGAACACATCCAAGCGGTGGAGGCGGACCTCACCGGCCGGCTTGCGGAGTTGGAGTCGTCGGCCGCCGCGGCACACCAAGAGCTTGAGGCCAAGATTGCGCAGGAGACCAAGGCGGTCCGTGACGAGCTGGCCAAGAGCGAGGTCCGGCAGGCCGAGGTGCTGACCGAAGCGATGACGCAGTTGCGTGCCGAGCTGACCAGCCGGGACGAGGTTGCGAAGGTGTTCCGTCAGTTGGCGGATACGCTGGCCGGCGAGAAGTGACCGGGGACGGGTCGCGGGGATAACGGGCGCAGCGGTCAGGGGCTCGCCCAAGCTGGCTAGGCCAGATGGCATCTTCTATGGGTGATGAGTCCGACAACTTGACGGCATCCGACGACGCGGCAGACCCCGCTCCCGTGGTTTCGCCCAGCCCGTTGGAAGACGCCGAGACGCTGGCGCAGCTGCGGGAGTTGTTGGTCGGCCCCGAACGTCAAGAATTGGCCAAGCTCCGTGAACGGTTGGCGTCGACGCGGGCCGAGGCCCAGGACATTGCTTCGCTGCTGCCCCAGGCGATCACGATCCGCGAGCAAGAGGACGACCAGCTCGGCCGAGCGCTGTCGGGCACGGTGGAGGAGGCGATCCAGACGTCGGTCAAGAACAACCCCCAGCCGATGATCGATGCGGTCTTCCCGGTCATCGGCCCGGCGATCCGTAAGGCGGTCAGCGAGGCGTTGGCCGGGGCGGTGCAATCGTTGAACCAGACGCTCGAGCACAGCCTGTCGGTCAAGTCGCTGCGTTGGCGGATGGAAGCGGCGCGGACGGGCAAGCCGTTCGCGGAGGTGGTGCTGCTGAAGACGCTACGCTACCGGGTTGAGCAGGTGTTTCTGATCCACGCCGAGTCGGGGCTGCTGATGCAGCACGTCGCGGCCGAGGGCGTCGAGACCCGCGACGAGCAGTTGGTTTCGGGCATGTTCACCGCGATCACCGAGTTTGTCCGCGATTCGTTTAACACCCATGAAAGCGCGGGCCTGCGGACGATGCAGGTGGGCGGCGTGACGGTCTGGGTGGAGCGCGGCCCGCACGCGATCCTTGCCGGGGCGGTACGCGGATCGGCCCCAGCGGAGCTGCGTGAGGTGTTTCAGCAGGTGCTCGAAGACATCCACCTGCGTCACGGCGATTTGCTCGAATCTTTTACTGGCGATGATTCAGAGACGGCGGTCGTTGAGCCCGAGCTTCAGCGTTGTCTGGTTAGTGCGGCGCAGCCCGGTTCGAATCGCAAGGTGTCTCCGGCGTTTCTGATTTTTGTTGCGGTGATCTTTGGGTTACTCATCTGGGCTGTGGTGGCGGGTGTGGCGTCGAATCGGCAATGGGCAGCCTACGTTGAACGGCTGGAGAGTACGCTGGGCGTCATGCTGGTCGAGGCCGACCAGAACTGGTGGGGAAAGTCCAAGGTGCGCGGGTTGGTCAGCCCGGTCGCGAAACACCGACCGGATGAAATCCTTGCCGAGTCGGGAATCGATCCGGACGAAGTCGTGCAACGGTGGGAGAGCTACCCGACGCTCGAAGCTCCGGCTGCCCCCGCTCCGGAGCCAGTCGAAGAAGAAGCTCCGCCAACGCTGCTCGAGCAGGCGGCGGTGCTGCTCGACCCGCCCGATTCGGTGTCGCTGCATACCGTAGGCTCGGTGTTGGTCGCCGAAGGTCGGGCGTCCCACGCGTGGATCGAGCAGACGTTGTCGCGACTCGGCGCACTCACCGCGGCGGGGATGACGTCATTCGATGACTCGGGATTGATTGACCAGGATATGGAAGACCTGCAGAACTATGCGGGTCGGATTGAGGCGTGCGTGGTGCAGATGCCTTCGGGCAGCAACTTGGACATGGCCGGCCAAGAGTCCGAGATCGAGCAGATGCTCAGGGATGTGGCCGACGCCCAGACACTGGCGGCGTCGATGGGGATGCAGCTCAGGCTCGTGGTGGCGGGCCACACCGACAAGACCGGCGATGCGGAGCAGAATCTTGTGCTCAGCCGAGAGCGTGCGGCGGCGGTCGCGGCGTTGATCCGCGAGCGATTGAACGAGCCGCCGATGCTTGAGGAGATGGGTATGGGGTCGGACGAGCCGATCGTGCCCGACACGATGAGCCCGGCCGAGCAGCAACGCAACCGGCGGGTGACGTTCGAGGTCGAGCTGGCGGCCTTACGCTAAACCTTGCGGGGTTAGAATGGAGTTTGTGGCGACGCCACGGGTAGAACCACGTCATGGAATCACGCAAGATCTGCATGCTCGGCGCTTTCGCCACCGGCAAGACCAGCCTGGTCGCGCGGTACGTGAAGAGCATCTTTTCCGAGGTGTACCAATCCACGATCGGCGTGAAGATCGACAAGAAGACCGTCGAGATCGACGGGCGGCTGTTGTCGCTGATCCTCTGGGACCTAGCGGGGGAAGACGATTTCGTTTCGGTGCAGATGCGTTACCTCCGCGGCAGCTCGGGGTATCTGCTCGTAGTCGACGGCACCCGGCCCGACACGCTGGAGACCGCGAAGATGCTGCACGAGCGGGTGGTCACGGAAGTCGGCGAGCTGCCGTTTGTGCTCGTGCTCAACAAGGCGGACCTGACGGATGCCTGGGCGATCGGGGATTCGTCCAGCGATTACCTTGGCCTCCGTGAGAAAGCACTCGCGACGCTCCACACCAGCGCCAAGACGGGCGACGCGGTGAACCAGGCGTTCGAAGATTTGGCCCGCGGGGTGCTGGCTTGAACGACGCCTCGCTTCTCTCCGGCGTGGTTCACGCGATGGGCCTGTTGGTCATCGCTCAGGAACGAAATGCGCAGACGGGCGATGAGCGTTTTGTCTGGGTCGGCCGACTACCGGAGTGGGCGGCGCAGTACGGCTGCAGGCACGATGAACCCTGCGAGCCGTCGCAGCATTTCACGTTCCTGGATTTCTTCCTGGAAGAGGCCCGCGATTGGTGGGCGAAACAGCCAGAGGATGCTTCCGATTCGACGCTGCGGTCCGAGGTCTGGGCCGAGCCGGATCGCGACGGGGTGGACCATCAGCTCGAAGCGGTCGCGCTGCGGGTGGGCGGGCAGGGCGTGTTGGTGATCGCGGGGGTGGGGCTGGAGTTTTCTCAGGCCCAGAGCATCTTGCAGACCGCGCGCGAACGTCGGCTGGCGACCGACCGTGAACTCGCGGTCAGGCAACTGGTCGAAGAACAGCTGCGCCAACGTGTCGCGGAGCGGACCGCAGAGCTCGACGCGTCGAACCAGCAGCTCCGTGCATTGGCGTCCGAAGTGGCCTTGGCTGAGCAACGCGAACGCCACCGCTTGGCGATCGGACTACACGACCACGTCGGCCAACTTCTGGCGGTCGCCAAGATGCGCCTGTCCAGCGAGGCGGCCAAATCCTCCGAAGGGGAATCGAAAAAACGGCTGCAAGACACCATCGGTCTGCTCGCCGACGCGATCGACGCCACGCGGAGCCTGACCTTCGAGCTCAGCCCGCCGATGCTCTACGAACTGGGGCTCATCCCAACACTGTCCACGTTGGTGGAGCAGACCGCAGAACGACACGCCCCGCTGGACTGCGTGTTTGAGGACGATGGTCAACCCAAACCCCTGGACACCGACTTCGCGGTGTTGTTGTTCCAAGTGGTCCGCGAGCTGATCACCAACACGCTCAAGCACGCCCAAGCGACCCGGCTGAAGGTGTCCACCCGACGGCAGGATCAACACGTGGAGCTGGTCGTGGAAGACGACGGCGCAGGGTTTGAGGTCGAGCAGCTGGACCGCCCACGGGTCGGAAAGGGCGGTTTTGGGCTGTTGAGCGTGCGGGAAAGGTTGTCACCCTTCGGGGCTCAGCTGACGGTGGAGAGCCGGCAGAAGGCTGATTCTGAACCAAGTACCGAGGTGGGGTTTGGGTATGGGACCCGGTCAACGATCCGCGTGCCGTTGAAATCTGATTAAACTAAGGGCGGCCGGGGAGGCCCGAGCCGCCGAGGCTTGTATGGATTGGTTTCTGTCTTGAAGAACATCAGAATTGTTTTGGCGGACGATCATCAGATCGTCCGAGATGGGGTCCGCGCGTTGATCGAAGCGTTGGAGGGGTATGAAGTGGTCGGCGAGGCCGGCGACGGACGCACGGCCGTGTCGCTAGCCCGCGAGCTCAAGCCGGACGTGCTGGTGATGGACGTGGGCATGCCCGACCTCAACGGGATCGAGGCCGCCAAGCAGGTGACCGACGAAGTGCCCGGCGTGAAGGTGGTGGCGCTGTCGATGCAGTCTGATGGCCGATACGTCCGGCGGATGTTCCAAGCGGGGGCCTCGGGCTACCTGCTCAAAGACTCGGCTTTCGAGGAGCTACGCACCGCCATCGAGATGGTGCTGCAGGGCAAGACCTACGTCAGCCCGGCGGTCGGCCAGGTCGTGGTGGGGGACTACGTGCGTGATGATCGCTCGGAGGGGTCGGAGAAGTTCCAATCGCTCACGCCCCGCGAACGCGAGGTGCTGCAGCTCATGGCTGAGGGACGCTCGACCAAGGAAATCGCGAGCGATCTGTTCGTTTCGGTGAAGACCATCGAAACCCACCGCCAGCACATCATGCAGAAGCTGGGCACCAACAGCATCGCCGACCTCACCAAGTTTGCGATCCGCGAAGGCCTAACCCAGCTCGACGATTAGCGAGGGGCATCTCGGGGCTTAGCGGAAAAACCCGAAACTTCGGAGGCTGATCTCAGGTATTGCCCGATCGTCTGGCGGGAGGAGCTTTTCTATTTTGGGGTCCATGAGTTCGATGTATCCAGATTTTCAGATTTTTGAGCTGCAGCAGTTCCACCGTATGCAGCGCCGCCGTCGTCTATCGCGACTGCTTCGGCTTCTTTGCGGCTTGGGTGTGTTGCTTGGGACGGTCGCTTATTCCACAGGGTGTGCAACGCCCGAACCCACCTCGCGTGAACCGATCCAACCGACCTATCGCCACGCTTCGGCGGAGGGGGTCGGGGATCTCGAACCTGGATTTCAGGCTTTGCCCGATAGAGCGCGTTAGGCATAGACCGTATTTTCGAATCAGGTCAAGGACACTCCCAACCAGAGAGGGATGGTCCGAATTTACCTAGAGCTCAACGCTGTGTTGAGTGTCGGTACCTGTCCTTGACCCTCCTCGATGCGGTGGAATCCCCCGGCCCCGCTCGAGGAACTGGGGCGATGCGGCGATTCTGTCGCCGTGTCGCTCTTTCCCCTGTGAACTCAGGGTTTTCCCGTCTTTCTCGCCACACCAATAGAGGAGAGCAGGCGGGTAGTGCTAGTATCGAATGAATCGATACCGACGAACTTGCGTATCCCTGCTTTGGAGACCCCTGATGAAGATTCAATCCCTTTCGATCGCGTTCCTATTGGCTGGCCTGATGGTTGGTTGTGAAGAAGCCAAGGACGCCGCCGCCGAAGCCACCGATGCCGCCAAAGACGCCGCTGAAGTCACCAGCGACAAGACCGGCGACGCCCTCGAATCGCTGAAGGACGATGCGGCAGCGGCGGGTAAAGAGATCTCGGAAGCCGGGTCTGACGCGTACGAGGCCGGCAAGAAAGAAGTTGAAGAAGCCCTCGACGCGGGCAAGGAGAAGCTCAACGAGCTCAATGGCTCGGGCGAGTCGGCCGCGGGAGGCATCACCCTCGACAGCTTCACCGAAGGCATGTCGCTCAACAGCGATCAGCTCGATGGCATCATCGCTCAGGTCAAGGGCCTAATCGGTGAAAAGAACTACGACACCGCCAGCCAATGGATCAGTAAGCTCGAAGGTTTGGAACTGCCCGACGGTTACGCCGAGCAGATCGAAAACCTCAAGAGCCTGCTCGACAACAGCCAAGGTGTGAGCGATTTGCTCAAGGGTATTGGCGGCTGAATACAAGCTCGATAGAAAACTCCCAAGCGTTGTTGCACCCATCCAATAACGATCGGAGGGTCTTGCCGCTGGCGCGGATGCGTGTCAGCGGCATTTTTCTGCGCGATGCGTTCGAACGTCAGAGCAGCCCCAACTCATTTCTAGCCGTTTGACGGGAGGGGGGGGCGCCGGCCCCGCCGCGCC
>JBCCWB010000109.1:0-13657 GCA_039194345.1 Planctomycetota bacterium
GGGGGGAGCGGGGTTGGGGGCGATTGAGGTGTGGCAGGGATGCGGGGGATGGGTGAGCCGCGGCACCCCGGGTCATTGACCCGGGGCTAAGGTTGGGGGGCGAGGCGGGTATGCTGGCGGGGGTATGGATGACGCGATGATCCAACTCGGGAGTCGGCTGCTGGGCGCGATGGAGGAGCGACAAGGGCTGCCGCGGCCGGACTGGCAGCGGGTGCAGATGCGGTGGTGGGCATTGCCGAGCGAGGCGCAGCCCGCGGCATGGACCGCGGTGGAGTGGGTCTGGCAGCACACGCTGGCGGCGTCATGGGGCGGCGACTTCCGCGTCGTGCAGCAGGGCGAATGCATCATGACGACGGACCTGCCCGAGGCGGAGGCCCAGCAGGCGGTGGCGTTCATGGGCCGGGCGCTCGGGACGATCGAGCGTTGCGTGACGGGGCTGGGCTTGGATGATTATTCGGATGGCGGGCCGGGGCTGGACGTGGCGGTGGTGTGCCGGGAGGTCGAGGACTATCTGGACTATGTGAGCGATGCTCACGAGCCGGAGTACGTCGGCGCGGTCAGCGCGGGGACGTGCCTGCACCAGGGCTCGGTGCACGTGGCGGGCCACGGCAAGACGGCGGCGGCGCTCGAGCCGGTGTTGGCCCACGAGCTCGCCCACAGCCGACTCGCGGGGTTGGGATTGCCGGTGTGGTTGGAGGAAGGGCTAGTGGTGCACCTCGAGAAGGCGGTCGCGCCCAACGAGGACTTCACCAACGACCTGCACACCATCGCGTTGCACCGCGCGTTCTGGACGCCGCGGCGGTTGGCCGACTTCTTTACGGGCGAAGCGTTCTGCGGCGCGGACGATGCGCACGGTTTGCCCTACGCGCTGGCGTACCAAATGATCGGCGAGCTGATGCAGGACGACACCCAGAAATTCGCCGCGATGCTCGAAGCCGCGACGTGGGAAGACCAGGGCATCTCGGCGTGCGAAGCGGTGTACGGCGTCTCGCCCATCGACCTGATCCCCCGCTTCATCCGCGACGCCGCAGCGGCGAACGCCATCGACGAAGGTGGCAACAAGTCTGAGCCCCCTGCTCACGGCGACTAACGTCAAACGTTCAACGGCGGATCAGGGATACGGCTTTTCGGGAGCGTCCAAGCCGAGACGTTCCAGCGGGTCGGCGAACCAGCTTGGGTCAACCTCGAACTCGGGATCGACAACCAGTTCAAAGTGGCGGGCTCCATCGCCTACCTTCGTGCCCCAGTACACCGGTGCCCACTGGCCGTCGGCGAGCGGAATCAGATCAGTGGTCAATCGGCGTGTGGTTGGCATTTCCTCCCCCTCTTCAGCATCCGGATCGAAGCTGACCCAACTCGACTCCTGGCTGACCGTGAGGTAATCGTGTTTCGGATCAAACCAATAGGTCTCGACGCCTTCGTTCCCGCCGAACTGCGGATCGGAGCGATCGGACCACGTGCGGCGTAGGCCGATCCAACCGGGGTTGGCCGCGTCTTCGAGACTTTCGAGTTTGGTGTCGGGGTTGAATCCGATGAGGGACTTGCGACTCGGCCAGAGCAGACCCGCGAGCGATTCATCTTGGCGGAACCGCGGGATGATCTGGGTGAATTTGCCTTCGAGCACGTTCCGGATGTCGATGGGGTTGTTGTCCCGGCGGACCGCGATCTCACCCTGCCAGCCGTGGCCATCGACGACCACCACGTAGCGGTAAGGGGTGATGTCGCGCATCGCCGTAAACGCCTGAGCCACACTGGGACGAGGCCAGCCTTCGGGAGCTTGGATCTTGTGGTTGAGTGAGTCTGTGGGATCAACCGCGACGAGGTACTTCAAGGCGAGCCAGTCTTCGCCACGGTGCACCAGCAACGTGAGCGATCCCAACTCGCGGCTTGAGTCGCGCTCCTCACCGTACGTTTCGGTAAAGACTGCCGCGACATCACCCAAGCCGGCCTCGAAGCGGCGGTCGAGTTCGTCGAGAAGATCGTTGACGTCGGCCTTGGGTGTGCGATCGATGACTTCGGCGTCGCGGGGCACGCCGATGTCATACACCGATTGGATCGCCTCGGCGGGGCGATATGAGATGTCCATCGCGAAGCTCCCCTGCCCTTTCACGTCGCTGGACATCCGCACCACCCGCTGCGTCTGCGGATCGACCCACACGGTGGCCCGGGTCATGGGGACCGAGTTCTTGGCTTGCATCGCCTGCTGCTGCGCTTCGGTCAGCGTGATGTCGTAGCGGACCCGCTGGTCTTCTTCGGTCCGCTCAACGGGAATCGCGTCGATACCAAAGAGTTTCTCGTAGAACGCGATCAGCTCGGGGAACGTGGTGGGGGCTTGATTCTCCGACGAAGCCTGGAGGGTGCGGGCGAGGTCGGTATCCATGGGGCCGGTGATGATCTGCGTGCTCTCGCTGTTGTAGCGGGTCACGGTACCGGCCACCGGGTCCATGAACTCCACCACACGTTGGCCGTTGACCGTGGTATCGCGAAGATAGCGTCCGGTTGAGGATTGCTGGTACAACACCACCGCTTCAGGGGTGAACACCGCCATCTCCTCGGGCAACTCCACCGCAGCGATATCCATCTTCTGCACGATCCAACCCGCAAACTTTTCCTGAGCCGCGGCGATGTCGCGCAGCTCCTGGGCGTAGCTTCGCGTCGGGGTGGATGTGAACATCAATACGCCGAGAGTTACCGCCATCAGTACCGCGGCGGCCAGGGAGCTACGCATGATCCATCTCCTGAGTTGAGGGCGGGCGAAACGATAAGACGAAGTCTCCGAGCTATGGATTGCCGTCAGAGCACGCTCACTCCCCCGCTGCAGTGAGGCTTCGGACGGCTTGAGCTCGGCGAGTTGCTCCAGGGTGTTATCCGGGTCGGTCATCGGCCACCTCCGGATTCAGAGGCATGGGGCTGCAAACGGTCGCGCAAGCGGTTGAGACCGCGTTGGCAGAGCGCCCGGGCGGAGCCTTCCGATCGGCCGAGCTGTTCGCCGATCTCGGCAAACGTCAGCTGCTGCAGGTAGCGGAGGGCGACGACGTCACGCTGGTTTTCGGGCAACTCGCCGAGTGCATCAAGCGTTTGGTGCCAAGCCTCGGCATTGTCGGCTTGGGCGAGCGGATCGGGAGCGACGGGACGATTCTCGGGCGATGCCCTACTGGCGGCTTCGTGTTTTGAACGCCGACGCTGAGCCCGCCGCCAATCGAAGGCCAGCCGTAGCGCCGTCTTCCGGGCGTAGGCGGTGGGACGATCCGCCGCGTCGAAGGCCGAGGAACCTCTGAGTCTGAGAAACAATTCTTGCATCAGGTCCTCCGCCGCGTGCTCACTCAACGTCACGCGATACAGCAAAGCCTGGAGCGCAGCGCCGTGGCTTTCGAGCAGGGACGTGAGTGATTCGGTGCCGTCGATCCGTGGTCTCCGAGTGAATGGCTTCGGGTCGGCCATAGGCAACCCCGTACACCTTAAACGACGCCGACCAAACCACCGGCGCACGCGCGTGGCTAAAAACTTTCGCAAAAGATTTAGCGGTACCATTCACAGCATGGAGATGCAACGATGCGAATGGGCCAAGGGCGAGAAGTACGAGCAGTACCACGATGAGGAATGGGGCGTGCCTTCGCGGGACGAACGGCATCTTTTTGAGATGCTGATCCTCGAAGGCGCCCAGGCGGGCTTGAGCTGGATCACGATCCTCAACAAGCGCGAACACTACCGGAAGGTGTACGACAACTTCGAGGTGAAGAAGGTCGCCCGCTACACCGAGGCGAAGCAGCAGAAGCTGCTCGCCGACCCGGGCATCGTGCGCAACCGACTGAAGGTCGCCGCATCGGTGCAGAACGCCAAGGCGTTCCTCGAAGTGCAGAAAGAGTTCGGCAGCTTTGCCGAGTACGTCTGGGCGTTCGTCGACCACACGCCGATCCAGAACCGCTTCAAAACGCTGAGCGACGTCCCCGCCAAGACCGACATCTCCGACGCGCTGTCGAAAGACCTCAAGAAGCGAGGTTTCAAATTCGTGGGCTCCACCATCATGTACGCGTTCATGCAGTCCGTGGGCATGGTCAACGACCACATGATCTATTGCCCCCGGCATCAGGACTGTGCCAAGCTCGCGAAGGTTTTTTATCGGCGATCGCCCCAGATGACAGGCCAAGCTTTTGTAAGCAAAGCGTTATTTATGTGAATTTGCGGCTGGCATGGTCAACCGCACCAACAACAGGGTCTTCCCTAGCCGATACCCCTATCGGGTGGGCGTTGCTGCCGCGTCGGGCAGGGGTTTCCGCAGCTTTGTGGCTGCGGGAAACGAGTGCTTCTGCTATGTCGAACGATTCCGAATTCCTGCATCCTGCGCTAACCGGTAGTACTGAACGGACACGAGGTGAGATGGACCCCCAACCCCACCGGCTGAAGTTGACCTGGCTGCGGGACATCTGCCGCGACTGCTGCATCCAGACCAAAGTGCAGACCCGCGAGTCGGTGGACCAAGTCATGAAACGCTTCGAGCGGTCGCCCGAATTGTTCGGCGTGCTGCTCTACGACGGCGAGCGGTTCGTCGGCCCCTTGGCACGGGCGACGATCTATACCCAGCTGGCCAAGGCCTTCCAACGCGATTTGTATCTGTACCGCCCCATCGGGAAGTTCTACGAATACCAGATGACCGAACCGGTGGAGATCCTCTCCGCCGACATCACCCTGACCCAAGCAATCGAGCAGCTCATTGAACGGCCATTGGCTCGTCGATACGACCCGGTTGTAGTCGAGTTCGAAGACGGCCACCTCTGCCTTATCGATGTGCGCGACCTGATCGGCCAGCAGTGCGGCCAACTCACCCACGCCATCAACGAAGTCGAGCATCAACGGCGGCAAGCCTACTGGTCCGCGCGGCACGATCGGCTCACCGGCCTACCCAACCGTAAGTACGCTCTGGAACGCCTCGAGTCCGCCCAGATCAGCGAACAGGAACGGGCCCTGCTCTTCCTGGACTTCGACCGCTTCAAACTCATCAACGACAGCCTCGGCCACGACGCGGGCGACGACTTGTTGGTCTCGATCGCACGCCGGATGGAAACCACCCTCGCGCCCTACGAATCGATCGAACTGCCCGGAGATAGCGACATTTGTGGCACGCCGGGGCCTTGCTGCTCGATCGACAAACCCGACGCCCGGATTACGCCGGTTCGTCTCGGGGGCGACGAGTTTCTGGTCATCATCGATCCGATCCGCGATCACGAGGAACCCAAGCGGATCGCCGAGGCGCTTCTGCGCACCATGGGCGAGCCCCACTCCATCAAGCAGCAGACCGTCACCTCTACGCCCAGCATCGGCGTGACCTGCAGTTCGATCAGTGGGCCGGATCCCAACACGTTGATCCGCGACGCGGACACCGCGATGTACCACGCCAAATCCGAGGGGCGCAACTGCTACTGCGTGTTCGAAGCGGCGATGCACGCCGCAACCGCGCGCAAGGCCGAGGTCGAAGTCGCTTTGCGGGATGCGTTGCAGAGCCGTTCTTTCGAGCTGTATTACCAGCCCATCATCGAAACCGAGACGGGCAAGCTCAAAGGCTTCGAATCGCTGTGCCGATGGCAGCACCCCGAGCTCGGCCGGGTCACACCCGGCGAGTTCATCCCGATTGCCGAAGACGCCGGACTGATCGATCAAGTGGGCCGGCAGTGCCTGGAGCTCGCCACCGAGCAGCTCGCCGCGTGGCGGACGCAAGGCATCGCCGAGTCGGGGCAATATATCAGTGTCAACGTGTCCAAACGGCAGCTGTTGGTGCCGGACATGATCGATCACCTCGAGCGCATCATGGCCAACGCCGACCTGCCGCGCTCGTCGATTTGTTTGGAGATCACCGAGACCGCGCTCAGCGATAACCGTGTGCCGGTCACGCCGATCTTGGCCAAGCTGCGCCGCCTGGGTTACCGGTTGTTCATCGACGACTTCGGCACGGGCACCTCGTCGCTCACTTCGCTGCACGATGTGCCCGCCGACGTCCTGAAGATCGACCGCGGTTTCATCCTGCAGATGCAGCGCGACCTGAGCTACTCCGCCATCGTTGATGCGGTGATCAACCTCGCCCGCAACCTCAAGATGACCGTCATCGCCGAGGGCATCGAGGAGTCGGCCCAGTTCATGCAGATCCAGGCGTTGGGCTGCGACGCGGTGCAGGGCTACCTGTTCTCCGAGCCGCTCCCCGCCGAACGGGCCACCGCCTTACTAACCGAAGGAAAAACCTTCGCGCCGCAAGACATGGCGGCCTGACACCTCAAAATTTTCCCAAGGCTCCTGCAATACGTCTGGTCAACCCGCGTTGAACAGGTACCCCCCTTTTTTTCCTTATCCAGGAGCCTGCCATGTTGTTAAAGACCTTGTCCCTGTCTATCGCTGCGCTCGTTGCCCCCGCGTGCTTCGCCGCAGCCCCGATTTCAATCTCCGCCGCTTCGCCTACTGCAATTACCAGTGCAGATGATGGCATGATCGCATTCGCCGAGCGGGGCGATCGAGCCGACAAGCGTGAAGACCGCCGCGATCGGCGTGAAGACAAACGCGACCGCGCAGAAGATCGCCGCGACAAGAAAGAAGATGTCCGTGATCGTCGGGAAGACCGCCGTGATAAACGTGAGGATGTTCGCGACCGCCGCGAAGACCGGCGCGACGCCCAGAGCGACGACGGCAAACGTGACCGCATCGAAGACCGCCGCGACAAACGCGAAGACGTCCGCGATCGTCGTGAAGACCGCCGGGATGCACGGGAAGACAAGCGCGATCGCGCCGAAGACCGTCGTGACCGGAGAGAAGACGTGCGGGATCGCCGTGAGGACCGCCGCGATCGCAACGACTGATCACACTCCGCGAAAAGAGAGTTCCCTTGGCGAAGAGCCTGCGCATCCCCCGCGCGGGCTCTTTGCTTTGGGGTTACGCTTCTCGGATGTGATTCGTATTTCGATAGCGCGGGCCCGGGTCAAGAAATCTGTGACTCAGGAATAGTCTGAAAAATCACCCGCTCCGAGGTTAATCCACCATGATGCGTTCTGAACCTATTTTTGCGGTGAGTCATCTGCCCGACACGATCGCGTTTTACCGCGACCGCTTGGGTGGACAGGGCGAATGGACCTACGGAGAGGGGCCCGACTTCGGGGGTATCCGTCTCAACGGAGCCCAGGTCATGTTCCAGCTCAACCCAGATCTGGCCAAGCAAGCCCACGGGATCGGGCACTTCTTTTTTTGCAACGAGGTCGATGATCAATACGCTCAGCATCTCGCCGCGGGCGCGCCGATCGCCGAACCGATCGAGAACAAGCCCTGGGGCATACGCGAATACCTGGTGATCGACCCCAATGGCGTCCGCCTGCGTTTTGGTGGACCCATCGGTTACGAAAAACCCGCCGATGCGTTGGGTACGCTCCCAGATCACATCGTCATCGAAAACCGGCTGCCGACGTACGACGAGTATGTTGAGCTTTTGAAATCGGTCGTTTTCAAGCATGGCCCTGAAGCGGCCGACTTGCTTAACACCACGCTCGAAGCGTTTGTTGCGGTCGATCGAGACCGCGGGACCGCGGTGGGCATGGTTCGAGTCGTTCAAGATGCGTATCTGTGGTACAGCATCTGGGACGTCGCGGTCATGCCCGAGTACCAGTCAAAACAGATCGGCAAGAGTTTGATGAATGCCGCGGTGTCTCGGCTGCGCGAGATCGCGCCGCCGGGATCATTTGTTCACTTGTTCACCTTGAAGCCGGGCTTCTACGAAAACCTGGGTTTCAAAGAAACGTCTTGCCACCAGATCAGGCTCTAGCGGTTAATGCCGCTGGTGAAGAAGATGGCTTGGTCGTCGGCGTGATTCGTGCCGTTGCAGGGATCGCGACTTCGTCAAACCCGGATGGTTTGTCCTATGGGTTGAGGGCTCGGCTTTTTGCTCGGCCCACACATTTCTCTTCTGAGGACGACCATGAGAAATTTCGGAACGAGGGCGCGGTCCGTCTGGGCCGCCGGGGCGATCATTTTGTCGGCGAGTGTTTTCTCCCTATCGGGCTGCTCGATCAAGTTGGGGGCCCAGCAGTTCGACGACCCGCGGGGCGACGGCGAGTCGCGGACCCGGTTTCGGGTCGAAGGCGAGCTCGCATCGCCCCGCGTCTTGGGGGGCCACCTCGAGGGCACAGCAAGCGCTGGCTTTGTCAGCCTGGAAAGCTCCGACGAGAAGCTGCGGGTGAGAAACCCCGACGGCAGCACTGAGAACCTGCCGATCAGCTCGGTGAGCGTCGCCGATGTCCGGGTGGGGGCTCGGCTTTACCCGCTTGCCTCGATGGACACCGACTGGTTCCAGACCGGCGTACAGATCGAGCCTTACGTGGTGGGCGGCGGCGGGTACTACTGGGCTCGCGCCACCGAACGCGGAGCGGGCAAAGAGCTCTGCTGCGGCGACCGCGAACTGATCGAAGAAAGCGAAACCGTGGCCGACGGTTTGTTCCCCTATCTCGGCTTCGGCGTCAAAGCCAGATTCGACGACCAGTGGGCCGCGTTTATCGAAGCCCGCCAAGACTTCAACCGGATCGACGCGGGGCGAGACACGAGCGGGACCTCCGTGATGATCGGCCTGCGTTGGGGGTTTTAAGAACCACGCTACAAATCAATCTTCGCAGGGGCCCCCAACATCAAACGTGCGGTTTAATACCCGGGGGGCAGGCGATCGTCGTCGTCTTCGTCGTCGAAGTCGTCGCCGCCGGAGGAGCGTGGGGCGTCTTCGGGGTGGCGGCCGAGTTCCACGGTGATGCGAGAGCGGATGCCGCCGCGGCCCTTCCACTCGGTGACGATCTGCATCCAGATCGGGTCCATCGAGCGGTCCAGGTCCTCGGCGATCTTGTTGGTCACCGCTTCGTAGTAGATGCCCTCATTGCGGAAGCTCTGGTAGTAGAGCTTGAGCGATTTGAGCTCGATGCAGGCGTCGCGGGGGATGTACTGGAGGATGACCGAGCCGAAGTCGGGGTGGCCGGTCTCGGGGCAGACGCTGGTGAACTCATCGGAGATGTGTTCGATGACAAACGGTCGCCCCGGGTTGGGATTATCAAAACACTTGAGCAGGTCGCGATCGGGCATGGGATTTGGGTTTCGCAGGGGGATTTCGGATCGGGCGATCGGGATCGCCTCGGACAGCACAGAAGTTTAGCGTAACTCGGCGAGAGAACGAAAAAGCATAGGGCTGAACTCGGCGGCGTCCCGAAATCCCGATTTCCAATGCGAAATCGCTCGGCTGGTATGATGAATCCATGAGCCAACCCATCACCGAAGACGACGTCCGCCAGGTTGCCAAGCTCAGCCGGCTGGCACTGTCGGACGACGACATCAAGCACTTCACCGGCCAGCTCGCGGCGGTCCTGGACTACGTCGGCAAGCTCAACGAGCTGGACGTCGAAGGCGTCGAGCCGTTGTTCCACCCCTCGGACCACCACAGCGTGACCCGCGACGACGTCGAGCAGCCCGGCCTCTCCCCCGACGACGCCCTGGCCAACGCTCCCGCCCGGCAGGACAACTTCTTCAAGGTGCCGAAAGTCCTGGGTGACGGCGGCGGGGCATGATTTCGTAGGGTGGGCACCGCCTACCGCGAACCCCATCCAGCAACTCGGTGGGCGGTGCCCACCCTACGCAAGAGATTTAATCTATGGCTCAAGACGCCCCACCCACCCTAGGCATCGACCTCGGTGGAACCAATATCCAATGCGGTGTCGTCCATAACGGCAAAGTCAAAGAACGCGATGACACTAAAACCAAAGCGGCTGATGGCTCGGACGAAGTAATCCGTCGGCTGGTGAAGCTTTGCGACAAAGTGCTCGAAGAAGCATCGCTCTCCAGGCAAGACCTCGGCGCGATTGGCATCGGCGCGCCGGGCGCGATCAACATCAAGAAGGGCGAGGTGATGAAAGCGGTCAACCTCGGCTGGACCGACTTCCCGCTGCGCGACATCCTCAGCAAAGAGATGGGCGTGCCCGTCGTGGTCGACAACGATGTGAACGTTGGGGCGTGGGGCGAGCATCAGGCCGGCGCGGGACGCGGGTTCGATGACTTGTTTGCCATCTTCGTCGGCACGGGCATCGGCGGCGGGCTGGTACTGAACAACAAGATCTACCACGGCGCGAACCACACCGCCGGCGAGATCGGTCACACGCTGCTCCGCGCCGATGCCGGCATCGGACGACGAAGTGTCGAAGACCTGGCGAGCCGAACCAACATCGTGAACCTGCTCAAGCAGCTCATCGCGGGCGGACGCCAATCGATCATCCCCGAGTTGGTCGACGGCGATATGTCGCGCATTCGATCCAAGGTGCTGGGCCAAGCAATTAAGCAAGAAGACCCTTTGACCATGGAAGTCGTGCACCGCGCCGCGACCTACGTGGGGATGTCGATCGCGAACACAGTGACGCTGATGAGCCTGCCCTGCGTGGTGGTGGGCGGCGGCGCGACCGAGGCGATGGGCAAGACCTGGATGAATTGGATCCGCGAGGCGTTCGATGCCTACGTCTTCCCGGAAGAACTCAAGTCGTGCAAGATCGTGGCCAGCGAGTTGGACGACGACGCGGGCCTACTCGGGGCCGGCATCTTGGCCCAAAACGCCATCCCCTGATTTACATCGCTCACAAATGGTAAAAAAATGCTAAAAATCTCGATTAAAAGAGTCCGATAGCGAAAAAATAGCCTTTCGCAATAGTCTTAGTAAGCGTAAAATGTGAAGATAGGGTGACCTTGATTCTTGATTATCACTTTTTCATTGAATAAAAAGTGATGAGACTCTGCGAACAGAGGCGATAATTTGGGTAATAACACAGCTTTCTCCCCTCCGCCCCGTTGTCGCTCTTGCGGCAGCGGGGTTTTTCATGAGGATAAACCCTCGCCAACAGGGGCCCTGAATCTCGGGTCAACTCATCCAATCGTACAGCTTTGGTGCGACATAAACCCTTGATATGCAAGGAGCAGCGCATTGTCATACACTGGCGCTGCCATGCTCAAGGAGCGTGGTCCCGCCCTTGACCCTCTTCCGAGATAGCCATGCTTGTGTTTGCCCCGCTGCCGCGTGACGCCGACGAAACCCGCACCCCGCTGACGCCTGCGGTGGTGAAGAAATTGGTCAAAGCGGGGTTGGATGTGACGGTGGAGCCGGGCTTGGGGTCGAAATCGTTCATCGCCGACCAGGACTTTCTCGACGCCGGGGCGACGCTGGCGGGCGAAGGCCACCACGCCTGGGAAGACGCGGACATCGTGGTGAAGACCGATTCGCCCACCCCCAAGCAGATCGGGCGGATGCGCGAAGGCACCGCGGTGGTGGGACTGCTGTCGCCGACGTTGGAACACGACGTCGTCCGCGCTGCGGTGGATGCCAAGGTCTCGGCGGTCTCGCTGGAGTTTGTCCCGCGCACCAGCCGGGCGCAGTCGATGGATGTGCTCTCCAGCCAGGCCAACCTCGCGGGATACAAAGCGGTGTTGCTGGGGGCGAGCCACTGCCCGAAGTTGATGCCGATGATGATCACCGCGGCAGGCACGCTGAGCCCCGGGCGCGTGATGGTCGTGGGCGTGGGCGTGGCGGGTCTGCAAGCGATTGCGACGGCGAAACGCTTGGGCGCGATCGTCGAAGCGTACGACGTCCGCCCCGCCACCAAGGAACAAGTCTTGTCGCTCGGCGCACGTTTCATCGAGTTGCCCAATGCCGGCGGCGGCGAAACCGAAGGCGGCTACGCCAAAGAGCAAACCGACGAGGAACGCGCCGAGCAGGCCGAGCTTATGGCCAAGCACGTGACCGGGTCCGACGTCGTGGTCACCACCGCCGCGGTCTTCGGTAAAGCGCCGCCGGTGCTGATCCCCGCCGACGTGGTCGCCGACATGAAGCCCGGCAGCGTCATCGTCGACCTCGCCGCCAACGAAGCCCACGGCCGAGGCAACTGCGAACTCACCCAGCCCAGCCAAATCATCACCACCGACAACCAGGTCACGATCGTCGGCACCACGAACCTCCCCGGCACCCTCCCGGTTCACGCCAGCAGCGTCTTCGCCAACAACGTCTGGGCCCTGCTCGAAACCATGATCGAGCCGCCCGAGCCCGTCGACGAAGAGTCCAACGCCGCCCCCCAACAACCTTCGCTGAAGATCGATTTGGATGACGACATCCACGTCGGTGCACTGATTACCCACGCCGGCCAGATCGTCAACGACCTGGTCAAAGACATGATCGACTAACCCGCAACACTGCCCTTCTCCACCCGAGAAACACCATGTTCCAACCACTCACCCTCGCCACGGACAACCCGCTGCCCAGCGCCTTTGTCATCGGCATCGTCGTCTTCGTCCTGGCCGTGTTCATCGGCTTCGAGCTGATCTCCAAGGTGCCGTCCCGTCTGCACACCCCGCTGATGTCCGGCAGCAACGCGATCTCGGGCATCACCATCGTCGGGGCCCTGCTCTGCAGCTACTCCGGCAGCGTGTTCGGGGTCATACTCGCGTTCCTGGGCATCGTCTTCGCCACCACCAACGTCGTCGGCGGCTACCTCGTCACCGACCGCATGCTCAAGATGTTCCAGCACAAAGAAGACAAGTAACCCCCCCACCCACGTTTAGCCGGCGGTCACCGATCGCCGCTCGCCCCACGCATTCCCCACCCGCGGATCACCGATCCGCCGCTAAACGACCAAGGCCTCTCATGATCCTCGCCACCCTCGGCCACGACCTGATCAACCTCCTGTACGTCCTCGCGGCGGTCTGCTTCATCTTCGGCCTGAAGATGCTCGGCAAGGTCGAAACCGCGGCCCGCGGCAACATAATCTCGGCCGTCGGCATGCTGCTGGCCACCGTCGTCACGTTCTTCTACATCACCGGCGGCACTTGGCTCAGCCTGCTGTGGATCATCCCCGCGCTCGCCATCGGTGGCTTCGCGGGCACCGTCATGGCCCACCGCGTCGAGATGACGCAGATGCCGCAGATGGTCGCCATACTCAACGGCTTCGGCGGCATCGCGTCGATGCTGGTGGCGCTGGCAGATTACTTCCACACGCTGAGTATGCAGCGTACCCATGATCAAGAAGTCGCTGGTTTAATCGAGATAATCAACGCGGCGGTAGTAAATGCGAGCTACATCGCCCCCACTTTCTTCAGTACAGGCCAAATCTTCGCTACCGGCTTGGCCGTCGCCATTGGCGCCGTGACCTTCTCCGGCTCAATCATGGCCTTCGGTAAACTCCAGGGCACCGCATGGGCGCCCGATCAACCGGTGCAACTGCCGCAGCAAAAGTGGATTGTCTTCGGCGGGCTGGCTTTCCTCGCACTGACAATCTTGTTCCTCATGATCTGGCCCGGCGGCTGGCCGTGGGTGTTGCTCATGGTCCTCGTCGCGCTAGGCCTCGGCGTCTTGCTGGTCATCGGCATCGGCGGGGCCGACATGCCCGTGGTCGTTGCGCTGCTCAACAGCTACTCCGGCGTCGCCGCCGCGATGGCGGGCTTCGTCCTCAACAACTACGCCCTGATCATCACCGGCTCGCTCGTCGGCAGCTCCGGCCTGATCCTCACCAACATCATGTGCAAAGCCATGAACCGCTCGCTCATGAACGTGCTCTTCGGCGGCATGGGCGCCGCCCCCGCCGGCGTGCCCGCTTCAGCGGGCATGGAGACCCAAGGCACCGCCACC
>JBCCWB010000110.1:0-13616 GCA_039194345.1 Planctomycetota bacterium
CTTTCTCCAGAGAACTGCTTACAAGTCAAAGAGATAGCTTTGCTTTATGGACAAAAGAAGCTACTTGCAAGAAGCTGGAGATTTATGTGTAAGAAATTTCCGCCTACTCGGTGCCAATGGAATTCAACCAAATTAAAAACCCACGGATCTAATCCGTGGGTTTTTGTTTGGATGTGGTTTTGTCTCGTCTTAGAGGGCGGCGCAGGCACCCTTGACGGTCTTGACGATCTCGGCGGCAACCTTGTATGGGTCGGCGGCCGAGTTCGGGCGACGGTCTTCGAGCCAGCCCTTGTAGCCAGACTCGACCGTGGCGACCGGGATGCGGATCGAAGCGCCGCGGTCGGAGATGCCGTACGAGAACTTGTCGATCGACTGCGTTTCGTGCAGGCCGGTCAGACGCAGGTGGTTGTCGGCGCCGTAGGCGTCGATGTGGCGCTTGATGGCTTCGGGCGTGCCGAAGGCTTCGCAGATCTTGTCGTAGACAGCCTTGTCGCCGGATGTACGCAGGATGGTGTTGGAGAAGTTGGCGTGCATACCGCTGCCGTTCCAGTCGCCGGCGACGGGCTTGCAGTGGTACTCGATGGCCCAGCCGTACTTCTCACCGATGCGCTCGAGCAGGTAACGACCGACCCACATTTCGTCACCCGCTTGGGTGGCGGACTCGGCGAAGCCTTGGAATTCCCACTGGCCGCACATCACTTCAGCGTTGATGCCTTCGACCTTGAGGCCGGCTTCGAGGCAGGCGTCGAGGTGCTCTTCAACCATCGCACGGCCGATGGCGTTCTGGGCGCCGACCGAGCAGTAGTACTGGCCCTGAGGAGCGGGGTAGCCGCCCTTGGGGAAGCCGATGGGGCGGTTGGTGTCGGGGTCGATGATGGCGTATTCCTGTTCGAAGCCGAACCAGAAGTCGTTGTCGTCGTCATCGATGGTCGCGCGACCATTCGACTCGTGCGGGGTGCCGTCGGCGTTGAGCACTTCGGTCATGACCAGGTAAGCGTTCTTACGGCCGGGGTCTTTGCAGATGAACACGGGCTTGAGGAGGCAGTCGGAGCTGCCGCCTTCGGCTTGTTCGGTGGACGAGCCGTCGAACGACCACATGGGGCACTCTTCGAGGGTTCCGCCGAAGTCCTTGAACAGAACCTTGGTCTTGCTGCGGAGGCTTTGGGTGGGCTTGTAGCCGTCGAGCCAGATGTATTCGAGTTTGGTCGGGGTGCTCATGTGCGTTGATCCTCAAACAGTAAAAAGAAGCGAAGTTTCTTACTCTGACGCGACGGTGAATAGCGTTCTACGTCTACGATCGGAGGTTTATAGAGCATTTTTTGGAGTTTATCAAGGCCTCTCGGGAGAAAAAGTCGAAATTTTAGGCGAGATTGCGGGCCGAGAATTTGAAACGGATGCATGGGTGAGGGGTTCTGCCTAAAAAATAGGCGAACTGGGTGTCGTATAGAAATAGCCCTCTAAGGCTTTGGTCAGCCTTTGAGTAGCCGGAAAATGTGGGTGTCGGGCGGAATGAGCGAGTCAGAATACTCAAGCTCAGGTTGATGAAGATGAAAAGGCCGGAATGGGATTCGAACCCATGACTGCTTACGCAAGCGGATTTGCAATCCGCCCCCTTGGTCCACTCGGGCACCCGGCCGTTAGGTGTAGCTCAACATTCTAGGCTCACGCTGCTGTGACGCAAACGCCCCCGGCTCAGAGCCGCTGGCGGAAGCTGGCAGGAATCAACTCGTGAGCTGGTTATGCACCAGCGTCTGGTAGATCTTGCAGCGTTCCAGAAGCTCATCATGCTTGCCCTGGTCGACGATCTGGCCTTCGTTCATCACCACGATGTTGTCGCAGTCCACCACGGTCGAAAGCCGGTGGGCGATGATCAAGGTCGTTTTGCCAGCACGCGCCTTATTGATCGCGGAGGTGATCCGGGCTTCGCTCTCCGCGTCGATTTGGCTGGTTGCTTCATCAAGAATCAGGATCGCGGGGTTACGCAGGATCGCCCGGGCAATGCAAAGCCGTTGACGTTGCCCACCCGATAGGCCCGAGCCGCCTTCGCCCAGGACAGTGTCGTATCCCTCAGGCAACTCCTTGACGAACTCGTCGGCGAACGAGGCTTTCGCGGCGGCGACGATGTCTTCTCGTGAGGTGTCGCGTCTGCCGTAGGCGATGTTGTCAGCGATGGTTCCAGCAAACATCACGCTGTGTTGGGTCACGGCCGAGATCTGCTCACGCAGGGATCGCAGGGAGACCGTGGCGATATCAGTGCCGTCGATCAACACACGGCCCTGGGTGGGTACGGTCAATCGGGGCACGAGGTTGAGGAGCGTAGATTTCCCCGAGCCATTGGTGCCGACGATCGCCACGGATTGGCCATGCTCGATGCGGAGATCCAAGTGGCTGACGGCAAACTCATCGCTACCAGGGTAGCGATACGAGACCGACTCAAACACGATGTCCTTGTGATGGCGGGGCAGAACGGGGTTGGTTTCGGTCTTGTGGTATTCCCGGGTATTCGGCTCGGGCTTGGCGTCGAGCACCTCTTTGATCCGCACCGCGGCGGCCCCGGCTTCTTGAAGGTCGTTGTTTAGATTGGCTAGCGGTTTGACCGACATGCCAGCTACACCCAGCATGAGCAGTACGGACACCATATCGGTGGCTCGCTGCTGGACTTCGTCGGGTTCGCCGCCGCCATTGAAGACGTACCAAGCCGCGACCAGGGAAACACCCATCACGCCCACCAGTGAAATCAGTTCGATGACCGGGGAGCTCAAGGCCTTGGCGGTGCGGGCTCTAAGGATCTGTTTTTCCAGTGAGCGGTTGATCGTGTTGAAACGTCTTCTTTCGTAGCCTTCGGCGTTGTGCAGCCGGACCACCGCGGGGTGCTGGATGGATTCCTGTACGGCCCCGACCATGTTTGCGTATTCCCGCAGCGTGTATTTCGTTGCGCGCCGGATACGTTTACCGAACTTCTTGATAGCTATGCCGATGATCGGCAAGCCGACGAGAAAAATGCCCGTCAGTTTCCAATCCACGAAGAGGGCAAGCAGGAGAAAAGCAGTGCCTTGAAGCACATCCCTGACGGTCCGACCCATGAGTGTGTTAAAGCCTTTGCCGAGTTGGCCTGTATCGCCGACCAATCGGCTGAGGCTGTCCGCCGAGCCTAGATCGCCCGAAGCCTCGATGGGGAGGTGCAGGATATTGAAGAACGCCTGTTGCCGGATCCGGGTAACGACTCGCACTCCCACGGTAATGGCGAGTGCCTGATGGGTGTAGCGCATGACCGATCCAAAAATCGCCAACGGCAAAATGATCAGAATGGCGTACAAGAAACTCTTGAAGCCATCCGTGGGCAAGTAGTCGGCAAGGTGGCTGCGATCGCCGCGAAGCCATTTGATGGCATCCTCGCTTTGGAGCATTTCACGGGCGGCTTCTTGCAGGCCGATTTGGCCTCCGATGAGCACCCTAATGATTTGCAGCAGCATGCCAAAACCTGCGGCCGCACATAGGGCGTCGATTACAGCGGCAATCATTGCGATAACCAGCAACCGGCGGTATCTCAGCGTTTGGCGGGCAAAGGCCCAGAAGGCTTTCACGGCGTCGGCTCGGGGGCGGGCACCGGCATCGGCCGGGCAACTGGACCCGATAGTGTAAAGCACCTCACGCAGCGAGGCACAGGCGATACACTCCCGTAATGTCCAAGACCTCCAATTCACTGACCGTTTACGGCTATATGAAGTGTGATTCCTGCCGAAAAGCCCTGAAATGGCTCGACGCTGCGGGCCTCGAGCACGCCTTCATCGATATCACTGAGAACCCCCCGTCCGCCAAAACGCTGAAAGCGGTGCTGTCCGATGGCCGGTACGAGCTGAAGCATCTGTTCAATACCTCCGGCCAGCTCTACCGCTCGATGAAGATCAAAGAGAAGCTGCCGGAGATGGCCCAGGCGGAGGCTTTGGCTCTGCTCGCCGGAAACGGGATGCTGATCAAGCGGCCGATCATCACCGACGGAACCCGATTCACGGTGGGCTTCAAACCGCTGGTGCTCGAAGAAGTCTGGGGCTGACGCGGCGACCCGGCATGGCGCTACGGGTATACTCCGAGGCTGATGAGCACGGCTGTTTTACCGTCAAATCCGAGCAGGGCGAATCCGCGATGGCGATTGTCGCCGGGGTGGGTCGGGGCGGTGCTTCTGGCGGTGATCGCGCTGCCGTGCTTCTTGACTCTGCCCTGGTCCTTGTCGCGGTACGACGAGCAACGCAGCGATCAGGTCGAGATGATTCATGCAGCACCCAGTTGGTCCGAGCCCATGGGCACGGATGGTTTGGGGCGGAGCCTGCTGTGGCGGAGCCTGCTGGGCGGGGCGATCAGCCTCACGATTGGTATCAGTGCCGCGCTCATCGCGGTGATCATCGGCGTGACTTGGGGGGCGGCCTCCGGCTACATCGGCGGCAAGACCGACGCCACGATGATGCGGGCGGTCGACGTGCTCTACGGCCTGCCCTACATCTTGCTGGTCGTGATGGTCTCACTGGCGTTACAGCCCGCGATCGAGCACCTCACCGGCCCCGTCCTTGGCTTTTCCGAAACCGTGGCGGGCAACGTATCCGGCATCTTGACCCTTCTGCTTGCCATCGGCGGGGTGAGCTGGCTGACGATGTCGCGGGTGATCCGCGGGCAGGTGTTGAGCCTTAGGAGCCAGCCGTTCATCGAGGCGACCAAAGCGGTCGGGATGAGCCCGGTGCGGGTGTTTCGGTTACATCTATTGCCCAACCTGATAGGCGTAATCGTCGTCTACGCGACCCTGGCGGTGCCCTTGGCGATTCTGCAGGAGTCGTTTCTGAGCTTCCTGGGTATCGGCGTGCGTCTGCCTTTGCCGAGCTGGGGCAACCTGGCGTCGATGGGCGTGAAAGAATTGCCTGCACTCACCAGCCCGGACCTGCCGATGCGTTGGTGGCTCTTAGTATTCCCCTGCACGCTGCTGGGCCTGACCCTGATGGCGCTAAACTTTTTGGGTGATGCGTTGCGGGATCGTTTCGATCCCAAACGCACGCCGCGTTGAATCTGCCGCCGAATTATTGAAAGTTGATCATGGAAAACCGCTTCGGCTTCAAAGACTTCGTCCTGATGGTGCTGCTTGTCGCCATCCTCGCGAGCATTTGGATCGCGATGAAACAATTCGACCGCCAGCACGAAACATTGCGTACCGTCGCCGAGGAAGTGAAGCAGCAGGCCGCGGCCCAGGCACGGCTCGAGCGCTTACTCGCGCAGATCGATAGCAAGATAGAAGAAGGCGGTTTCGCGATCGGAGCGGGGCAGGGGCGCATGCCAATGCTTGAGGGATTTGTAGATCCCAAAGAATTGCCGGACCCGTTCGAAGAGCTTGTAAGAATCAAAGCGGAAGATGATTATGCAGATGGCGACTGGGTGGTCGATGCCTTTTCGGTGAATGTGGCGAAGATCACGCCGTTTATTTCTCGCGACTTTTACGGCGCTGTGGTTCAGAGCTATGTGGTCGAGTCCCAGGCCGGCCGGGACCCCCACAACGTGCAGTGGTCGCCGCAGCTGGCGCGGACATGGAAGATTCAAGACAACTTGGGGGATTGGCAGGCCCATGTTGACGCTCGGATGGCTGTGCCGCTAACCGAAGAAGAGGTCTTGGCCGAGGCGGGGTACGAAGCAGCCGAAAAAGATGAAGACCGCGCGGCGTATCTGGCCAAGCGGCTCGAAGAAGGCCGGTTGCTCGACGACGTGGTCTCGGAAGAGGACTGCCCGCCCGCTTTGGTGGTGACCTTCAACCTGCGGCGTGGGGTCACGTTCTCGGATGGGGAGCCGCTAACTGCGAACGACGTGGTCTTCACCTACGACTTGGTGATGAACCCGGAGATCGATTCGCCGATCTACCGCAACGAGTACGGCCTGAAATTCAAAAGCGTTGAAGCTATCGACGACTTCACCGTGGCGTTCTCGTTCAAGAAGCCGTTCTTCGATGCGTTTCAGGAGGCTGCTGCCTTCAGCGTGCTGCCCAAACACTTCTACGGCCCGCTCACTCCCGAGCAGATCGAACGCATCAACAGCTTGCCCGGTCTGTTGATGGGCAGCGGCCCTTACAAGGTCAGCTACGGCCCCGAGGATTGGGTGCCCGGTAAAGAGATTGTTCTAGAACGTAACGAACGCTACTGGGGCGAGCCCAGCCCCGCCGCTCGCCTCGTGTTTAAAGAAATCACGAGTGATGTCGCACGGCTGACTGCGTTCCGCAACGGCGACATCGATTTGTTCTACCGCGCGGTACCTGAGCAGTACATCGAATATCTCAAGGATGAAGAGCTGGTTGCTCGCTCCCAATCGGTTGAAGCGTTTCGCCCCAACGACGGTTATGGCTGGATAGCTTGGAACCAGCTTAAGAACGGTGGACCTACCCCTTTCGCAGATAAGCGGGTCCGCCAAGCCATGACGATGCTGATCAACCGGCAGCAGATCATCGATGTCGCGCTCAAAGGGTACGGCTTGATCCCCAGTGGCCCCTTCAACCAGCAGAGCCCCCAGTACAACCATGAGATCGAACCGTTGCCTTACGATGTCGAAGCCGCCAAAACGCTTCTCGCGGAAGCGGGCTACATCGATCGCGATGGAGATGGGGTGGTTGAATCGTCCGACGGCAAGCCCTTGAAGTTCAAGCATACCATCCCCAGCTCCGGCAACTTCTGGCACGAGGTTGCGCCGCTGATCAAAGATTCGCTGGCCGAGGCGGGCGTGCTTATGGAGATCGATCCTTTGGAATGGTCCGTCTTCAGCGAGAAGGTCCGTAGCTCAGATTTTGATGCCATTAGTATGGCTTGGGGCGCCAACATCGAGACCGACATCCACCACGCCTTCCACTCGAGCAACATCGGCAACGGAGCGAATAACTTCCCCGCCTACGCCAACCCCGAGATCGACAAACTCATCGAGAAGGCGCGGGTGACCTTAGACGAAGAGGAACGCATGGCGATCTGGCACCAGGTGCACGCCATCTTGAACGAAGACCAGCCTTACACGTTCTTATATGTCCGCAAGTTCCTCACTTTTGGGGATAGCCGGTTTCAGAATTTTCATCCGACCCGGATGGGTGTGAGTGATCGTTCGGTGTGGTATGTCCCGTCGGGGCTGCAGAAGTATTAACTCCCGGGCTCTTTATGGAATCTGTTAGCTGAACGATGCTGTCTTACCTGATCCGCCGACTCTTGTTGATGATTCCCACCCTGATCGGGGTGACGGCGGTCGTGTTTTTCACCATGGCTCTGTCACCCGGCGGGGTGGGGGGATCCGAAGCCGCGGCCGGAGGTGAGCTCGAAGGCAAATCTCAACAGGCCCAGCTGGAATACATCAACGAACGCTATGGCCTCAATGAACCGCTGCTGGTTCAGTACGGTCGGTGGCTCAACCGGGTGTCGCCGGTTGGCTTTGAGAGTGGTCAGGCCGGCAAGGTCGAATGGGGCTCGCCGCGTTTGCTGAAATGGCCCGACCTGGGTGAGAGTATGTCCAAGCGCCGCCCCGTCACAGATCTTTATCGTGAGGCGTTGCCGGTCACGCTGCTTCTCAACGTATTGACCTCGCCGATCACCTTTCTGCTTTCCATCATTGCGGGGATTCAAATGGCCCGACGGCGAGGCGGTCCCGTGGACTTGGGGCTGGGCACCACGTTCCTCGGCCTTTGGTCCATGCCGCAGATTTGGGTGGGTGTGCTGCTGATCGGTTACTTGGCGAGCAACCAATACCTGCAGTGGTTCCCCACCGGCGGATTGAGTTCCACTCGCGCAGGTGAATGGCCGTTTCTGCCTTCGTGGATCGATGGCGAATTCAATCGGGGCTGGCTGCTGGACCGCGCTTGGCATTTGGTGTTGCCGGTGATCTGCCTGGCTTACGCGGATTTCGCTTTCCTGAGCAAGCTGATGCGGTCGAGCGTGTTGGAGAACCTGAGCGCCGACTTTGTCCGCACCGCCCGGGCCAAGGGGCTAAGGGAGAAGGTTGTGCTCTACCAGCACGTGTTCCGCAACAGCTTGCTTCCGCTGATCACGGTCTCGGCGGGTGTGATCCCCGCGTTGATTGGCGGCTCGGTCATTATCGAGCAGATATTCAGCATCCCGGGGATGGGCAAGTTGACGATCGATGGGATCTTTGCCCGCGACCGCGAACTTGTCTTGGCGGGGGCTTTGGTGAGCGGCGTGCTCGGCTTGGTTTTCATTTTGATCGCCGACCTGGCGTATGCGGTGGCCGATCCACGGGTGAGTTATGAGTAGTGCGCCAACCGCCGAGATTGGGTTGGCTGTTGAAGCTGAGGACGATCGTCCCACAGCAGCCCCGCCTATGTGGCGTCAGGTTTTGGCCCGCCACGGGGCGTTGGTGGGTGTGGTGTGGTTGGCGGTTGTGGGGTTGGCTGGGGCGTTTGCACCGTTCATCGCCAACTCACACCCACTGCGGATCGTGATGGCCGATGGCACAACGCGATACCCGTTGCTTGAAAACCTCACCCCGGCCGACGTCGCGATCCCCTTGGTCTTGATTGTGGTCCTTGTGGCGGTCGTGCTGCGCCGATGGGTGTCGAGCAAATGGCGGTGGGGCGGCTGCGTCGGGGTGAGCGCTGTGGTCATCGTCTGCTCGATCGTATTCGTGAACCCGCCGCAGATCGTGGTGTTCGCCCAGTATCGCCAAGCCTTGGCGGACGGCAGCGCTGTTTCGGCGGCATACACCGTGATCCCCTATTCCCCTTCGGACCGCTTCCGCGATAAGCCCGAGCTTAAGCACCCGTTGCCTCCCGACGCGACGCATTGGTTGGGCACTAGTCGGCGCGGGGCAGACCTGCTGAGCCGGATGATCCACGCCAGCCGTATCGCCATGGCCGTCGGCTTTATCGCCACGGGTATCTCGCTGATCATCGGCGTGATCATCGGCGGGCTCATGGGTTACTTCGTCGGCATCGTCGACCTGATCGGGATGCGGCTGGTGGAGGTTTTCTCAGCGATTCCCGTGTTTTTCTTGCTGCTTACCTTCGTGGCGTTCTTTCCACGCAACCTCTACATCATGATGGTCATCATTGGATGTACGGGTTGGGTGGGATATGCCCGTTTCGTCCGGGCGGAGTTTTTCAAGTTACGGGCAATGGACTTTGTCCAAGCTGGGCGAGCTTGTGGCTTGCCGTTGTGGTCGATCTTGTTCCGCCACATGCTGCCCAACGCGGTTGCTCCGGTGCTTGTTGCGGCGAGCTTCGGTGTGCCCTCAGCCATCCTCTACGAAGCCACGCTCAGTTTCCTTGGGCTCGGCTTGGTGGATGAGCCCAGTTGGGGACAGATGCTTAGCCAGGCCACCGGCGCGGGCGGAGGTTTTTATTGGTGGATCGCGGCGTTCCCGGGGTTCGCGATCTTTCTGACAGTTTTTGGCTTCAACTTGTTTGGTGAAGCCCTCCGCGACGTGGTCGATCCCCGAAGCTGAATCCACCCGACTGCCCTAGGCCCCGTTATGTCCGAAGAGATCGCCGAGAACAGCCCCATGGACCAGCCCAATACTCCCGATCCCCTGCTGCAGATCCAAGACCTGTCGGTGAGTTTTCCGGCTCAGGGCGGCCAACGTCTGCAAGCGGCCAACGGGGTGAACCTTTCGATCTTCCCGAAGCAGACGCTCGCGGTCGTGGGCGAGTCGGGGTCGGGTAAATCGGTTTCGGCGATGTCGATCCTGCAGCTGATCCCTACGCCGCCGGGCAACTACGACACCGGCAAGATTCTTTGGCACGGTTTTACGCCACCAATCGGACATAGCTTCGGTGTCGGCGTTGATCTTCTCAGGTACAGCGATAAACAGATGCGGCAGGTCCGCGGCAATCAGATCGCGATGATCTTTCAGGAGCCGATGACCAGCCTCAACCCGGTGTACACCATCGGCCAGCAGATCATGGAAGCGGTTCTCCTGCACCAAACGGTCGATCGCGGCCAGGCGGTGGCGATCGCGGAGCAGGCGTTGCGGGATGTCGGGATCGCCGACCCTTCTTCACGGCTGAAGGAGTACCCCCACCAGCTCTCCGGCGGGATGCGGCAACGCGTCATGATCGCCATGGCTTTGGCGTGTCAGCCCGAACTGCTCCTGGCGGATGAACCCACGACTGCGCTGGATGTGACGATCCAGGCTCAGATCCTCGAGCTACTAAGGAAGCTGCAAAGCGAGAAGGGCATGTCGATCCTGCTCATCACCCACGACCTGGGCGTGGTCGCCGAGAACGCGGATGTGGTCGCCGTGATGTTTGCCGGCCGGATTATCGAGTATGGCAGCGTCCAAGCGATCTTCAACTCACCCATGCACCCCTACACCCGCGGCCTGCTGCGGTCGATGCCCGTGCTCGGGCGGAAGGTCGATCGGCTGGACACCGTGATGGACGGCGCGACGATCCCCGAAGATTTTCCCGAAGGGTTTGTCGTGCAGCCGCATGACCCCGAGTTCAAACCCGTGGCGGGCGGCGCGAAATACGGCGGCAACCACGCGCAGCTCCACGAAGTCCAGCCCGAACACTGGGTGCTCTGCGCTGCGGAAACCGACGACGCCAAGGCGAAGGCAACTCAGCCGGAATTGGCTTACCGCCGGGCGTCGGACACGATAGCGGCGACGAGTTGATCCACGGGCAGGGTGCCGTCCAGGATCAAGGCTTCGCTCTCGGTGGGGGTTTCAAGCGTCTCGAATTGGGTTTTCAGAAGCGACGCGGGCATGAAGTGCTCGCGGGTTTCCATGCGTCGTTTCAGCGTGTTTTCATCCACCTGCAGATGAACGAATCGGAACTGGTGGTTGTGTCGCGACAGACGGGCGCGGTAGCTTTTTTTCAACGCCGAGCAAGCCAATACGCACGGCGACTCTTCGCCTAACCAGTCGCTGAGCTTGTCCAGCCACGGCCAACGGTCTTCATCCTCCAATGCCACGCCCCGGCTCATCTTGGCGACGTTTTCCGGTGGGTGGAAGTCGTCCGCATCCGCGAAGGCCAACCCCATCGCGTTTGCCAATGCTCGGGCTACGGTAGATTTGCCGCAGCCGCTGACGCCCATGATGACCCAAGCGCTATAGGGAGTAGGTTGAGGTGGCGGCATGGCGTAGAGGCGGAGGAAGCTGAGAGAAAGTTTGCGGGAATTGCATTGCCCTCTGAAGCGGCATTGAGCAATTTTACTTTAATCCTAATATCAACTTGGGAAACTTCGTCTATGCGTACTTGCTTACCTCATGTTTTGCTGGCTGTGATTCTGAACCTTGGGATCGCGTCCGCTTGGGCCGAGCCGACGCTGGTCGGTTTCTTCCGTTTGCCCGCCGACACCTTCGCGCAGGGGCCGACTTCCGGCCAATTCATCGAGGCCGCGAACGGTCGGACGCCGCCATTCGCGGATCGTCAGCCGGTGCAGGGCGTGTCCTGCGTGATCCATTCTCCCGAGGGTTTGCTGCTGCTCTCGGACAATGGATTCGGCGGCAAATCCAACTCCGCGGACTATCTGCTTAGCGTCTACCGCCTACCCAGCGGGCCTGAAATCCTCGGGATGCATCCGCCTGAACCCGCATTCACGATCCATGACCCGGACCGCCAAATCCCCTGGCCCATCGTGGCCGACGCCGAGTTCTATCCCAACGGCAAGGGTGACATCCCCGTTGATCCGGCCATTCGTGAGCAGCGTCTATTGACCGGCGCGGATTTCGATGTGGAGTCTTTCGTTCGTCTGGACGACGGGTCGTTCATCATTGGCGAAGAGTTCGGCCCGTATCTGCTCCACGTGGATGCTACGGGCAAACTCCTGCGGGCCCCTATCCCCGTGCCCGGCGTGAAATCACCCGACAACCCCACGCTTGCAAAAGATGAAGCGCCCACTTTGCCACGCTCGCGTGGATTCGAAGGCATGGCCAAGCTTCCAAACGCGCCGCACCTTTTGTGCATGCTTGAAGGCCCGGTACAAGGCCAACCCGAGAAGCAGCTCAACGTGTATCGCTTCGACTACGAGCAGATGGGTTTTGCCCCGAACGATCCCATTAGCCCCGCATTTACGTATCACCTCAGCGACGAGGCCAGCGCAATCGGCGAACTCACCGCCCTCAACGACCGCCACCTCATCGTGATTGAACGCGACAGCAAGCAGGGGGATGAGGCCGCATGGAAGAAGCTGTTCCTGGTCGATATCGAGCGGCAGGATGCGGACGGCAACGCGTCAAAAACACGCTTGGCTGATTTGCTGGCGATCGCTGATCCCAAAGACTTGGACGGCAATGGCGACCCGATCCACCGCATGCCCTTCTGGACCATCGAGAGTGTGCTGGTGGTCGATCCCCGCACGCTGCTCATCGTGAACGACAACAACTACCCCTTCGCCCACGGCCGTCAGGAGGGGTTGCCCGAGCCCACAGAGTTCGCTCTGATCCGGTTTGAGCGGCCTGTAGAGTCCCATGTGCCGTGAACGGCATCTTGCAGTTGCTGGCGAATTCCTAGGGTTGAATCAACCGCAAAGCTGCCCTCGGCAGGATTTCGGGCTGATTCGTGGGGAAGGGAGGGAAAAGCGGTGGGGGTGGGATTCGAACCCACGGTGACCCGGAGGCCACGCCGGTTTTCAAAACCGGTCCATTCGACCACTCTGGCACCCCACCGAAGGGGGATTTCGCGAGGAAATCGGGTGGTTGAGGGGGATAGCATAAGTGCTTTGCGGGCCTTGGGGTAGGGCCGGTAATCCGGACGGGTGGATATTTTGTGGAATGTGTCCCGATGAGGTTGACAAGCGTTAACGCTTCTTGCATAATGCTCGGCCCGCCAATGAACGGCGGCAATGAAAGGCCTAAGTGACTCAAACCAAAGTCATCCAAAGCTAGACCCCGCAGGCCGAATTCCGACCTGCCTCCAAGGGTCGGATCAGGGGCAACTTGACAAGCCCAAATTGATCGCTACATTGTCCCGCCCGCTACGAGCGGCTGAGCCGGTAACGCCGACTTAACCGCCCGCAGCCGTGGGAGTTCAAGACGCCTTCGGGTGAGACTGAATTAGGTTCTTTGAAAAGTGGATAGGTTAGGTGTTGCATAAGGTTGCGTCTCTCTTCCCAGCGAGACGCAAGCAACAATTGTGTGACACCGAGTAACAATCGAAAGTGCTGATTGAGGTGCTTGCCCGCGTAGTCCCTTTGCAAGGGGGCTGGACGAATCGACCCTGCCTAGTTGGGTTGCCGAGTTCAGCGGGCTGCTGTGGCTAATCGTCCACGGCAAGTGATTCTGATCAATGGTCGAATCGAAGTTCGTTGTGCCAGTTTGGGCGACGGAGTGAGGTTCGGTTCCAGGTCGGAGTGATTAAGCTACTAAGAGTACATGGCGGATGTCTTGGCGTTAAGAGGCGATGAAAGACGTTGTAGCCTGCGATATGCCTCGGGGAGCTGGCAAACAAGCTTTGATCCGAGGATTTCTGAATGGGGAAACCCGGCCACTTTTGTGGTCACTCTTGCCCGAATGCATACGGCAAGAGAGCGAACCTGGCGAAGTGAAACATCTAAGTAACCAGAGGAAAAGAAATCAACCGAGATTCCGTAAGTAGCGGCGAGCGAAAGCGGATAAACCCATCGCAACTTGACCGGCCTGGAAAGGCCGGCCACAGAAGGTGA
>JBCCWB010000111.1:0-13565 GCA_039194345.1 Planctomycetota bacterium
ACGGCAGCCAGCCGAAGGAGCGTTACCGCTTGCCGCGCGCTTGGTGCCTGCACCTGTACCGTTACCACGCACGACTATGGGTCGACGGCAAGTTATTTTCCATTCAGCCGGGGTCGGTTACGGTTTTGCCGCCGGACGTAGAGTTGGACTATCGCTTCGAGGGACGTTCGGAGCACACGTATGTCCACTTCAATCCGGCAGCACGTGAAGGAGGGGCGGGAAGTAGAGAATCAACGCCGCGGGTCAAAGAGTTGAGCCACTGGGAGCCGTCCCGCTTCGCGTTGCTGGAGGCTACGCTGCGCGAAGCTGTGGGGTGGTTCGGCGGGAGCCCTCGGCGTGCGGAGGTGCGGGTGTGGGATGTCTTGTGGCAGGTGGTGTCGGGGCCCGATGCGTGTGAGCCCCGAGTCCTGCTCAAGACGGCTGCCGATCGAGCGGGCGAGTATCACGGCCTCGCGATGGAGAGGTTGACCTCGGCGATCGAGCTACGCTTGGCCGAGCCAATCCGGGTCGATCAGCTCCTGGACGAACTTGGTCTGGGTTTGTCCTACAACCAGACTTTGCGGGTCTTCCGTCAACACACGGGGGGTAGTATCATCGCGTACATTCGGCGGCGTCGCGTCGAGCGGGCCCGGCACTTGTTGGTGCGGACGTCGATCCCGATCAAGGTCGTGGCACTCCAGGTCGGGGTGCCCGACCTCCAGGCGTTCAACAAATTGATCCGACATACCACGGGGTTGTCGCCGCGGGCATTACGGGAACGGGGGTGAGAGTCAAAGTTCAATACCGGCATTAGCCTACCTCGTCGGTGATCACCCCGATCGTCAGCAGCAGGTTCGCGTAAATCGCCTGCTCACCGGTGGCGATGACCAGGGCCAGGTCGGGCTTCTCCGCCAGGGCGTTGAACTCGGGCTTCTGCAATTGGACGAGGTCTTTGTGGAAGTCGGCCCGGCCGGCGAGCGTTTTCTTGTAGGTCACCCAGATCGGCGGGTCGTGGTCCATGGTGAATTCGCCCTCGAGGTTGGGCGCCATGACGGTGGCGGCTTCGATCGGGATCAGGTCGCAGAGCATTTCGAGGACGGTGTTGCCGTCGAGCAGGCCCGGGCGGTAGTTGGCCCAGACGACGTCCACGCCGGGGCGGGGCTTGGTCGTGTGGGGGTAGTTGCCGTCGCTGATGAGCACCGTCGAGAGGTGGCCCGCCCGGCCGAGGCTGGACAGGATTTCGGGGTGCAGCACGGGAAGCTTGAGCATGGGCGGCCTAGAAGGGAAGGGTGATTTGTGAAAATCCGATACAGTGAAACGCTCAGACTCAACAGACGATCGCGTCTTGGTTTTCCGGGAAGCCGCGGGTGAAGTTGAAGTTGTGCACGGGCTTGAGCATCTCCAGCACGGCGTCGACTTTTTCGGCGTCGTAAGGGGCTTCGACTGCTTCGATGTTGGCGATCATGTTGTCGGGGTTGGCCGAGCCGACGAGGGTGCTGGCGATGCGGGGCTCGCGGCAGGAGAACTGCATGGCGATCTGGGTGATGTCCCATCCCTTGTCCTGGCACTCCTTGATGACCTTCTCGCAGTGGCGGGCGAGCTGCACCGAAGCGGGGTGCCAATCGGGGCAGCCGCGTGGGGTGAGCAGGCCCATGCTGGTCGGGGCCGAGTTGATCACGCCGATGCCGCGGCTCTCGCAGAGGTCGAACATCTCGGCCAGAGCGTGGTCGTTGAGGCAGTACCGGCTGAACGACAGGATCGTGTCGATCATGCCCGGCTCCGACCGGTTAATCGTCTCGCGCAGCACCTTGAGCGGCAGGCCCGTGATGCCCACGTAACGCACCAAGCCCTCGGCTTTGAGCTCGTGCAGCGCGGGCAGCGTCTCATTCACGATCTGATCGACATCGGCAAACTCGATGTCGTGGCACTGGATCAGGTCGATGACATCGACCCGGCAGCGTTCGAGGCTTTCGTGGACGCTTTTCTTCACACGCTTGGCGGAGAAATCGAATACGCCGTGGTCGTACTGGCCGACCTTGGTCGCAAGGTAAAACTTGTCGCGGTCCAGGGTTTCAAGGGCCTTGCCCAGCACGGTCTCGGCCTTGGTCACGCCGTAGTACGGCGAGCAGTCGATAAAGTTGATGCCCCGCTCGACGCTGACATGGACCGCCTCGATGCCGCGGGCTTCGTTGATATCACGGAACACGCTGCCCAGCGACGAGGCGCCGTAGCTGAGGATCGAGACGTTCATGTCGGTGTTGCCGAGCTTGCGGTATTCCATCGTGGGGTCCAGGGGGATTTGAAAGAGGCGAGTTAAATATATAACTTGGGTGAAATTTAGTATGCCGGGCGTGTTCTGACAAGCAAGGGGCCTTACCGCCGAGTCCGTCATTTGCCTTTAACTGGCAACGCAGGAGCGGAATCAATACCGCAGCACAACTTTACTTTAAGTTGAATTACTTGGCCTATTTGGACGCCGCCAATTAATTTCTTCACGCTCGATTTCATTTATCCTGCCCTGGCAAACAGCGTGCTTCCACCTGGCGTGATACGCAATGAATCCCGCGCCCAGGCACAGTGACCTCAGTTGACTATTGGCCATGCGAATCATTGACGCCCACCACCATTTCTGGAAATACACCGCCGAGGAGTTCGGCTGGATCGATGACTCGATGAGCGCGATCCGCTGCGACTTCCTGCCCGCGGACCTCAAGGCCGCGATGGATGCGGCGGGGGTCGACGGGGTCATCAGCGTCGAGGCTCGCTCGGTCCTCGGCGAGACCAGCTTCCTCCTCGATCACGCCCGCCAGAACCCCTGGGTCTACGGGGTCGTCGGCAAGGCGCCGCTCTCGCAAGGCATGTCCGCCGTCGAGGAATATCTCGCCAAGACCCTGCCCGGGGCCGACAAGCTTGTGGGTGTCCGCGACGTGTTGCAGGGCTCGCCGATCGAGGTGTTCTCCGACACCAAGTTCAACGACGGCCTCTCCGCCCTCGCCGCCCACAACCTCGTCTTCGACCTATGCATCTATCACAACCAGATGCAGGCCACGATCGACTTGGTTGACCGCCACCCCGAGCAGCGGTTCGTGCTCGACCACATCGGCAAACCCAGCATCAAGGACAACGTGCTAGAACCCTGGGCCACGCAGTTCCGTGCTCTTTCTGAACGGGACAACGTATTCTGCAAGTTGTCGGGGATGGTCACCGAGGCCGATCCGACGAATTGGACCGTGGAGCAACTCAAGCCCTACTTCGACACTGCGCTCGAAGCCTTTGGCACCAAACGCCTGATGTTCGGCTCGGACTGGCCGGTTTGTCTCGTCGGCGTCGAGTATCCCGATTGGCTATCGACTGTAAAGACATTGGCCGACGGACTCAGCGACACCGAGCAAGCCGACTTCTACGGCAACACCGTGCTCACGGCCTACCGCATCGAACAAAATTGAACCCACCTAACGATCGCCCCCAGGCAACGGCCGTGACCGCGGCCCGCTTCTTTCACCCCCACGAATGGCAACCATGACTGACTCGAACTCCAAAGCAATCAATCTCGGCCTGGCTCCCTCCTTCGGTTTCGGCGACCGCCTTGGCTCGGCCACTCCCGGCCACCTCGCCGCCCTCAAGCGCACCGGCGGCCACATCCGCGGCATCTTCGCCCAGCAGTCCATCCGCGAGATGGCCCGCACTGACCGTCAGCCCGACCAGGTCATGACCGCTGCTTCCGAAGCACTCGTTGCCGCGGGGTTCGATGAGCCCTGGGGCAGCGACGCCGACCACCTCAAGACCCCCGCAGATGTCGAGCGGATGGCCGAGGCGATGTTCACCTTCTTCACCATCGATCCCTCCGACCATGTCGATCAGAAGGCCGACAACTACTCCGCCGAGGAAGTCGAAGCCAAGTACGAAGCCCAGCCGTGGGTCGACCAATACCTTGGCAAGACCATCCAGGTTCCAGACGGCCCCGAAATCATCTTCGACGAGCTCACCGTCAAACGCGCCGCGGTCAAGTACGGTAAGGCGATCCAGCACGCCATCGAACTCGCCGCCGTCATCAAAGCCGCCGCCGAGAAGCGCAGCCAAGACCACGAGATCGAGATCAGTGTCGATGAAACCGATCAGCCCACGACCCTGGCCGAGCACTACATCATCGCCGACCAACTCATTCAGTCGAAGATGAACCTGGTCAGCCTCGCCCCGCGTTTTGTGGGCGAGATGGAAAAGGGCGTCGACTACATCGGCGACCTCGACGTGCTCGAGAAATCACTCGCCGACCACGCCGCGATCGCCGAGCACCTGGGCCCCTACAAGCTCAGCCTCCACTCGGGAAGCGACAAGATCTCGATGTACCCCGCGTTCGCTCGCGCCACCAAAGGCCGGTTCCACGTCAAGACCGCGGGCACCAGCTACCTTGAAGCGCTGCGAGTCATCGCCCGCCACGACGAGAAGCTCTTCCGCGACATCGTGACCTTCAGCCGCGACCGTTACGACACCGACAAGGCGACCTACCACGTCCACGCCACGCTCGACAGCGCTCCGCCGGAAGATCAGGTCGATTCGCTGGAAGAGCTCGAGCGTGAGTACCTCGAGCACTGGTCCGAGGTGCCCGCGGGTAAGGGCTTCACCAAGGCCGGCCGCCAGATCCTGCACTGCACCTTCGGCTCGGTCGTCACCGACTCCAAGCTCGGCCCGGCGTTCTTCGCCTGCCTCGAAGCCTACCCCGACACCTACACTGAGATCCTCGACGACCACTTCGGCCGTCACCTCGAAGCACTGCACGCCGGTCTTTCGTAAACCAAACCTTTAGGCTTCATCCATCGCGAACCAGCGGATGTGTTTAAGTTCCTCGCCCATCAACGTGAGACGGACCATCTGCAGGGCGCATTTCGCGGCTCGGTCGCGGACGCTGACGCGGTTGCCGATCAGCCTGGCCAGGCGGGCGGTGGTGCCCTGCGGTGTGGCTAAACCCAGCCAAACCGTGCCGACCGGCTTTTCTTCGGTACCGCCCCCTGGCCCTGCCACCCCCGACACCGACACGGCGTAGTCCGCGCCGCTGCGCTGCTTCGCTCCCTCAGCCATCGCGATGACGACTTCTTTGCTGACCGCGCCGTGGGCCTCGATCACGCCGGGGCGTACGCCGAGTTGGCTGGTCTTCAGCGCGTTGGAGTACGTCACCCATCCGCCGAGGTATGCGGCGCTGCTTCCGGGCACGTCGGTCAGCATCGAGCCGATCATCCCGCCGGTGCACGACTCGGCCGTCGCGACGGTCTTGCCTTCCTCGAGTAGCAGTTTGACCAACGCGGTCTGCAGCGAGGTGTCGTCGCGGCCGAACACGGTAGGGCCCATCACGTCTTCGACTTTCGCAACGGTGTCTTCGAGTTGTTGCTGGGCGTGGTCCGCATCCGGGAACTCAGCCCGGACACGGACCGAGCAGATGCCGTCCGACACAGTGGTGCCCACGACCGGGTTGCGGTCGCGTTGCATGAGGTCGCCCAGCCGGGTGGCCACATCGGATTCGCCGTAGCCGAAGGTGTTGATCTTGGTTGCCAGGATGACCTTGCTTGAAGCGTCGCCCGCCTCGGCCAGCTTCGTCTGCACCGCGGGGATTACGTCCGCCTCGATCATCGCCTTCATCTCGCGCGGCACACCCGGCGTGACAAACACCTCGGCCCGGTTCAGTGTCGCCCGGATACCCGGTGCGGTGCCGCACGAGTTGGGGATCATCGTTGCCCCCGCGGGGCACAACGCCTGCACCCGGTTGCGGTCGGCCATGGTGTAGCCCCGCTTGGCGAAAAACGCCTCAAGGTCCGCCATGCTCTGGGCATCCTCGACCAGCTCGACACCCATCGCCTGGGCCAATGCTTGGCGGGTCAGGTCGTCGTCGGTCGGGCCCAACCCGCCGGAGATTACGATGAGGTCGGCCTTGGTCGACGCCCAGCCGATGCTCGCGGCGATCAGGTCCTGGTCGTCACTCACCGTCTCGTGCAGCACGGTCGAAATGCCCAGCGTCGCCAGCTTGGCGGCCGCCCAGGCGGAGTTGGTGTCGACGGTCTGACCCAGGGCGAGCTCGTCGCCGATCGAAAGAAGAATCGCTTGCATGGGGGAGAGTGTAGTCGCCGCGAGAGCGGCGGGGCGGGGTTGCGGAGTGGGTTAGGTGAACAGCGGGGCGGAGGAGGCGCTAGGCGCTCGTAGATAGGCGCTAGGAGAGAACTCGGGCTGTTGACCGAGCTAGAAGGTTTCTCCTAACGCCTAGCGCCTAATCCCTAGCGCCTACCCACCCCCGCTCTTCACCGCACGCCCCCAAGCGGCGCTCCCCCGCTCTCCTGCTAAACTATCCAACATGACAGCGACTCTCATGGACGGGAAACGGGTGGCCAGCGAGACCCTCGCCGCGGCCGAGAAGCGGGTGGCGAAGATCAAGGAAGACACCGGCGTCACGCCGTGCCTCGCCACGATCCTCGTCGGCGCGGACCCCGCCTCCATCACCTACACCCAGATGAAACGCCGACGCTGCGAAGGCATCGGCATGATCTCCCGCAAGGTCGAACTGCCCACGGAAACCACGACCGAGGGCCTGCTCGACGTCGTGAACGATCTCGGCAACGACCCGTCGGTCCACGGCATCCTGCTGCAGCACCCCTCGCCGCCGCAGGTCGATGAACGCGCCGCGTTCGAAGCGATCCCCGTGGGCAAAGACGTCGACGGCGTGACCTACGGCAGCTTCGCCCACATGTGGTTTGGCACCCCAGGTAGCTTTGAGAGCTGTACGCCCGGCGGGATTATGCGGCTCATGGATGCGTACGATGTGCAAATCGAAGGTAAGCACGCCGTGGTCATCGGCCGAAGCGCGATTCTCGGCAAGCCCATGGCCGGGCTGCTGCTCGACCGCAACGCCACCGTCACGATCTGCCACAGCCGGACGCAGAACCTCGCGGACATCGTGAAGCAGGCGGACATCGTCGTCGCGGCTGTGGGGCGGGCCGAGTTCGTGAAGGGCGACTGGATCAAGCCCGGCGCGGTCGTCATGGACGCGGGCTACAGCGACAACAAAGGCGACGTCGAGTTTGAGACGGCCAAGGAAGTGGCTTCGCTTATCACGCCCGTGCCCGGCGGCGTGGGCCCGATGACCATCGCCACACTCATCGACCAAACCGTCGACGCCGCGGCGAAGCAATTGGGGGTGGCGTGATGTCGCAGTTCAGTTCCTCCAACTACGAAGTCCAGAAAACCTCGGGCGTCTGTGCGTCCACCGGCGAAACACTCGAGCCGGGCGATGGCTGCTACTCGGCCCTGGTCGACATCCCCGCCGAGGAGCGTGAAGCGGGCGACCAGCTCGGCATGAAACGCCTGGACATCTCTGTCCCGGCGTGGGAAGAAGGCTTTCGACCGCCGCACCTGTTCAGCTACTGGAAGACGACGATCCCCGAATCAAACGCGAAGAAGAAGACCTTCGTCGACGATTCGGTGCTGCTGAATCTGCTGCGTCGCCTTGAGGACGCAACCGAGCCGCAGCGGCTGGGCTTCCGATTTGTCGTGGCCCTCATCCTGATGCGGAAGAGGCTGCTGCGTTACGACGCGACCGAACGCCGTGACGATCCGGACGGCGATGGCCCCGTGCAGGACTGGTGGCAATTCACGCCCAAGCTCGATGTGGCCAAGGGCCACTTCGGCAAGTGGAACGAAGATGAGCAGATCCACGTCCTCGACCCCCAGCTCGACGAATCACAGATCGAACAGGTGACGTCGCAGCTCGGCGAGATCCTCGAAGCGGAGTTGTGAGACAAAGAGGTTTTGCCGCAGATTCCGCAGATATCGCCGATTCCAAACGATCAGGAAAGGCAAGGATGCTTCACAAGTCACTCAATTCTTTAGCCTTGGATCTGCGTCGATCAGTGAAATCTGCGGCGACACTCTGCCTCGTGGCGGTATCGGCTTTGATGGTCGGCTGTGATCCAGGGCAAATTGTGCCCGATGACCTGAACCCGCCGCCGATCGAGACGGAAGCTCTGGAAGTGCCGGACTACGTCGAGTTGGTGACGCGTTACAACCAGAACGCCACCGCGTTGGAACGGGTGTGGGCGCGGACCAAAGTCGAGATGCGTTGGCGTGACGGCAAGAACCGTAAACGCCGAGAATCCGGGGATGGGCGTCTGATCTTCGAGCGTCCCCTCAAGACGGCCTGGACTGTCGAGGTGCTCGGGGACGTCAAGATGTGGGCTGGATCGGATGTAAACGGGTTCTGGATGTTCGACCTGCTGGACGAACGTCGGGCGTACTACGGCCGTTACGGCCAGCCGTTGGCTCAGCCGCTTCCGCTGCCCGTGCAGCCCGAGGCGGTGCCTTTTCTCCTGGGGCTGATGCCGATTGATGAAGCGCGTCGCCCGGCTGCGCCCGAGGTCGAAGTCTTCAACGGCTACTTCGTCATCGAGCCCCCGGGATTGAATCTCCGGCTGATGCTTGATCCCGCCACCGCACGGCCCGTGCGGATCGATCTCACCGACCCGGCTGGCGGCAGCGTGTTGACCTGCGTCCTTACCGGCGAAATCGCGGTGACCAACGATGCAGAGCTGGACGTGTATCTCCCCGAGATCGCCGAGCTCTACCCACAGGGGGATGAGTCACGCTTGACCGTGACGTTCAAGAGCGCGACGTCCAATGAAGAGAAGATCAAACGCAAGTGGTTCGATTTCGACGGGCTGATCAAAGCGCTCAAGCCCAAAGAGGTGATCGATCTGAACCAGCCGTAAAGGTTTTGGGATGGACTCAGCCGCTTAAGGCTTAGCGCTAAGCGGCAAGCGGCTGCGTCAGGGCTGCGACATCTCGTGCTTGAGTACGCGCAGCTGCACCGGCAGAGCGAACTTCATGTCTTCTTCGATGATGTGTGATTCGTCGATGTGACCGTCGTACTTTTCGACCAGCGTATCGATCACGCCTTTGACCAGGTCTTCCGGTGCGGAAGCCCCTGCGGTAATCAGGACCGTATCGACCCCCTCGAACCATTCGTCCCGGAGCTCAGTTGCATCGTCGATGAGGTGCGACGGCGTGCCGTCGGTGATGCTGATCTCGGTAAGCCGGACCGAGTTGGACGAGTTCTTGCTGCCCACGACGATGGTGAGGTCGGCACAGGGTGCGAGTTGCCGGACCGCGTGCTGGCGGTTGGTCGTGGCGTAGCAGATGTCTTCCTTTGGCGGGGCGGTGCACCAAGGGAACTTCTTCTTGATGGCGGCGATGATGACGTTGGCGTCGTCGACGCTGAGCGTGGTCTGGGTGAGGTAGATCAGGCCCTGCGATTCGGGGAAGTCGAGTTTCTCGACGTCTTCGGGGGTTTCGACGATGTGCATGACCTCGGGGGCTTCGCCGTAGGTTCCGATGATCTCTTGGTGGTCGGCGTGGCCGATGAGCAGGATCTGTTTGCCCATCTTGGCGTAGCGGCGGGCCTCGACGTGCACCTTGGTCACCAGCGGACAGGTCGCGTCGATCATGCGGAGGTTGCGGGTCTCGGCATCAGCGCGGACCTGTGGGCTGACGCCGTGAGCGCTGAAGACCACGGTGTTGTCCGGCGGGACCTCGTCGATGGATTCCACAAACGTCACGCCCTGATCGACGAAGCGTTCGACCACGTGCTTGTTGTGCACGATCTCGTGGTAGACGTACAACGGGGTGCCGATGAGGTCCACCAGTTCTTGGACGGTGTCGATGGCCATGTGGACGCCGGCGCAAAAGCCGCGCGGGTTGGCAAGGATGATCTGCATGCTGTGATTTTAGCCGGTTCTGTTGGTCAGGCATGCTTGCCTGACATCGATCAATGGAAACCCGCCTCAGGCAAGCATGCCTGACCTAAGAGATTTTGGCTAGGACGTGTTCGGCGACTTGCTCCACCGAGAGCCAGTCCATGCCAGTTAGATCATCGGGGGCCAGCACATGGACCTCCGGCCCACGCGGTGCCCAGACCTTTGGGGCGGTCGGGCCGAAGAGGGCGGTGGTAGGCAAGCCCAGCTGCGCTGCTAGGTGAGTGGGGCCTGCGTCGTTGCCCAGGAACGCCGAGGCACCCAAGAGCTGTTCAACCAGATGCTCGACCGAGGCGCAGCCCACCGCGTGATAGCGATCGTGCCAGTGCTCGAGCACCTCCTGCGGCCAGCGGGAAGCCTCCGCCTCGCCGAAGATCACGCGCACCGGCCGTCGCTGCTCCTGGCAAAGATCCAGCAGCGCTTCGAAGCGTTCACGTGGCCAGCATTTTTCGCTCGTCCCGCTCCCGGGGTGGATCACCAACGGCCCATCCGGATCCCGCTGCAGCGGTGCCTCATGTTGCATGAGGGTAATGCCGTGGCTCAGCAACGTTTCGCGGTGCCAATCCGCGAGGTGCCCTCTCCAGTCTTTAGGCGGACGGGTATCGAGACACACCAGATTGCACTGCGGGGCCAGCCGCACCATATGCTGGGCCCACGGATCGTCGTCCCGGCTGACAAAGCTGACCACGACCTTCGCCGCCGCAAACAAATCCGCCACCGCGGGGCTCACCGTGTGCGGCCCGTCCTCGCTGTGCATCCGGGTGAACTCGAACAGCTCGATGTCCATCGCCGAGACTTCTTCAATCAAAGCCGAGGCGAGCCGTCCGCGAGACCACGGGGCGATGAGCGTTGTCGGCCCCTCCAGCCCACGCAGGAGCGGCAGGATCAGGGCGAAGTCCCCCAAGGCGGCTTGATGGAAAACCAGATTCATTGAATGCTCGGATCATGTTTAAATTGTGGAATCGGTCGCTTCGCCCGCCTTCGGCCCCACCAGCAACCTCGCCCGCTCCACCGCCGCCTTCGCGGCGCTGAACGGCTCGTTGTCCGACACAATCACATTCGCTTCGCCCAGATCGTCGACCAGCCCGTACTCACGCATACGATCGTACATCCGAGGCCGCAATCCACAAAGGATCACGTGCCGGTTGGTCTTACGCATCTGCCGATTGAATTGCTCGATGACGTGCATGATCGTGGCGTCGACCATGTGGGTGCGTTTCAGCCGAAGGATCACCGCTTGGGCATTGGAGGCCAAGAGATCATTGAAGCGGTCCTGCAGGTCGTCCGCCGCGGCGAAGAACAGGTTCCCCTCGACCTGAAGGAAAACGATATCGCGGTCCGCGTCGTGGTCGGCCTCGCCCTCGCCGCAGATGCTTTGCGGCTTGTCGCCCTTGAGTGGCCGTTCGATGAAACCCGACGCCACGCCCGGCGTCCGTACCATCTCGGTGATATACAGCTGGCGAGCGCGTTGGAGGTAGAGCGCGATGGTCAGGAAGATGCCGACAAATACCGCAATCTCTAACGACAACGTCAGCGTGGCGACGAAAGTCCCGATGCAAACCAGGTGGTCCGCCGGGTTGCTCTTGGCGATGCGTTTGACGTAGTCGAAGTCGATCAGGCCGTAGGCGATCACGAAGAGGATCGCCGCGATGCTGGACATCGGGATGTATTTCGCCGCCGGGGCGAGGGCGATGAAGATCACCGCGACAAACACCCCCGTCATCAGCCCGGCAAAGCGGGTCCGGGCACCCGCCGCCGCATTGAGAGCACTGCGGGAATAGCTGCCGGTGGAGGGGATGCAGCTGAAGAATCCGCCGACGACGTTGGTCGTGCCGACGCTGAGGAACTCTTGGTTGGCATCGATGCGATCGCCCGAGCGGGCCGCGAGTTTCTTGCCGATGCCGTACGCGTCGAGCATGCCCACCAGCGCGATCGCCAGAGCCGGGGCAAACATCGGGCGGTACGCGTGCCAATCCAGCTCGGGCAACGCCAGCTTCGGCAGCCCCCGTTCCAACTCGCCGACCAACGCCAGTTCCGCCTCGGTCCAGTTCATCACGTACACCACCACGCCCCCCGCAACGGTCGCCAGCAGGTACGACGGCAGCCACTTGCTGATCTTTCGGCAGACCAACACGATACCCAGCGTGAACAACCCCACCGCGATGGGCTCCCAGCCGATGTGCTCGGCGTTCAGCCGGATCGCCTGGAACAGCCGGTCGATCTTCTCGCCCACGCCTTGGAAGTTGCTGGAGGTGTCCTTCAGGCTCACGCCGATGAACGCGGGCACCTGACCCACCGCGATCAACACGCCCGCCCCGGCACTGAACCCCACGATCACCGAGTGGCTCACAAAGCGCACCAGCTCGCCCATGCGCGCCAACGCAAACAGGATCTGGATCAGCCCCGCAAAGACCGTCAGCATGATCGCGACCTGCAGCACCTGCCCTTCGGTCACCGCCAACGCCACGAACCCGCTGCTCACCAGAAGGCTCATCGTGTTGGTCGGCCCCAGCGACAGGTGGGGGCTGGAAGTCAGAAACGAGCCCACGATCGCGCCCACGATCGCCGTGTAGACCCCATAGATCGGCGGCACCCCGGCGATCGTCGCAAACGCCATCGACTGTGGGATCGCCACCATCGCCACCGTCAGCCCCGCGACCGCGTCGCCGCGGAACTTGGCCGGGGTGTACTGCCGGGTGGTGCGAGCGAGGGATGTGCCAGCGGATAGCACCGGCGACGCGGCAAAGCGGCAGCCCGCCACACAGGTCAGTGATGTCCGTCGGACAAATCCCATGCCCTCAGCCTAGCAACTCGGCGCAAACGATGCCCCTCGCGGCTGTTGCGGGTGTCGGGCTCCTGCTCCGCCGAGCCGAATATCGCGGCCGATAACACTTTCCGCGGCCGGAATCCGTGATTCAAATCCGTGGCTTTGTGCCCACTGCCACGTTAAGCCGCCCCTCCCATTCGCCGATCCACCTGAAGAGGCGCGTTGTCTTGTTGACGACACCTCTCGCCGTGCCGGTCCCCAACACTCCGGGGGTTTCGAAAAGCACGGTGAAGCATTGGAGAGGAACCTGCCGCCGATGGCCAAAGCGACCCGTGTGAAAACCGATCTTGAGTTGTACCTCAAGCAGATCGACGAGTCTCCGTTGCTCACGGCGGACGAGGAGAAATACCTCGCCCGCAAGATCATCAACGAGGGCTGCATGGAGTCGCGCGAACGCATGATCCGCAGCAACCTGCGGCTCGTCGTCGCCATGGCCAAGCGCTATATGAACCGCGGCCTGCCGCTGCAAGACCTCATCGAAGAGGGCAACGTCGGCCTGATGAAAGCCGTCGAGGGCTTCAACCCCGACATGGGCGCACGCTTCTCAACCTACGGCTGCTGGTGGATCAAGCAGGCGATCAAACGCGCCCTGATCAACGCCGTGCAGCCCATCCACATCCCCGCCTACATGGTCGAGTTGATCGCTAAGTGGAAGAAGGCGTCGCGTGAGCTCGAAGAAAAACTAGGTCGCCAGCCCACGATCCAAGAACTCGCCGAGGAGATGGACCTGCCCGCGAAGAAGGTGCGCATCATCCGTAAAGCGGTCAAAGCCAGCCAACGCCCCAGCCAGACCGGCAGCGGCGAAGAAGGCGAAGGCCCCTCGCGCGACGAACTCGTCCGCGACGAACGCAACCTCCGCCCGGACGAACAGGTCCTGCTCGACGACGATTTGCAAACCATCAGCACGCTGCTGGATGCGATCGATCAGCGCGAAGCCACGATTCTGCGTTTACGCTACGGCCTCGACGGCAACG
>JBCCWB010000112.1:0-13468 GCA_039194345.1 Planctomycetota bacterium
ATGCCGCCTATCCACAGCTCGAGGCGTCGCTGCGGGAAGGGTGGGACGCCGAGGTCGAGGCCGAGTACGCCCGACGACGTCAGCTGCAGCAACAGCAGAATCGCCAAGCGATCAACCGGGCCAAGCAGAAGAAGCTCGACCCGCCCACCGACCTCCCCGACCCGAGCCTCATCCAGCCCGGCCCCGACGACGTATACGATTACGACGCCGAGAGCGCGGGGTTTGATGCCGTGGCGACCGTAATCCTGAACCTCGACGCCGCGTTGAACAAGTAAGTCTGAGCCGAAGCCGCGAGCCTTCTCATGAACCTCTTCCAAGAACTGCAGTACAAACACCTCCAGAAGGTCACCCGCCGCAATTTCCTCGCCCAGTGCACCACCGGGCTCGGCGCGATGTGGCTGGGCGGTATGGCCGGGTCGAAAGCGATGGCTTCGGGGATGGGCTACGACATCCAGCACGACCCCCAAAATCCACTCGGGGCGTTGCCGCCACGCTTCGCGGCCAAAGCCAAGAACGTGATCTTCCTGCACATGGTCGGTGGGCCCAGCCAGCTCGAGCTGTTCGACTACCGACCCGAGCTGGCGGAACTCGACGGCAAGCCTTGCCCGCCCAGCATGCTGGAAGGCCAGAACTTCGCGTTTATCCAAGGCACACCGCGCATGCTCGGGCCGCAAGCCAATTTCAAGCAGCACGGCGAGTCGGGCGCGTGGGTGTCCGAGTTGCTGCCAAACTTCAGCGAGATCGTTGATGATGTGTGCTTCGTCAAGAGCATGAAGACCGATCAGTTCAACCACGGGCCCGCCCAGCTCGTGGTCCACACCGGCAACGCCCGCCTGGGCAACGCCTCGGCGGGGGCGTGGATCACCTACGGCCTGGGCACGGAAAATCAGAACCTCCCGGGTTACATGGTGCTGCTGTCGGGCGGCCGACTGCCACGCGCGGGCAAGAGCCTGTGGGGCTCGGGGTATCTACCCTCGGTGTATCAGGGTGTGCTCTGTCGATCAGCGGGCGACCCGATCCTGAACGTGAAGAACCCCAATCTGGTCAACTCGGAGATGCGTCGCACGGCACTCGATGCGCTGAACAAGCTCAACGAGCAAGAGTATGCCCACAGCTACGATGCCGAGGTCGCCACGCGGATCTCGCAGTATGAGATGGCGTTCCGGATGCAGACGTCGGTGCCCGAGGCGATGGACATCAACGACGAGCCCGAGGCGATCCACGAGCTCTACGGCACGCAGCCCGGCAAGGCCAGCTTCGCCAACAACTGTCTGCTCGCCCGCAAGCTCGTCGAGCGCGGTGTCCGCTACGTCCAGCTCTTCGACTGGGGCTGGGACTCCCACGGCACCAACGAGGGCGAATCACTCGACCACGGCTTCCGCAGTAAGTGCAAAGACATCGACCGCCCGATGACCGCGTTGGTCAAAGACCTCAAGCAGCGCGGCATGCTCGAAGACACGCTGGTGATCTGGGGCAGCGAGTTCGGCCGTACGCCGATGCAGGAGAACCGCGGCGGCAGCGACACCAAGTTTGTCGGCCGCGACCACAGCCCGGGTTCGTTCACCTTCTGGATGGCGGGCGCGGGGGTCAAGCCCGGCATCACCTACGGCGAAACCGACCCCATGGGCTACCAGGTCGCAGAAAATCCGGTCTGGCTGCGCGACTTCCACGCGACGATGCTGGACCTACTCGGCATGGACCACAAGCGACTGTCTTATCCGTATCAGGGCCTGAATCAGAAGCTGACGGGTGTGAAGGATGCCAATGTTGTTAAGGGTATTCTCAGCTGATGACGTCTGAATCCGAAAAGCAGTCGTGGCTGTATTTGCTATTGATCCCGGTGGCGTTGTCTCCGCTGGGATTGCTGGTGTTGTATCCCTCGGTCGAGCCTTGGACGGTCTTCGTCGGGCGGTTCCACCCGGTTGTCCTGCACATGCCCATCGGCATCCTGATGCTGACGGGCTTGATGGAGACGCTGAACCGGATCAGTTTCGGCAAGCTGCGTTTGACGACGTTCCTCCCGATCTTTCTCGGGGCGAGCAGCGCGGTCGCGGCGATGACGCTGGGCGTGCTGCTGATGAGTGGAGAGGGCATGGAAGGCGATTTGGTGCGGGGGCACCTTATCTGGGGTATCGCCACAACCGTGCTCGCGGTCGCGGCGCTGACGGTACGTTGCCTGCCGAAGTACACGGTGGGCAAGGCCTGCTCACGGACCTACTTCGTCATCTTGATCCTGGCGTGCCTAGTGATGACCTGGGCCAGCCACCTGGGTGCTTCGATCACCCACGGCGAGACCTACCTCACCGACCACCTGCCCTGGAAGTCGGATGCCCCGAGCGAAGAAGACTTGGCGATGGCGCAAGGCCTGTCGCTCCCCACCGAGGAGCAGCTGATCTACGAACACGTGGTCGTGCCGATCTTCAGCAGCAAGTGTTATGAGTGCCATCAAAGCCGTAGCTTCAAGGGCAAGCTGGTGATGGACAGCTACGACGCGTTGCTCAAGGGCGGGGCGAGCGGGCCCTCGCTGATCCCCGGTGATGTCGAGAGCAGCTTGATCATCTCCCGCATCCACTTACCGATCGACGACGAAGAGCATATGCCCCCGCCTAACAAACCGCAGCTCTCGAATGAAGAGCTGGAGGTCGTGGAGTGGTGGGTCGCGCAGGGGGCGCCGATCGAAATACCGGTTGTGGATTTGGGGCCCGACTCAGATTTAATCGCATCCATTCAAATGGTGTCGAACACGTTGCTCGCTGAACTCGACGCCGAAGCGGAAGAGGTGGAGGACCACGAACTCTCCGCCGAGGCGGTTGCCGAGCTTCGTGAACCCTTGGCCGATGCCATGGCTTCGATCACCTCGAAGTACCCCGGCATGGTGCGTTACGCCAGCGAACAAACGGATACCGTGGTGGTTCGGGCCATGCAGGAAGCTTGGTCGGATGCCGACCTCGGGACACTCGCTCCGATTGCGGAGAAAGTTCAACACGTTGCGCTGCCCGGCAGCCAGCTCACCCCTGCGAGTTCGCCAACCCTGAACGCGATGCTCGGGCTGGAGGTCCTGGACCTGCGTGAGTCGTCTGCGGACGACGAGTTAATCGCTTCCCTGGAATTGTCCAACCTCAAACGCCTAAACCTCTTCGGCACCGCGGTCACCGATGACGTGGTCCAGCATCTCGCCCGCTTCCCCAGCCTCGAAACCCTCTACCTCGGCCAGAGCCAAGTGGCCGCAGAATCTATCGAGCAGATCAAAGTCGAGCGCCCCGAGGTCGAAGTCGTCTATTAAACTTGTCGTTCAAGGCTCACGGCTCGACCACCCCCAAGTATAAACCCCAGGAGATCGCATGAAAACTCTTATCGGCATCGCTTCACTGCTCTGTGTGTCCATGGCAACAGGCGTCCACGCCGAGAACAAGATCGATGCGAGCCAAGAAAAATTTATCGCCCAATACAAGAAGCAGAAAAACCTGCCCGACCCGGCGGACATGCTGCTCAACACCGACCCCGAACCCGAGCTCGCCGAGGGCTTTGTCGATCTGTACAACGGCGAGAACCTAGACGGCTGGGTACCCTACGGCGGCTACTGCGAGTTTGAGGCCCAGGGCGAAGCGATCGTGGGGAACCACGTCAAGGGCTCGCCCAGCACCTATCTCTCGACAGTGAAAGACGACTACACCGACTTCGTCTTCACGGCCGAATTGAAGTGGGAGATCGACAACAACACCGGCATCATCTTCCGCGGCGATGTCCGCGACGGCCAAAAAGGACAAGTCGTCTTCGGCCCGCAAGCCGAAATGGAAGACGAAAATCGCCAACGTTTCTGGTCAGGCGGTATCTACGGCCAATCGGCAGGCGGGTGGGCCTACCCCCTTTGGCTGGAAGCCCACGAAGAGGTCCGCGGCGCGATCGATTACCGCGGCTGGAACCGCATCACGATCCACGCCGAGGGCGACGTCGTCAAGACCTGGGTCAACGGCATCCCCGCGGCCCACTGGGTCAATGACGAGTTTCAGCAGGGATTCTTCAGCTTGCAAGTGCATGCGGGGCAGAAGGGCAGGGTTCTGTTTCGCAATATCAAAGTTAAAGAGCTGCAGGACACGCCCGACCAGAGTGCAGATGCGGTTGAATGAACCCGATGTAGGGGAAAGTTTTAACGGCTACGTTTCTGCCGCCAAAGCTTGCTGTAACGCGGCGATGGCTTTTCCGTGCAAGCGTGACACCGTGGCTTTATGCACACCAAGGTCTTGTGCGATCTCGGTCATCGACTTCTGCTTGAAATAGAACAGGTCGATCAGATCGCGGTGGTCTTCGGGTAACGCCGCCAAGGCCTGGCCGACCTTGGCGTGGATTTCGCGGTTGACCATCGGCTCAGCGGGGTCCGAGGTGTCGGACGGGTCAAGCGAATCATCGTCCTCGTCATCCGATGAAAGGTCGGAGACCATAAATACCGCGCCCAACCGCTCGACCACCTCGTGGAATTTGTCCGCGAGGGCTTCGGGTTCGGCGTTCGGATCGATGCCAGATTCGGCTGCCGATTGAGCAACTTGATCCGCCCCCGCATCCTCGGTGACTTGTTTTCGGACGCGCGGGGGGAGCCAACTCATCTTCCGGATGCCGTCAAAGATCGATCCGCGGATGCGGTAGTACGCAAAAGTCGTAAACGCGGCCCCGGCGTGCGGGTCGAATTTATTCGCCGCCTCGACCAACCCCAACTCGCCGTAGCCGACCAAGTCGTCGAAGATCGCGCGTTCCGGCAGCTTGCGGTGGATCTCACGCGCAAGCTTCCGCACGTATTCGAGGTGTTGTTCGATCAGCGTATCGACGTCGTGCATGACCACCCCACATGAAAAGCCAAACCACTCCATTCAGGAGCCGAGTCTCACTCTGCAGCAGGCGCGAGCAAAACCCATGCGAAATAACCTAACACGCCGAGGATACCCACGGCCACCAAAACTGTCAGCAGGATCATCGCTAGCGGCGATTTCGGAGTCGCAATCGGATCGTCAACTAATTCATCCGGCGGTGTCTCGTCCAACACGGATGCATTTGCTTCGTCAGAATCGGCAGCAGGCTCCGCTTGCGGCGTTGATCCCGCGAGCGCATCCGACTGCACCGTGACGGACGGAGGTTTTACGGGTTCGGACTCGCTGAGATCGGGGGCCGTCGAGGGATCGACTTGGTACGACATCTCGGCCGAGCCGCCAAGCACGATGCGGTCGCCCGGCGAGAGCCGCTGGGGTTGGTGGGGCGGGATCGCCAGATCGTTGAGCGTGGTGCCGTTGGTGCTGCCCAGGTCGATGAGCGCGTGGCCGTCGGGTGTGACGCTGAATTGCACATGCCGCCCCGAGACGTGTTCATCACGCAGAGTCAGGTCGGTGCTCCGACTTCGGCCCACGACCATCTCCGACCCCGGTGACACCGGCAGCGACCAATCGAACGAACGCGAACGCCCCGACTCGGTCACCTGCACCAGCAGACGGGCTCGGGGCACCATTTGAACGGGTCGTGGCATCAATCAGGTCCGGGAAATCGCGGAGGCTCGGCAGACTTTCTGCCGGAAACTGGCCTGTATCGCAAGGCATTACCCCCAAGACAAAGTATCATAAACCCCTGTTGCGTAACGCAGCGGTGTGGGGCCGCGCACCAACACAGGAATTGGGGTCATGTCATCAGCTCCGGGCACCCCGCCCGACGACCAACCCGAACAGCCGAGTCCCCCGACGCCCGGGGGCAGCGGTGCCGCCGCCAAAAGCGGACCGCCCTCGGATGACCTGGACCACTTCCCGACCCTCGAAGACAACGAGGTGGCGCAGAACCAGCCCGCCAACACACTCGATCCGGGCTGGGACGATGCGTTGCCCACCCGAGTCGAAGCCGAGCAAACCTTGCCCCAGGCCGATGCGACTTCGGTCAATCCGGGATCCGATCAACCCACCACGGGTTCGCCGAGCACCACCGGCCAACCCACGACCAACCCGAGCATGCCCACCCGGGCCATCCCCGCGGCATCACCCCAAGCCACGGACGTGGTCAGCGCCAAGCCTCCCAGCCCTCACGTACAGGCCCTGATCAACGCCGGGCTCTTCACTCCCGCGTCTCCCCTCGCCGCGGGCCGCGGCGCGTGCGCCGTCGTTGAGGGCCGTTACGAGCTGCGCGAAACCCTGGGCGAAGGTGGGATGGGTCTGGTCTTCCTGGCTTACGACAACGTGGGCGACTGCCTGGTCGCGCTCAAAACCCTCAAGCCCAACTTCCTGAATAGCGCCAAATCCCGCGCCCGCTTCATCGACGAAGCCAAGGAGATGAACCGCATCCCCGCGCACGCCTGTGTGCTGGTCGTCAAAGACTTCGGCAGCATCGATAAACCCTTCTACGTCACCGAATACCTCAGCGGTGGCAGCGTCGGCTCGGCCATCCGCGAGAACGGCCCGCTGCCCACCGAACTCGCACTGCGCTACGCCCGCAACATCGCCTCGGCCATCGGGTACATCCACGCCAAGCGTGGCAAGCTCCACCGCGACATCAAGCCCGAAAACGTCCTCATCGACGACGACGGCTCGGCCCGCCTGGCCGACTTCGGCCTCGTCTGGCAGGTGGGCGAAGGCGCTCGGGGGCTCCGTGCGGGCACCGTCCCATACATGCCGCCCGAGGTGGTCAGCGACCAGCGCAAGAATGTAGGTTATGAGTGGGACGTGTACTCATTCGGGGCGACCGTCTACGAAATGCTCACCGGGCATGCGCCGTACGCCGACCTGCTCCAACGCGGGATGAAATCCACCGGCAAGACACGGCTGGAAGCGCTTCGCAAGCTCATCACTGAGCACCCGCCCACGCCGATCCTCGAAAGCAACAAGCAGGCCGACAAATACCTCGCCCGCATCGCCGACTGGGCCATGGCCCGCAACGCGCGCGACCGCTACTTCCACGTCGATCACATCCTGGCCGACCTCGATCGCTTGGGCCGGAGCAAGAAGCCCATGGGCCCGCAGCAGGAAGACAACTGCGAAGCCAGCGGCGGCAAGCTTTGCCTGATCCGCCGGGTCGTGGCTGCTTCGGTCTTGGGCATGGCCATCGTCGCGGGGTTGATTTGGTATTTCATCCCCGAGGGCGATCCGGTCAATCCTCCAGCGGATCAAACAGCCCAAATCATCCCCGGTACTTCCGCCAATAACACCAACCAATCCGAAACATCCCTGGCCGTGACCACCGGGCCGATGTTCGAACAGTCGCGACTGGCCAGCCCGTTGAATCTCAGCTTCACCACGCTCGGAGGCGTGAAGCGTTACCGGGTGGCCCCGGCCGAGCAGTGGGCGCTCATCGAAGGCAAGTCGTTCGACTACGAACACGAGATGGCCTGGAAGCCCGCGCGGGACCAAGCCCTTTCCTTCAATGCCCGCGTGGATCAAGCCTGCCACCTCACCATCCTGATGCGCACCGCCGACGGCAGAACCTACCAACTCCTGCCCAACGCCATGGAGCGCAGCACCGAACTCGCCCCCGGTAAAGACCGCGTCGTCCCCCGGCCGATCACGCCCGGCACCGCGTCGTATTGGCTGCGTGTCACCCCGCCCGCCGGGACCGAGCAGATCAAAGCCATCGTGACCGACAAACCGTTCAGCATCGCCGGGATCACCGCGTCCGACGTCGCGGCCCAGGGCTTCCCCGCGGTGCCCGACGAATTCCAGGTCGTCGTCGAGGGGCAGACCTACGATTCATTTGAAGTCGCCTTCGGCGACCGCTGGCAGACCGTCGACCTGTCAATCGAGATCGTTGAATAATTTTCTCCGTTGCGCCGCAACAGCCTCCCGCTCGGGCCGATCACCCGATACCAACCGTTCGAGCTCTGCCGTTGCACTCGGGTTGCCCGCGTCTAGATTGGGAAAGGATAACACCATGCCCCGCCATACCGCTGCCGTGTCCCGCACCGTGAGTTGGGTGACGCTTGTCGCGTCGCTGTGCTTGTATTTCGGCTGCACCCACCCCAACATCCAGGTCAGCCCCAACTACGACCCGCCCGAGGGCACCTGGACGCCCGCCCCCGGACTCGAGGCCGACGAGTCGCCCCAGGTGGCGATCAACGTCACCGACCAACGCCGGTTCAAAGGCACCTTCCGCGAAGACGGCAGCGAGGTCATCGCGTCCGGCGACAAGGGCAAAGTCATCCTCCAAACACCCATGGCCAAGTTCTTCAAAGAACACCTGACCGAAGCCTACGAAGCCGCGGGTTTCGAGGTCCGCGACAACGCCGCGGTGCAGCTCAATGTGGTCCTGCGCGAGCTGCGTTTTGAAGCCTTGGCGTTTACCCACTGGGGCCTGCCGACCGACCGGGCCAGCACCTTGGACATGGCGGGCGTGTTCCTACCTGGCCCACCCCGCGACACCCGGGCGCTCACCGTCGTCGATATTGATCTGTCCAAGGACGGCCAAGACGTCGGCCTGTCGTACTACATCGAGGGCTACGCCTGGGACAAGAACACCGGCAAAGACCCGGCGGTTGTCGCCGAGGTGATCAGCGATAGCTGGTCGGACGCGATCAACCGCACCGTGGCCAGCACCGCGCCAGGCATCCCGGTCGTGGCGTCAAGGCCGATGACCGACGACGAACAGCGTGAACTGGAAGGCGCCCTCACCGCCCAGCGGGCCGAGGTCGAACTCGTGCTCGCCCAGCTTGAGGACCGCGAGAAACAACTCGAATCGGACCGCATCGAGCTGATGTCGATCCGCAAGGAGCTCGATGCGGATCGCAAGGCGTTAGCCAACAAATCCGAACTCAACACGAGCCAAACCGCACAGCTCGCTACCGAGATCGCACTGTTGCAGAATCAACTCGGCGCAGCCCGCGCCGAAGCCGAAGCCGCGAAACAGGCGGCGGATACCGCGGCGCAAGCCGGAGCCGGGGGGGATGCCGAACTCGACGCCCAGCTCGCCGCGTTCAATGCTCGGGTCAAGCAACTCGAAACCCAGCAAGCTGGCCTGACGCAGCAAAAAGAGGAGCTGATCGCTTACGCCGCCACACTCGAGGAACAACGAGATTCACTGACGAGCCAATCAGCCAACCTGCAATCCCAACTCGCCGAAGTCGATCAGCAGCGCAAGCTATTCGCTGAGCGTTCTCGGGAGCTCGTGGCGCAAGAGCAAGCCGTGGAAACCCGTCAGGGCGAGCTGCAGGACTGGAACCTGGCGTTGGCCGAGTGGAAGACCCGCCTAGCTCAGGCGGAAACTGAGATCCAGCAGCGTGAAAACGCGTTCCGTGAACGTGAAGCCCAGGTCGCCAAGACCGAGGAAGAGTTGCAAGCCAAGGCCGACGAACTCGAGAAGCTCGAGATCGAGCGGATGGCGATCACCGAGAAAGTTGCGCCGCCCGCCATCGTCGACGAGCGCAACGCCCGGCCGATCATCTACGTTTCCCGCCCCGAAGCCCTCTCGCCGACGACCAAAGAGCAAGTGCTCGTCACCGGACACGTGTTCGATGACGTCGAAGTCGTCCGCACCGCGTTCACGCTCAACGGCAAACCCATCAACCCTGAAGAGCACAAGGGCATCGTGATGGCCACCGTCGCTGTCGCCAACACGCCCAACAATCCTCCCGCCGATACCTCGCGGGGCGTCGCTGGGGGTGGATTCCGCTCGGGCAGCAGTGACTCCAAAGGCTTCGTGGAGTTTGCCTTCGTCGTCCCGCTCCAGCCCGGCCACAACCGCATCCGTGTCGAGGCGTGGGACGACCGTGGCGAGAGCGACTACGCCGAGTTCGATGTCGAACGCAAGACCGACCGCGGCCTGTTGCACATGGTCTCGATCGGCATCAATGAGTACGACACCGCCGAGAACGGCGTGCCCAAACTCCGCTACGCCGTAGCCGACGCCAAAGCCGTCTCCGACGCTATGGCCCGCAACCTCGGCATCACCGGCCGCCACATCGAGCTCTACGACGAAGACGCCACACGCTCCAGCATCATCCAGGCGCTGCGTAAAACGCTGCCCGGCAACGTGTCGAAGCAAGACACCGTGATCGTGTTCTTCTCGGGCCACGGTGCCCCCGAAACCCTGGCCGGGGGCTTGGGCGACGGCGATGCGGATAACCTGGTGCGGTACCTCTTACCCGTCGAAGCCGAGGCCGACAACCTCATCGGCTCCGCCATCCCGATGCAGGACATCGCCCGCTACTTCCGCCTCCTTCCCTGTGAACGCCTGATCTTCATGGCCGACACCTGCTACTCCGGCGGCATCGCCGAAGGTGGCCGGACCGTCTCTACCGAAGGCGTGGCTCTCAAAGGTGTGGGCATGAGCACGATCCAGATCGTGAACAACGCCTCGGGCCGCGGCCGGGTGATCCTCACCGCCAGCAAAGACAACGAGATCGCCCACGAAAAAGCCGAGCTCGGGCACGGCGTATTCACCTATCACCTCGTCGAGGGTCTCGACGGCGCAGCCGACTCGGACAATAACCGTCAAGTCACGGTCCGCGAGCTCTACGACTACGTCGCCGCCGAAGTGCCCCGTTCGACCGACGGCAGCCAGCACCCCCAGATCAACGACGAAGAACTCCGCGGCGACATCGTGCTGAGCAAACTCCCGTGATTGAGCCGCTTGCGGCTTAGCGCATCATCCGAAAATCCCAACAAAAAACGCCGTCCCGCAAAGGACGGCGTTTTCATTTTGCACTGCGTCGTTTAACGACGGAATGAACGAGTTGGATTAAAACTCGAACACGCCACCGATGCCGATGTAAACCGCGGGGCGGTTGAGCCCGCCGTTCTGCACGTGGGCCACACTCAGGCCGAGGATGCCGCCAACGGGCTTCCATTGACCGCCCAGGGCAAACGGCGTACGGGGACCGAAAAAATCGTCTTGCGAGTTGACTTCTGCGATGAGCGAGAAGCCGTAGGGCATAAACAGCTCGCCGCCGACATGACCAACCGTGCCGTTGTCGACCGCCGCAGCGGGGGCATCATGCCGCCAGGCTTGGCGAACGCCGCCGTGCACGCGGAAAGCCTGCACGAAGCCGTCTTCATCGATCTCGAAGTTCTTCGAGGCCACGACATAGGCTTCTTGGCGGGACAGGGCGTCGGAGGTGCGGTCGCCGTCGAACCAGAGGCCGCCGATGCTGACCTCGGGCATCACGTCGGTTTCTTTGAGCACCCGGGCGCGAACCGTCGGGCCAGCCACCGCGATGATCTCATCCAGCGCGCGGACCTCGGCGGCGTTGTAGAAGAAGCCGACTTCGAGCCAGTCCGTCACGCCGTACGAACCGAGGATGCCGTGACCGGTGATGTCGGAGTTGGGCGCTTCCTGGTCGGCAAGGAGAATGCAATATTGGATCGTGAACTGCCCCTGGCCGAGGGTGCCGGAAGTCGGGTTCAGGAAAGTGCCGCGGGTGCCTTGCAGCGAGATCAGGCCTTGTGCGCCCGAGTATTCCTCGCCGTTATCGGCAAAGACGGTGAAGCCTTCATCCGTTGCTCCTTCGGCCTCGGCTTGGGCCAAGGTGCTCGCGGCCCAAGGCTCAAAGAACGAAGCCGTTTGGCTCGAAAAATCTCCTAGGCTCTGTCCCCCGGCGGTCGCTGAGAGCCCCAGTGTAAGCGCACCTGCGGCCCATTTCGTGATCACCGTCGTCATGTTCGATACCCCATTCAGTAAAAGAGAAAACTTTGAAGTGCTTTACCCAAGTCGAATATAGCTGTCGTGCTGGCAAGCTGTCAATACAAACAACTTATCGATAACGCCGTATCTCTTCGTGGGATACGGAAGATTGAACTTACTCTGCCGTCTCGGTTGGCGTGGTAACCCACCCCGGCAATTCCCCGCGCGACGCCGCAACCTTCTCAACCCAACGCAAGACTTCCGCCACAGCGTCGTACAAATCTTCATCGATCTGCTCATCGATCTGCAACGTGTGTAGCGCCCGAGCCAGCGACACATCGCGCAAGATCGGGATATCCTCTTCCTTGGCGATCTCGCGGATGCGTGCCGCGAGATGCCCCGCGCCCTTGGCGACAAGACGAGGCGCGGACTCTTCATCGGGGTCGTAACGCAACGCACACGCCAAGTGCGTCGGGTTGACGACCACCACGTCGGCTTGCCGCACCTGCTCCAGCATGATGTTGGTGTTGATCTCTTCGTGGACGCGCTGACGCTCCGCCTTATGCTGCGGGTCGCCTTCCTGATCCTTGAACTCTCGGCGAACCTCTTCCTTGGTCATCTTCTGATTCTGGGCGAAATCCCACCGTTGGTAGAACAAGTCCAGCACCGCCAAACCCGCCATGAAGAGCAACACCTGCCCCGCGACACGGCGCATCAGGTCTCCCGTCAACACCATCGCCGCATCGGGTCCGCCGCCTGGCAACGCCACAATCGCCCCGAGCGACGCTTCGATCACCCCCCACGCCAGCAACCCGACCACCACGACCTTCAGCGTCGACTTGAGCAACTCCACATAAGTCTTCTTACTCGCAAAGATCTTCTTGAACCCCGACAGCGGGTTGAGCTTCTCCAGCTTGGGCTGCATGGACTTAAACGTCAGCAGCGCCCCGATCTGAAAAAACGCGCCCGCCGCCGCCGCGACCATCAACGCCAGGAACACCGGCAGCAGCATCACCACCGATTCACCCACCGCATCGCGGAGCACGCCCACCGTGGCCTCGGCCGACATCGGCCGAGTGGCCGCACGCAACGTGGCTTCGGTGAGCTTTTGCATCTGATCAAGCATGCCCGCCGAGGTCCAGATCAACACGAGTAGTGCGGCACCCAGGACCGCCGCCGCCGTCACTTCCTGCGACATGGCGACTTCACCTTTTTCGCGGGCCTTGCGGAGTTTCGTGGGCGTCGCTTTTTCGGTTTTGTCTTGGGCACCCGCCATGCTCAACCCCCTCCCGTTTCAACCAGGCCCCGCATGGAAATCACAAATGCATCGAAGTGTTCAAACACCACACCGAACGTGACCGCCATGCCCACCAGCAACACCGCGACGCCCACCGTCGCCTTGATGCTCAGTCCGATGAAAAATACCTGGATCTGCGGAGCGACCTTATTGATCAGCCCCAGCACCACGTCGATCAGCAGCAGCACCACGATCACCGGTGCCGCCAGCCGCAGCGCCACGACCATAAGCTGCGAAACCAACCCGATCGTCGTGCCCACCGTTCCCGACGTCGGTCCGAACAGCTCCGGCGGAGCCACCGCGTAGAGCGGCGCTGCGGTAAAGCTGTGCCCCAAGCCATCCAGCACCGCTTGAAGCCCGCCGACGGTCAGAAACAGCACCACACCCAACTGCACAAAGAACACGCTGCTCACCGGCGACTGCGCCTGCGTCAGCGGATTGAACACGTTGCCCAGGGTTGCGCCACGGGCGAGATCAACCATCCCCCCGAAGGCGTCGAGCGTGTCGAACATCAGCGTGATCACAAACGCCAGGCAGAGCCCGATCGCCGCTTCCTTGACCAGCAGCAAGATGTAAAGCCCCCGCGGCAACGCCTCCGCC
>JBCCWB010000113.1:0-13456 GCA_039194345.1 Planctomycetota bacterium
CTGGCCTGAAGTTAATTTGCCACTGATCTGACGCCCAACGTCCTCTTTCACGGCAGTACAATTCGATGAAATATTCCGGAAAATCTGATGTTGCCGTCTCTTCCTACGAAACGTGGGAACACTTCTACAACGGCATGGAAGCCTACGATAACGAACACGGCGTACGCTGCCACAACGGCGAATGCGATATCCTGCTGCATGAAACCGAGACCGGTCGTCGACGCATCTGTAACCCCCAAACGGGTGAAGTTTACGATGTTTGCTCGGATTGCTTTTTCAAGGAAGTTGCTTCCTTCATGCCAGAGAGTGGCGGGATTCTTCCCGCCCCGTCTTAATCACATCGACGCGGGGTAACCCCTGTCTCCAGCAGCTTGTTATACTCAATCGGATTGCAATCAACCCGGCTATAAAGTCGGGTTTTCTTTTCGGGCCGATTTTATGCAGACACATTATCTTTCGGATAACGATGTAGAGGGCCACCTGCGGGATCTTTTTATCAGGCTGGGAAATACCGAGCACGATCTGCCTTGGACTGCGGTTTGCATTGGTCATTCAGGCCGTAGGGTGCTCAAGCGGCTGATCGATCTGCATGAGAAGGTGCTTCCCCCGAATATGGGTTTCCTCCAGGCGACTTGGCGACATGGCGATTCCGAGGTTCAACTGGCGACAATGGACGGCCAGCGGATCGTCAGCGATGGCCTGGACTCCCGGCACGAAGGCATCCACGCCAGACTGGCCAACCACAAAGTACTGCTGATCGATAGTGCCAACCACTCGGGCAAGACGATGCGGCGGATCTATGACCTTTTGGATCAATCCTCGGCGGCGGAAGTCTATTCCTACGCCCTCACGACCAAGCGAGGCAGCGTATTCACGCCGACGCTTTGGGCGCTTGCGATGGATGACGCGGACCGTTGCTATTTCCTGCTATCACAGAAAATACCTAACCAACGGCTCAACGCCGATAGCAAAAAACAGCGCCCCGTACAGTTGGTTGATTCACGTGAAGTGGATGAAACCATTTTGGTTCAGAACAATTTGGATGGCCTAGTCCCCGACCCGGACCGATACCGAGCATTTGTAGCGTTTGAGCGTGGCGGCATCGTTGGGTGTCTCCAGGTGGCGGTCGATCCGCAAGGCAAGGATGTGCTTTGGGTCGGCCGATGTGAGGGGCAACAAAGCGATAAGGCTTTGGCGGCCGAAGTCCAAGCCATCTTGATTCGTTATGCCGAGTGGGCCGGTCGAGAGCATGGTTTTCGATACCTCAAGAAACGGGTTAGCCCAGAGCACGCCGTTTATTTTCAGAATCTGACTCAAGGGACCTGGAAGCAGGAAGGGCCGGTACAAGTAGGGCCCGACGGGCAGCCGTATGTCGTCTTGGTGTGCGATCTGTTGCGCCATTTGTCTCAATCCCCCAACCCCCTGTCCGAGCGGTTTGGTTTTCGTAGAAACTGAAAGTAAATCTATAGCAAGCCGATTCATTGGTAGCGATGCTTGTCACGGATAAAACCGTTCTGTTTGGTTGAAGCAGTCGTTTTTAAACTTGCCCATACCGGGTCAAGGGCAAACTTGCGCTATCTTTAGCCTTAGCCTCAAATGCCGGCAGCGTCGAGCAATGAATAAGGCGTCATTCTTACGAGGTGTACAAGTCGCAGAGGTGGGAAAGCTTTGCACGCCGTGGCGGCCCCCGGGGCGTTGGCCCGGGGGTGAAGTTGGGGGGTTGGTTAGGGATGGGTGGGTGGAAAAACCTCGACACCGCTTCGACGCGCCGGTATGCTTGGGCCATCGCTTGGATATCGGGTCGTCCCCTCGCTTTTGGGGGCGTGGAGCTTACCGGCTAACACTTCTTTCAATCCGAATCGTGCCTCGGACTCGACGTCACTGCACTGCATTGCATGGCGTGGGGACGCGGCGGTTTGTTCTCGTTTATTGATGTTTCTACGGCGACGCTAGGCGTCGCTGAGCTTTGCTGTGACGCTCGGCGTTGCGGTGATCGAACCCTACTCCATACTCACCGTGAAAGTACGACTCATGAACTTCCGATCTCTGAAATCTGTTTTTCCTTATCCCCATACTCTCGCTGCGGTTGGATTGCTCGCGTGCGGGGTCGCTCCGCTCACGGCTCAGCCGCACACGGGGGACCCGGAGGAGAGCTTTGCGCCCGAGGGGTACGCCCTCGCGTGGGAAGACGGCTTCAACGGCCACCAGCTCGACCACGACAAGTGGTTCTATCGCAACGGGATCGACCGCGGACGCACCATCATGTCCCGCGACAACGTCGTGCTCGACCACGGCCACCTCAACCTCGTCGTCCAGTCGGGCGACTTCCGGATCAACCGCGAGACGTATCCGTACTACAACGGCGAACGAGACAAGTTCAACTACGTCGGGGCGGGCGTCATCAGCGATTGGCGGTTCTCGCTGGGCTATTACGAAGCCCGGTCGAAGATGCTCGACGCGCATTACTGGCACCCCGCGTATTGGTTGGAAGTGGTGAATGGGGATGATGACAACAATTTGCTTCGCTTCCACAACCGGGCGGAGATCGACATCATGGAGTGCGAGCCGCAGTGGCCGGTGGCGCAGAGCATCCGGGTGCACGACTGGTTGACCGGCGGGGAACACCGCAAGCTCCCGCCGAGGGACCCGAAGACGGGGCACAACATGACGATCGCGTCGGACCAGTCGCTGGGCTGGTACGTCTGGGGCATGGAGCTGACCGAGGACCAGGCGATCTTTTTTGAGAACGGCAGGCATGTCGTGACCGTCGACATCCCCGACGACTATCGGCGTGACCCGATGAACATCATCTTGTCGTGCGTGACGATCAAGGAGCCGACGGACTCGGGGATCCAGAAGTTTGACTGGGTGCGTTACCACGAGCCCAAGGCGTTGCGGGAGAGCGAGCGGAAGGAGTGCGAACGGCTGATCCAGTTCACGAGCTTGGTCGGGCCGGACTTTATGGATCAGCGGGACGCCGAGGCGTCGAACGGTTGGCGGCAGCGGGCGAGCGATGCGAAGCAGGGGGACTTTGTGATGTACCGGGTGTATGTGAACGAGCCGGGCGAGTACGCGGTGCGGATGCGGACGTTTGCGGAGGACGACGCGAGCGGAGCGTGGCAACTCGCAATCGATGGCGAGAACCATGGTGAGGCGATGCGTGCGGCGAAGGCAGCGGGGTATGTTGAATGGGACCTCGGCACGAAAGCGTTTGCGGCGGAGGGGTATGCGGAGTTTGTGTTGATGTGCGAGGAGGCGGACGGGGAGGGAGCGACGTTGGATTTTGATTGGATTGAGTTGGTTAAGCAGTGAGGGTTGAAGAGTGAGAGGTGAGGCGTGCGACAGCCGGGACGCTACGCGTCCCTGGTCGGGGGTTTCATGCGGGTGGTGCGATGCGTGTTGGACGTTGGCCGTGGCGGCCGCGGGTCATTGACCCGGGGCTAAAGTTGGGGCTGGCGTTAGGCGGGCTCGATGAAGTCGATCTCGCCGCAGTCGGGCAGGAGGCCCGCGGCGATGCCTTCCTGGATGAGTTGACGGACGGCTTGTCGGCCGCGTTCGCCGTAGTCGAGGGTCCAGTCGTTGACGTACATGCCGACGAATTTGTCGGCGAGGTCCGCCCCCATGTCACGGGCGTAGTTCAACGCGAAGTCGACGGAGGCTTCGCGGTGTTCGAGGGCGTATTCGATGCTGTCGAGGAGGATGCGGCAGATAGCGGGAGCTTCGCCAGACTCGACGAGGTCGCGGCGGATGGCGTTGGCGCCCAGGGGCAGCGGGAGGTTGCGGGACTGGGTCCACCAGGTGCCGAGGTCGACGAGCTTTTCGAGGCCGTTGTTTTGGAAGGTGATTTGGCCTTCGTGGATGATGAGGCCCGCGTCGAACTCGCCGGACTCTACTTTTTGGAGGATCTCGTCGAACATGACGGGCTGCCAGTCGAGGTCGTCGGCAGACAAGCCGTGCTCGGCGAGGAGGAGTTGGCAGGACAGCCAGGCGGTGGTGCGTTCGCCGGGGATGGCCAACTTTTTGCCTTTGAGTTCCTGGAGGACGCGGGCCCCTTCGGGGCTCCCGCTAAACGTGCCGGAGAAGGTGCCGGGTTTGGCGACGATCATCGGGCCGTAGTTGTCGCCCATGGAGCTGCCGCAAGAGGTCATGGCGTATTTGTCCGCGACGTACGGGTATTCGTGGACGGAAAAGGCGGTGATCTCGAGCTCGCCTTTTTCGGAGCGGACGTTGAGGGACTGGATGTCTTCGAGCACGTGGACGAAGTCGTAGCCCTTGGTATCGATCTTGGGGGTGAGCGTGGTGCCGTCGGGTGCGGTGAAGTTGGCCAGGGGGTACCACATGAAGGCGTCGTCGGGGTCGGGGGAGTGGCCGATGTGGAGGGTTTTGTTTTGGGTGGGTGCAGTGCTCATGTGAGCAGTTTAGGCGTTAAAGGGGATGCGGGGATTTGGAGGTCCGAGCGTGTAGGGTCAGCGAGTGATTGGGGAATGGGGGTTGGGCGAGGGTGTGGCAAGGCGATCGCCTGCGCGGCGGGCGGTCAGGGCGTTGCCCCGACACCCCAAGGTCAGATGACGCTTGAACTTTAGCCCCGGGTCAATGACCCGGGGGTGCCGCGGCTTCGGTCCAGACTATTGATCTACCGTAAAAACGACGGCGCGGTTGGCTCTCGCTGCTTTGGCGAAAAAGTCCTTTAAGGGTTCGAACCAACCCCACGTGTAGTCAAGGTCTTCTTGGGAAAGAGGTATGCCGTAATCGGATTCGTTGATTTTGAAATAACGATCTCGTATTTCCGAATTCCCGAAGCGGGTGATTGCCGTTGCAATCCCCTGCACCTCCTCGGCGGTTAGATATGAAATGATGTAGGCGTCTCCCGAATACAACGGTCGGCCGCCGAGGATGCACTGATGGAGCGGAGATTTGGGGATGACATTGAGCGTGCCATCGGTGAGGCAGCGGTGGATGGCGTCCCAAGCTTTATCGGTTTCCTGCAGCCAATCCTCGTCCCAGCGATCTTCGATCTCTTCTTGGATCACCTTGATCACGGCATCGTCATTGCCGACAGCATCGAGCAGTTGTGCCTCTTCCTTGTCCGTCAAAGCAAAATGAACGCCTAAGCATGCCATGTGAGACCTCCGGAGGTGGTTGGGTTGGTTCGAAGTTGAACAGAATACCCGCCGCCACCACCCCGGGTCATTGACCCGGGGCTAAAGTGGGGGGACTGCAGACAATCTCGGGGGGTGTAAAATGAGGGGATAGTCGCACGGCTTTCATTCGGTTTTGGCGGAACCGGAGTCGATGGAACGACCCCCGGGAGCATCCCGGATCACCCCGAAACCACCCATGCCCGGCAAACGCAACCTGAAAACCAATGGCGGTTGGCCGAACTACCGCAGCCCGCACCGGCAGCGGGCGGACGCCGAGGCGCACGCGGAGCAAGCCGCGCCGCCGCCGGTGGTCGAGCACGCGCTGGTGCCCGATGGCGAGCTGGGCGTGGTCGAAACCCAAGACGCGTTGCTCAAGTTGATCGAAGAGCTGCGGGACGCCGGCCGATTTGGGTACGACACCGAGTTCATCGGCGAAGAGACGTTTTACTCGCGGTTCTGCGTGGTGCAGGTGTCGACGCCGGAGCGGATCACGCTGATCGATGTGTTGGCCCCAGGCATTGATCTGCTTCCTTTCTGGGAGCTGCTCGCCGAGCCGGCGGTCGAGAAGATCGTGCACGCGGGGTTGCAGGACATGGAGCCGGTGCAGCGGCTCACGGGCAAGCCGCCCGCCAACGTGTTTGATACGCAGATCGCCGCGGCGTTTGCCGGGCACCCGTACCCGATGTCGCAGGCCAAGCTCTGCCTGGCGGTGGCGGAGGCGGACCTGGGCAAGAGCAGCAAGTTCAGCCAGTGGGACCGTCGGCCATTAACCGCGAACCAAAAACAATACGCCGCCAACGACGTGCGCTACCTGCACCTGATGCGCAAACGCATCGGGCAACGCCTGGACGAGCTCGGCCACATCGACAAGGTGCGGGCCGAGTGCGAGCAGTTTTCCGATCCGTCGATCTACCGCGTCGACCCGCTGGAGATGAAACTCAAAGCCAAGGGTGGCGGCACGCTCAACCGCAAGGAGCAGGCGATCGTGAATGCGCTCTTGTTGTGGCGGGCCAAGGTCGCCGAAGAGCGCAACCTGCCGATGCGGACGTTGCTTGAAGATCAGGTTTTGGTTGATTTGGCCAAGACGCCGGTGACCGAGGCGAAAGAGGTGGCGTCGTTCAAGGGGATGCCTTGGCCGGTGAAGGAGGCTTACTCCCAGACGCTGGTGGACCTGACCGCCGAGGCGTTGGCCGGGCCGTTGCCGCGGCGCAAGCGCGGGTACAAGCCGCTGAGCGACACCGCCCAGGCCCGGCTCGACGAGCTGTGGGACAAGGCCCAGGCGCACTGCGAAAGTTTGTCGATCGCCCCCGCCATGGCGTTCACCAAACGCGAACTCACCGCGTTGGTCCGGGCGGAAGACAAAGGAAAGCCGGCCCCCGAGGGCTTGCGCATCAGCAGCGGTTGGCGACGTGAGGTGTTGGAGCCGGTGCTTGGCGGGTTGATGGGGTAAGGCGGGAGCGAGTGTGATGTCGATCGATGTGCGTCGTTGGGCGGAAGACGATTGGCCGGCGATGTGGCGGATCATCGCGCCGGCGGTGCGGGCGGGTGAGACGTATGCGTACCCGCGGGACGCCGATGAGACCGCCATGAAACAGGCGTGGACCGAAGTGCCCGCCGCCACGTTCGTCGCGGTGGATGAAGCAGGGGAGCTGCTCGGGACGTATTACGTGAAGGCGAATCAGCAAGGGCCGGGGTCGCATGTGTGCAACTGTGGGTACATCGTGAGCGAGGCGGCGCGGGGCCGTGGCGTTGCCACGCTGATGTGCGAGCACTCCCAGATGCAAGCAGTGGCGATGGAGTTCCGGGCGATGCAGTTCAACCTAGTGGTGTCGACGAATACCGGGGCGATTCGGTTGTGGGAGAAGCTGGGATTTGAAACGGTGGGTCGTTTGCCCGGGGCGTTTGATCATCCGCGGGAGGGTGAGGTGGATGCGCTGGTGATGTTCAAGCGGTTGGGGTGAGCCGCGGCACCCCGGGTCATTGACCCGGGGCTAAAGTTGCGGGTTGGGTGTTCTTAGAAATGGGAGTTGTTGGGGTATATTCCCGTCCGTGACGTGGGGGTGTGTTTTACGGTAGGGCAATGGAAAATCTACTTATCGGTTTAGGCATGCTCGCGCAGTCTTCGGGTTCATCGGCTGGGGCTATGTTGGTGATTGTCCCGTTTCTTATCATCGGGATCGGCAGCTTTGTCTTTTGGCTCTGGTCGTTGATCGACTGCGTCCGGCGGGACTTCGAGGGCAACAACGACAAGCTGATCTGGGTGTTGGTGATTGTGTTGGCCGGCGTGTTGGGGTCGTTGATCTATGTGTTTGTTGGTCGGCCGAAGGGTCGGTTGACGTGAGGGGATTGTGTAGAAGATGGTTGTAGGCCGCGGCACCCCTGGTCATTGACCCGGGGCTAATGTTGCGGGGGTTCAATCGAACGGGTTGATGAAGTTGAAGATGTCGCCGAGGGGGTCGGGCTTCTTCGGGGCGGGGTCGTCGGGGTTGGGGGTCTCGGCGGCTTTGTTGTCTTCGGGTGTGGGGGCGGGCTCTTCGACGGGGATAAGGTTGGGCGACCAGGTGTCGAAGTCGTCGGGTGGGGTGTGTTGCATCTTGAAGATGGTGTCGGCCTCGACCAATTCGCCGGGCTTGTCGGGGGTCGCGACGTCGATGCTGATGTCGAGCGCGGAGTTGAGCCGAGGGAAGTCGATCTGGTAGCCGCCGAGCCCGAGGGAGACCGAGCTGAGGTTGGCCACGGCGCGTTTGCGGTGCCAGAACACGCTGTTCTCGCGGATGAGGTGGGCGAAGGGCAGATCGATCTCGGCGATAAGCACAACGGATTGGCCGTGGGTGGGCAAGCGCATGCTGATCACACGGCCGATGGGGATACCACGGAAGCGGACGAGGGTGCCGGGCTCGACGGCGTCGCGGTGGTCGGAGGTGATGAACAGACGCAGCCCGCCCCGCATGCCCGCGTCCGGCGGCGGGCCGGAGAGCGCGGTGAAGGATTTGTTGCGCAGCTCAGGCTTATCGCCGGGGCGGTACTCGATACTTGGCCCGGCGAGCAACGACTCGACGCCGCTCACGTCGGTGATGCTGAACTCGGGGCGGAGGACCCACCAGTCCGAGTCGGGCGTGGCGAGCGGTAGGCCCGACGCGTTGAGCCGGATGGATACAGTCGCGCCGTTGCCGTTGGGGCTGAGCGCGACGTCGGTGACCGTGCCGACTTCGACACCGCGGCAACGCACGGGGGTTTGAAAGGCTTTGATCCCCGAGGCGTCATCGAGGCGAAGCGTGACGTTGGGCTCGTTCTGCGTGTACGCCCAGTAAGCGAAGTAGCCCACGACCGCGAGCCCGAGCAAAGGAAGCACCCAAGCAAACGGCAGGCGGCGGCGACGCACCGGTACCGCGGCGGGCAAGCTGGATGCGGGCGGCGGGGTGGGGTTGGATTCGTTCATGTGGTGTCCAGTTTGATGGTCTTCCAATTTAGCCCCCGGTGAGTCACCGGGGGTTGCCACGGCGTTCGTGGTTGCCGCGGCCGCCCCGGGTCATTGACCCCGGGTTAACGTCGATCGATTGATGCGTGACCAAAACACGCGCGGGTTGATTTCCTCCGCTGCGGCGATGGTGATCACCACCACCGCCAGGAACGCGATCGCTCCGGGCTTGGGTTCGACCGACGCCAGCGAGCCGAGCTGCACCAGCCCGATGAGCAGTGCTACCACGAACATGTCCACCATGGACCATCGGCCGATGGTGGCGACAAAGCGGTGGACCTTGGTCATACAGCGGGCCGTGGCCGCACGCCGAGGGTGACGGAACAACAGCAGCGCGATGATGACAAACACCTTCGCGATCGGCACGCACAAGCTGGCGACAAACACCAGCCCCGCCAACGCCGGCGAGCCGCCGAAGTACAAGACCTTGATGCCTTCCCAGACCGTCGCGGGTTCGGGCGGGCCGAGCTCGGCGATGCGCATGATCGGCACGAGGTTGGCCGGCAACAACAACACCGCAGCCAGCCCGACCAGCACGACGCTGCGCACCAACGCCTTGTGTTCGTCTTCGTTGATCTCCGCGCCGCACCGCTGACAGCTCAGCTCGTGGTCCGACAGGCATCGCGGGATGCGTTGGGCCAGGCCACAGGTCTGACAGCCCACGACGGTGTCGACGGTTTGGCAGGGGTCGGTGCCTTCCGGCGCGACCTCGGCCCGCTCGCCGTGCGGGCAATCGACGCTGGGCTGAAGCAGCTCCCAGAGGTAGGGCGCTTTGACCCGGCGGGCGATGATGATCCAGACGACCAGTGCGATGAGAAACAAGATGAAGCCTTGGCCGTAGGCGAGGTGGCCTTCGTGCCCGAGCTTGCCCGCGGTGACGATCACGCCCAGCAGGAAGACCTCGAGCATGACCCAGGGGCGTAGCTTGTGCATGCTGCGCAGGATCCCCGCCGTGCCGGGCCCGGGCATGCGGGCCGCCAACCCGCCGCAGACATAAAGCATCCCCAGCCCCCAAAGCACCGGCCCGACCAGCGTGCAGAACAACACCGCCGAGCCGACCGAGATCCCGCCCAGCCGCATGGTCTCAAGCGGCGGGCCCAGCAACGTGACACGGTTCTCCCCGCTGGCGAACGTGAACGACATGAAAAGGCACTGCGTCCCCACGAGCAGGCAGGCCAATAACAACACCACCCACAACATCGCTTCGATCGGCCCGGCCGACGACTTGGGCGAGATGACATAGTCACACCGCGCACAACGCGCCTTGCCCGCTCGGTAGCCCGGCAGGGTCTGGATCAATCCACAACTGTTGCATGTGCCAACGATCGCCAAGGCAAGACTCCACGGGCCTCTCTGCCTAACACACTATATCGGTGAGCGTATTCCGCACAGGGTGGAATGGGCATGGGGTGCCGTGGTCAAGGGGCATCGCGACGCCGGCCACGTGAGTACATACATCGTGGCCAGCGCTTCGCTTGGCCACGGCACCCGCGCAAACTTTAGCCCCGGGTCAATGACCCGGGGCCGCCAAGATCTCGAAACAAGGGCACGCTTCGCATCATCCGAAACGCAGTACCAACCTCGGAACCTCACAACCCAAACGCCTCCGCAAACCGCGCCGGATCGTAATACTCGCGGAAGAGTTTGATCTTGCCGTCTTCGACATAGAACAGCCCGCCGTAGTCTTGGTCGTACACCTTGTCGGTCAGGGTGACATGAGTCACGCCGCGGAATTCGGCGAAGACGATGCGCGGGTCGAGCGTGGGGTAGAAGATCAACTCGTCGGTGAAGTTGGCCTCCCCGGTGTTGTCCGGCCAGCCGGCGTAAAGCGCGACCAGGTTCTCGCGCCCCGCGACGCGCTTGGGGTGGCCCGGCGGGCTGAAGGGCATCTCTTGCACCGCGTCCTCGGCCCAGACGCTGTTGACCCGGTCCATATCTTTGGTTTCGAGGCCTTCGAGAAAATCGAGCACCGCTTGGCGGGACTGCTGCCGGAGCAGGTAGTCGTTGGGCGCAGCTTGGGCGGCGGCGATGGCGGGGCCGAAGATGTCACGCCAGCCGACTTCGTGTTCGAGGGTGAACGTCATCGCGGTGATCTGCCAGCCCTCGGTGGTGCGGGCCAGGCGGTAGTCGTACCGCCCTTCCACACGCCAGTGTTGCTCGTCGATCCAGTGATCCGCCACGACTTGGGCGGCCGCGGTGGCCGTGTTGCCCTCGACGTTTGCGGCCACGTCGGACAAGGCGTGACGCGTGCGGTCGAACCCGGGCAACACGCCGGCCCACTGCGTCATCAATGCACGTGGGCTCATGAGCTGGGCTTCGCCGCCGTTGAGCGAGGTGTAGTCGATCGTGACTTCCTGGGCGAAGCGTTTTTCGAGAGCGGTGAAGTCGCCCAGGTCCGCCAGGACGCCAACGGATTCGACGACGGTAAGGACCGCGGCTTCGTCGGCCGGGTAGGTTTCGGCTTGAGTGGTGGGGGCTAGGGTCATCGTGAGCATTCCGATTAGGAAGATGGGGGTGAGTTTGGGCATGGTGTTTCTATGGAGAAGTTGGCGTGATCGAATCAACGGCCGAAGGTCTGGTTGAGGAAGAGGGTGACGGCGTCGCTCGCCACGGTGATGGGGCGCGGCTGGTCGTAGAAGTCGAACTGCCCGATGTCTTCGAGCCAGAGCTCGTGCTTGTCGCCGGTGAGTTTTTCGTAGAACCGGCGGACGCCTTGCGGCACCGCGGCCGCGTCGGAGTGCACGACCTGCACGGGCGTGTCGCCGAGCTGGTCGGCGATGGCGATGCCGTCGAAGGTCAGCCAGGGCTCCCACGAGGCGAGGTTGAACTGGTTGACGTACTCGGGGATTAGGCCGCGGTCGGGCTCGGTGTAGTACGGCACGTTGAACATGATCGCGGTGTCGTCGGTGGTGCTCGCGGCGGGCGCCATCTGCGATTCGCCGGCGGAAGCGAAGGCTTGGTCGGCGGCGTGGCTGACGGCGAGGAGGTTCTTTACGTTGTCCGTGCCGTAGACGGCATCGATGACCTCGGCGTCGTGCAGCCAGGGGGCGACGAGGGCGAGCGCTTGCAGGTGGTCCGATTCGGCGACGGCCCCGGCCATGTAACCGGCACTGGCGCAGATGCCCAGCCCGGCGATCTGCGTCGGCTCGACCTCGGGACGTTCGGCAAGAAACGCCGCGGCGGCGACGATGTCCTGCGTCTTGAGTGTGGGGTTCTCGTACTGCCGACGGTTGCCCTCGGACTGGCCCCAGTTGCGGAAGTCGAAGGCGAGTGTCGCGAAGCCGCGGTCGGCGAGCTCGGCGGCATACCGCGCGGGCATCTGCTCTTTCACGGTGGTCCACGCGCCGGTGACGATCACCGCGGGCAGGCGTGCGCCGGGCTGGTAGCTGTCGGGCAGGTAGAGGTCGCCGACGAGCCGGTCGCCGTGGCTTTCGAAGACCACGCGTTGGGAGCGGGCGGCCTCGGCGGAAGTGGCAGAGGTCAAAGCGGCGGCGGCGAGGGCGGAGAGCAGGGGTTTCTTGGTCATGGCGGGCTCCTGGGGAGGGTGGGTCGGTTTCAACGTCCCTAAGATCGCCACGAGCCAGCCAAATGGATTGTCAGAAGCTACGGACTTTTTGCACGATCCTCTGCGAGCGATTGGCGGTGTTGCCGTGGGGTCGTGCCGGTGATTTTTTTGAAGACCCGGGAGAAGTGTGGCTGATCCGAGAAGCCGCAGGCCAGGGCGATGTCGATGAGCGCCCGGGTCGGGTCGCGGAGCTGGTCCACCGCCCTTTCGACGCGGTAGCGGGTGAGGAAGGCGTGTGGGCTTTCGCCAACGGTGTCTTTGAACAGCCGGGCGAAGTGCGACGGGCTGAGGCTCGCCGCCTGGGCGAGGTCTTCGACGACCAGCGGCGCAGCGTACTTCGCTTCGATCAGGTCCAGCACCCGGCGGTAGTGCTCGGCGGTAAAGCTGGCAGAGAACGCCACAGCGTCGGCCCGCTCTTGCCCAAACTTGCGGACGAGCTTGACCAGCAGCACGCGGGCCAGGCATTCGTACATCACGTCCGACCCGGTGCCGCGGTCGCGCAGCGCATTGAGCGCATGTTGGGCCGCGGTGACGAGGTCCTCGTCTTCAAACTGGGGGTGGTCGAGGAGTTGTTGCCGTGAGAGGAGGAGGCCGAGCTCGCTCTGGCAGAACCGATCGAGCTTGTCGGGGTCGATCGTGAGCACGATGACTTTTGAGCGGAGGTGCCAACGCCAGCCCGACTCGAGTCCGGCCGGCGTGACCACGACTTCGTTCTTGCGGAACGTGAAGTCGCGGTGCTCCCCGCCCCGCCAGTTCTCGACGCGGTGCGGCAGGTCGTTGAGGTTGAGCAGGATGTGGTGCTGCGTAAACACCTGCGTCGGCATCGTGTCCGGGTCGGCCTCGAAATACTCAAGGTTCATCAGGTCCGCCGCCGACGCGGGCGCTTCGTCCTGGCTACGCAGGAGCGGGTCGGAGGGGTAGATGTCCTGGTAGTTGGCCATCGGTAAGCCATGGTATGCGTGACGCGTCGCCCAACGCGCAAAAATTTAGCCCCGGGTCAATGACCCGGGGCCGATTGTGTGTTGTGTTGGATGTGTACGAGGTATTACCCAAGTAGCGACTTGAACGACTCCGCGATGCCTTCGGGGCCGAGGCCTTGGTAGGGCATTTGGCGCCAGAGGCCGCCGGAGCCTTCTTTGTTGGTGCCGATGTGGGTGTACTGGCCGGCGAAGCCGCGTTTGAGGAGTTCGCTGCCGAACTTGGAACCCAGCCCGGTGGTGACGTTGAACGACTCGGCGACCATCACGGCGGGGGCGGCGGCGAGCTTGGCCA